>CAZIUB010000063.1:0-40216 GCA_964542425.1 uncultured Rhodospirillaceae bacterium | reverse complement strand
GTCGGCCGGCCTGGATGTCGGCCATCGCCCGATCGACATGGCCGCGGAAGACGAATTCGGCCGGCCGCTGGTTATCGATCGGAACCTCGGGGGCCATCGGGCCATCCACCGCGACCCCGCCCAATGCCACCCGGAGCGCCTTCAACGGCCGCGCGATCGCGTGCTTGACCGCCGTTCCCTCGAACCCGCTATGGACCATGCAATCGGCGCATTTCTCGTAATTGCCGACGCCATAGGAATCCCAATCGGTTTCGCTCATCAACTCGACGAAGCTCCGCGCGTAGCCCTCGCCCAGGAGATAGCAGGGCCGCTGCCAGCCGAACACGGTCCGCGTCGGATTGGCCCAGGGCGTGCAATGATAGGTCTGGTTGCCGGCCAGGAAATCCAGGAACAGCGAGGATTGGCTGAACCGCCAGCGCTTGCCGCGATCGCCCCGCCGGAAGATGTCGCGGAACAATTGCTTGGTGCGCTTGCGATTGAGGAAATGCCGCTGATCGGGCGCGCGCTCATAAGCGTAGCCCGGGGATACAGTGATGCCGTCCACCCCCATTGCCATCACATCGTCGAAGAATTGCGCTGCCTTCTCCGGCTCGGTGCCGTCGAAGAACGTGCAATTGATGTTGACCCGGAAGCCGGCTTCCTTGGCGAGGCCGATGGCCGCGACAGCTTTCTCGTAGACACCCTGCTGACAGACCGACTTGTCGTGTTCGTCGCGCCCGCCATCCAGATGCACCGACCAGGTGAAAAAGGGCGAGGGCCGGTACTGGTCCATCTTCTTTTCCAGCAACAGCGCGTTGGTGCACAAATAGACGAAGCGCTTTTGCCCGATCAGGCCCGCGACGATCGTCGGCAGCTCCTTGTGCAGGAGCGGCTCGCCACCCGCGATAGATACGACCGGTGCGCCGCATTCCCGTGCCGCCGAAAGCGCATCCTCGACCGAAATACGCTGGTTCAGGATCTCGTCGGGGTAATCGATCTTGCCGCAGCCCGCGCAGGCCAGATTGCAGCGGAAAAGCGGCTCCAGCATGAGCACAAGCGGATAGCGCTTGCGCCCGGTCAGGTGCTGCTTCACGACATAGGCGCCGATTCGTAGCGCTTGACGCAGAGGGACAGCCAAAATGCGCTCCTTGAGCCGAAGGTTTTTCCGTGGGATCAGGCGCCGACCCGGTCCGGGACCCGGTCGTTCAATTGCGCCGGCAGGCGGAATTTTACATTTTCCGCGATCCCGTCCATGACATGAAGGCTGATGCCGCTGAGTGCGCGCAGTTTCTCGACCACCTCCTGGACCAGGATATCGGGCGCCGAGGCGCCCGCGGTAATGCCGATCGAAGCGACGCCGTCCAGCCAAGTTGGGTTGAGCTGCTCGGCGGTTTCGATCAGATGGCTACGCACGCCCAATTCCTCGGCGATTTCGCGCAGCCGGTTGGAATTCGAAGAATTGGGCGCGCCGATGACCAGAATGACGTCGACCTGTTCGGCCAATTCCCGGACCGCCTTCTGCCGATTTTGCGTCGCGTAGCAGATATCCCTGGTGTCCGGGCCGATGATGTTGGGGAACCGGCCCTTCAGCGCCTCGATCACTTCGCGCGTGTCGTCAACCGAGAGCGTGGTTTGGGTGACATAGGCCAATTTGTCGTGGTCCTTGACCTGGAGTCCCTCGACGTCGCGGACATTTGAAATCAAGAGGACGCCGCCAGGGACCTGTCCCATGGTGCCCTCGACCTCGGGGTGGCCAGCATGGCCGATCAGGACCACCTCGCGGCCTTGGGCGGCGTAGCGCCTTCCCTCGGTATGAACCTTGGAAACGAGCGGGCAGGTGGCATCGATGACCTGCAGATTGCGCGCCTGCGCATTCACCTCGACGATCTTGGCCACGCCATGGGCGCTGAAAATCGCGATCTTGCCGATCGGCACCTCGTCCAGTTCCTCCACGAAGACCGCGCCCTTGGCGCGCAACTCGTCGACAACGTAGCGGTTATGGACGATCTCGTGACGCACGTAAACCGGCGGGCCATAGATCTGGATCGCCTTTTCCACGATCTCGATCGCCCGCTCGACTCCGGCGCAAAAGCCACGCGGTTGTGCCAACACTACTTTCATCGTCACACGGACTCTCGGCTGCCGGCCGCGGAAGGCACGACCACAGACGCCCCCTTAACATAGTCGGCGCGGTTTGCCTACCACACACACGCAAGCGCCGATAAAACCTTACATTTAAGTAAGATATTTGTTACCGGGTACAGCGTGGCTAGCATTTGCCGGCTAACTCTCCTATAAGCCTAGCGATCCCCATGGCTGCGGCGGGCATTAACCTTTGCCCGACTGGTTTGGGCACCAAGCAAATTCAATGACCTTCATGAGGGGAAGTGGATCGTGTCGCCCCACACCAGGACACAATTGTTGGACCGAATCAAGACGCCGGCGCAACTGCGCCAGCTCGATCCGGGGCAATTGCCACAGGTTGCCGAGGAGCTGCGCCAAGAAACCATCGACGCCGTCTCGGTGACCGGCGGCCATTTGGGCGCCGGCCTCGGTGTCATCGAATTGACCGTGGCGCTGCATTACGTATTCGACACGCCCTACGACCGGCTGGTTTGGGATGTCGGGCACCAGGCCTATCCGCACAAGATCCTGACCGGAAGGCGCGATCGCATTCGTACGCTGCGCCAGGGCGGCGGCCTGTCGGGGTTCACCAGGCGGTCGGAATCGGAATACGACCCGTTCGGCGCGGCCCATTCCTCGACCTCGATCTCGGCTAGCCTGGGCATGGCGGTGGGAAGCGAAATTCTCGGGCGCAAGCGCAATGTCATCGCGGTCATCGGCGACGGGGCGATGAGCGCCGGGATGTCCTATGAGGCGATGAACAACGCCGGTTCGCGCGACACGCGCCTGATCGTCATTCTGAACGACAACAACATGTCGATCGCTCCGCCGGTGGGGGCATTGAGCGCCTATCTGTCGCGATCGCTTTCGTCGAGTTCCTTCCGATCGTTCCGACATGCCGCCAAGGATCTGAGCAAGATGCTTCCGCGCGGGCTGCGGCGGGCGGCCCAGCAGGCGGAGGAATTCGCTCGCGGCATGATCGCGGGCGGTGGCACGCTGTTCGAGGAATTGGGGTTCTATTACGTCGGGCCGATCGATGGCCACAATATCGAGCACCTCTTGCCAGTGCTGCAGAATATCCGCAATTCCGCCGAACCCGGCCCGGTCCTGATTCACGCCGTCACCCAGAAGGGCAAGGGCTATGAACCGGCGGAAAGCTCCGCCGACAAGTATCACGGCGTGGTCAAGTTCGACGTGGCGACCGGCGTGCAGCAAAAATCGACGCCCAAGGCGCCGAGCTACACCAGCGTGTTCGCCAAGGCCCTGATCGCCGAGGCGAAGGCCGATGAAAGGGTGGTCGCCATCACCGCGGCGATGCCGTCTGGAACCGGGCTCGATCTGTTCGAGAAGGCGTTCCCGAACCGGTCCTTCGATGTGGGTATCGCGGAGCAGCATGCCGTGACTTTTGCCGCCGGCATGGCTTGCGAGGGACTGAAGCCCTTCGTCGCCATCTATTCGACGTTCCTGCAGCGCGCCTATGACCAGGTCGTTCACGATGTGGCCATCCAGTCGCTGCCGGTCCGTTTCTGCATGGACCGGGCGGGCCTGGTGGGCGCCGACGGAGCGACGCATGCCGGTAGTTTCGACGTTGCCTATCTAGGCTGTCTCCCGAACTTCGTGCTGATGGCGGCCTCCGACGAGGCCGAGCTCATGCACATGGTGGCGACCGCGGCCACCATCGACGACCAGCCCTGTGGGCTGCGCTATCCACGCGGGGAGGGGAACGGCGTCGCCCTGCCGGAACGGGGAACGGTGCTGCCGATCGGCCGGGGCCGGATCGTGCGCGAGGGGACCAAGATCGCGATCCTGAGCTATGGCACTAGATTGGCGGAATGCCTGAAGGCGGCCGACGAACTGGCGGCCAAGGGCCTCTCGACCACAATTGCCGACGCGCGCTTTTGCAAGCCGCTGGACACCGACCTGGTCGAGCGCCTGGCGCGCGAGCACGAGGTGCTGATCACCATCGAGGAAGCGGCGATCGGCGGATTTGGCGCGCATGTCCTTCACCATCTGGCTCATGCCGGGATTCTCGATGCCGGATTGAAGGTGCGGCCGATGGTGCTTCCGGATATTTTCGTCGATCACGATGCGCCGGCCAAGCAATACGATGTGGCGCAATTGAACGCCAAGCACATCGCGGCGACGGCGTTCATGGCCCTTGGCATCGAGCAACGGGTGGCGCGGCTGCCGTGATCGACCGGCGCGGCCTGATCCTCTCGTTGCTGGCCGCGACGCTGGCGCCGGCGCCCATCGCCTTGGCGCAGGAAGCCGACCTTCACAAGGCGGTCATCCGGGCCTTCTACGATTCGCTGATCGCGGTGATGAAGGAGGGGCCGGCGCTGGGTTTCGACGGGAGATTCGATCGCCTGGCACCGGCGATCCGCGCGGCTTTCGATGTCGCGGGGATGGCGGAGCGAGCGATCGGCGCCAGCTGGGACAAGCTTGACGCCGATCAACGCGCGGGCGCGATCGCCGAATTCGAACGCTTCATGATCGCCAACTACGCTTCCCGGTTCAAATCCTTCCAGGGCCAAGTGTTCGAGGTGCTCGAGGTCAGGGAATCCGCCGGCAAGCCCGTGGTCCTGACCAGGCTGACGCGCGCCGATGGCGAGCCGGTGCGGCTCAGCTATCTCCTGCGCGAGATCGATGGCGCGTGGCGGATCGCCGATGTCTATTACAACGGAACGATCTCGGAAGTGGCGCGGCTGCGCGCCGATTTCTCCTCGACGCTGGTGTCCGGCGGCATCGATTCGCTGAACGCGGCGCTGGAGGACAAGATCAGGCAGATGCGCGAGGGCGCCTAACGCCAAGCTCAGGCCGATCCGGGTTTGACCCTAGTTGGCACCGGCCCCAGCAGGGCCGGCAGCAACGTGAAGGTGGTGGCCAGCGTCACGCCAAGCCCCAGCAACAGCAGCAATCCCATGCCGGAAGTGCCTACATGGCTGGAGGCCGCCAAACTGCCGAAGGAAGCTGCTGTCGTGAGCGCGCTGAACAGGATGGCGCGCGCCGTGCTGGTTTGCAGCGGCAGGGAAATCCCGGCGCGCCAATTGATGACAAAGTAGATGTTGAATGCGACGCCGATGCCAAGCATCAACGGCAGCGCGATCACATTGGCGAAATTGAGTGCCAGGCCGGCCAGCCGGCATAGAAGGGATGTGGTCAAGGCGGCGGCCAGCAGGGGGGCGAGCACCAGGGCGACATCCTTTGGCCGGCGCAACACCAGGAACAGCAACGCCGCCATCGCTCCCAGCGCCAGCCAGCTTGCGGTACGGAAAGCATGGGCGACCGCGCGGCCGGATTCGAGAATTTGAACCCCCGGCCCCGTCGCGTGCGGCGCCAGGGTCCGGACGGCGGTCACGAATTGCTCCAGGACAGCGTTGTCGTCGCTGTCGCCCTCGGCAAAGACGGCGATCCGCGCCTCGCCGCCCTTTGCCACCCAATCTTCGCGGATCTCCGGCGGCAGAGTGTTCACGTCAAGCGGCCCGGCACCGAGTGCTGCCTTCAGTTGCTCGAGCCGCCCCGGCAGGGACGACACCAGGACATGGTCGAGGATCGACTGGAAATCGTCTTGGGTCCGCGCGGCCTGGTCGAGAAGGCGGGCGAGTTGCCGCGCAACGTCGGAATCGCGCGCGATGTCGCGCAGCTTGGAAGCGGTCTCGGCAAGGGCCGCCCGCACCTGTTCGGCGTCGGGCGGGGGCGCCACCTCAAGGGGTTCGAGGCTGAACCCCACGAGATCGGCCAGATCGGCGATGATCGCCAGTTTTTCTCCCTGGTCGGCGGGGACGAACCGATGCACCGAAATCGCGTCATGGATTTCGGGCAGTTCACGAAGCCGGCGCGCCATCGCCTCGGCCGCGTCGATCGATTCCATCACGATCTCCACGCCATAGGGAGCCCGCAGGGGATCGCGCATCATGTCGCGCAGGGTCGCGACCGATTCGGCCTCGGGATCCTTCAGGTGCAAAGGATTGAAATCGAAGCTGATGCCGCCGAGAGCGAACGCGCCGGCGAGAGAGGCGATCGCCCAAGCGGAAATCACCGGAAGCCGCTGATTCTGAAAGAAAAGATCTGGCCGCCGCGCCCAGGCATAGCCCATGTCGAGCGCCCGTCCGCCAGGCCGGAGCAATTGGAGCAACGCCGGCAGAAGCGACAGATTGAGGATGAGCGTGATCGCCATGCCGGCGCCGGCGATCATCCCCAGTTCGGAGACGCCGCGATACTCGGTCGGGATGAAGGACAGGAACCCGCCGGCGATGGCGATCGCGGCCAAGGTCAAGGGCCGGGCGATGGCGGTGGCGGTGCGACCCATGGCCCCTTCACCGCCGGCGGTGAAGCGCTCCTGGGCGAAGCGAACCGCGAATTGAATGGAGAAGTCGATGGATAGCCCGATGAACATCACCGCGAAGGCAACCGAGATCAGATTGAGCGATCCCACGGTCAGGGCAGCGAAGCACAGGGTCAGAATGAGGCCGATGGCAAGGGTGATGTAGGCGGCAAGAACCGGCTTCAATCCCCTGAGGGCCAGGAAAAGAAGGCCGAGAACCAGCGCCGCCGAAACGAAAAGCGCCCATCCCATGCCCTCGGCCAAGGTGGCGAATTCCTCGTCGTTCAGCGCGACGATACCGGTCAGGCGAATGGTCACGCCGTTCTCCGGCGAGAGCGCCAATTCGCGCGCGGTGTCGCGGATGAATTGCGAGGCCTTGGCGCCGGGGCGGAGCGATTGAAAGTCGCGTATTGGCTGGGTCAGGATGAGTTTGCGCAATTCGCGCGGATCGATCGGCTGATCGATCATCAGCGCGCGCCATGACATGGGCGTGGTCTCGCCGGCAAAGGCGCTGCTCATGGCGTTGGCGATCGCCGCCAGCGGCGTTTCCAATCGCGACAAGTCGCCGGACCCGGAAGCGATGCCGGTCAAGGCCAGCGACAGAACCTCGAACAGCCCCCGGGCACTTGGGTCCGCCGCCAGGCTGGCGATGAAGGGCTGGGCGCGGATGATCGATTGGGCGATCCGCCGCAGATCCTCGATCGGCAGCAGCATCAGGCCATAGCGGTCGAAATAGGCGCCGCCATCGGCGCGGCGCACACTCGCGAATAGATCGGGTCGCCCGGCCAAGGCTCCCGCCAGCTTGGCGGCCCCGTCCTCGGCCAGATCCGGGGTCTTGCCATCGACGACCACAACCAGCAGCCCATTGTCGCGCGGAAACAATTCGCCGAAGCGGATGAATTCCTTTTTCCACGCCAGATCGTCGGCGATCATCGAGGCCGTGTTGGTATCCATCTTGAGGTGCCCGAAGGCGTAGAACCCGGCGGCCGAAGTGACCAAAATCGAGACCAGGATCGTTGCCCAGGGTCGGCCCGCGCACAATCCGACCAGGCGCGTGACGACGGCTTCAATCATCGGCAGGAGGGCCCCGTGCCCGCTGGAAACGTCGATTGACGCGAGTGCGCCCCCGCGGCCGACATGCCGCGAGCACCCGTTCGGCACCCGAATACAGGAGGATGCGCCGCCCGCCAAGGGTCAGGCGCCGGTTTGACAGCCCCAAGACCCATCGCCCATACAGACGCAAGAATGTTCGAGATTGGGCGCCGATGGATTTGGTGACCGGCGGGTGCGGCTTCATCGGCCGCCACCTGGTGGCCGCGCTGCGGGCCCGGGGGCGGCCTGTCCGCGTGCTCGATTTACGCCCCTGGACCGGCGCCCCCGAAGGGGTTGCGGCGATCGCCGGGTCGATCACCGATGGTGACGTCGTACTGAGGGCGATGGATGGCTGCGAACGGGTCTTCCATCTGGCCGCCAACCCAAATTTATGGGCCGCCGATCCGGGCGAGTTCGATCGGGTCAATCATCAGGGCACGCGGAACGTCCTGGAGGCGGCGCGAAAGTGCGGGCCTTCGCGCGTGGTGCACACCTCGACCGAATCGGTCCTTAAGAATTGGCGCACGATGCCCGGAGGGCGCCAGTCGCTGATCGACGAAACCGTCCATCTCGGCGTGGATGACGTGCCGGGGCCCTATTGCCGATCCAAGTTCCTGGCCGAGGATGCGGCGCGCCGGGCGGCCGAGGATGGCTTGCCGGTGGTGATCGTCAATCCGACCATGCCGCTTGGACCGGACGACGAATTGCTGACCCCGCCCACACGAATGTTGTTGGGGTTTCTCAACGGCGCCAATCCGGCCTATCTGGATTGCGAGTTCAATCTGGTGGACGCGCGCGACGTGGCACTCGGTCATATCCTGGCGGCCGAGCGGGGCCGCGTTGGCGAGCGCTACATCCTGGGCGGCGTCAATCTGCGCCTTCCCGATCTGCTCGCCGAATTGTCGCGCCTTACCGGCCTTTCCATGACCCGGCGCCGTGTTCCCTATGCGCTGGCGCTGGCGGCAGCGTTCGTCAGCGAGGCAATGGCGAATGTAACCGGCAAACCGCCGATCGCGCCCATCACTGGCGTGCGACTGGCGCGCAGCTCCATGGCCTTCGATTGCCGCAAGGCGCGAACCGAACTTGGCTGGATGCCAAGGCCGCTCGCCGAAACGCTCGCCGACACCATTGACTGGCTCGACCGGCGCGGGCTTCTCAGCCGCCGCCCGAGACCGCGCGAGTCCTGAAATCCCGTCTTGGGGAAGCCAGACCGAGGGCGATGGTTCCTGGATTGTAAATGAAGCCGTCGGCCCGGTATATGGCACCGAAGGCGGCGCTTTCCTTGTTCCAGAATCGCAACAACGTCCAGTCGTTGTCCGGGGAAACATCGACCACCGGCATGCCGGTGACGATCCGTCCGGGAATCCAATTGGCGTGATCGACCAGGATCTGACGCGGGCCGAAAACGCGCGCCACGACGGCGAGGTGACCAAAGCGCAGACGCCGGGTTCGCTCCAGAACCAGAACCGCGCCCGGAATGGGTTCCGGTCCGCGCATGAAATATTCGGCGGCGATGTCCCACCATCGATAGGCGTCGCCGAATATTCCGATCCCCGAATGGTCGCGCGCATAGGGCACGCATTCAAGGCCGGGGCTGGGGAACTCGACATATTGTCTGGCATCGATAACTGGCGGTGTCGGTAGCACCTCTCCTCGGCCGATACCCTCGTCGGTCGTGGGCGCGGCACATCCGCCAAGCCACAGAACGATTGCGACGAATTGTCCCAGGGCGGGCATGTCGGCAAGGTATTTCAGGGCTACACTCCTGAAACCGTAGGGTTCGACCCTGACCAGCCGGTCAGGCATTTGCCAAAAAGCGACTCGATGGCGCTTTCCAATTCATCCTAGTCGAAATCAAGACAGCCGAAAAGATTTAACAAAATAAACTAGATAGGTGTAGGCGGTGGCATCCGGAACAGAATTTTCCCGGAGGAATGTGTCCCGCCCGCGCCAATCTCCCGCGCGACCAATGTGCTCGCGCGCCGGACGACTCGAAATGACGTCGATTGGGACTTGCCGAAAGACTGAAACGGTCGGCATGGAAAATCTCGGCCGCCGAAAAAATGGATCGCGGCGCTGACATCTCCCGCGACGGGGCAGCCCAAATGGTTCGTGGTCCGAATCTCGATAGGGGCAGGCGATGAATATTCACGAGTACCAGGCTAAGCAGATTCTGAGGCGCTTCGGGGTGCCGGTGCCGCGCGGGGACGTGGCGCACAATCCGGCCGAGGCGGAATCGGTCGCCGAGGAACTGGACGGCCCGGTCTGGGTGGTGAAGGCCCAGATCCACGCCGGTGGAAGGGGCAAGGCGGGCGGGGTAAAACTGTGCCGCTCGGTCAAGGAAGTGGTCGCGGTCGCCGACAAGATGCTGGGCATGCGCCTGGTCACCCATCAGACCGGGCCCGAGGGCAAGGAAGTCAAGCGGGTCTATATCGAGCAGGGCTCGGATATCGCCCGCGAGCTTTATGTCGCGCAATTGATCGACCGGCGCACGGGTGGCGTCACGATCATCGCCTCGACCGAGGGCGGCATGGACATCGAGACGGTGGCCGCCGAGACGCCAGACAAGATTTTCCGCCTGTTGCTGCCCCCGGCCACTCGGATGCGGAGTTTTCATGCGCGGCGCGTCGCCTTTGCCCTCGGTTTCAAGGATCGCGAGGTGCACAAGTTCGTGCGCCTGCTGACGGCCATGAACCTGGCCTTCACCGATACCGATTCCAGCCTGCTCGAGATCAACCCGCTGGTGGTCACCGGCAGCGGCAAGCTGATGGCGCTCGATGCTAAGATGGCGTTCGACGACAACGCCCTTTTCCGCCATCGCGACATCGAGGATCTGCGCGACGACGACGAGGCCGACCCGCTGGAGGTGGAGGCGGCGCGCCACGATCTCAATTACGTCAAGCTGGACGGCGAGATCGGCTGCATGGTGAATGGCGCCGGGCTCGCCATGGCGACCATGGACATCATCAAGCACAGCGGCGGAAGGCCGGCCAATTTCATGGATATCGCCGGGGCGGCGACCAAGGACCGCGTCGCCTGCGCCTTTCGGCTGATCTTCAACGATCCGCAAGTGAAGGGCATCCTGGTCAACGTGTTCGGCGGCATGATGCGCTGCAATTCGATCGCCGAGGGGATCGTGGACGCCGCGCGCGAGGTGGGGCTTGACCGGCCGCTGGTGGTGCGCCTGGAAGGCACCAATGTCGATCTGGGACGCGAGATCTTGCGCAATTCGGGACTGCCGATCATCGCCGCCAATTCGCTGTCCGATGCCGCCCACAAGATCGTGCAGGCAACGCAGGGGAGGGCCTGAACCCATGGCCATTCTGGTCGACAAGAACACCAAGGTCATCTGCCAGGGCTTCACCGGCACCCAGGGCACCTTCCATTCGCAGCAGGCGATCGAGCACGGCACCAAGATGGTCGGCGGGGTCACACCCGGGCGCGGCGGCTCCACGCATCTGGGCTTGCCGGTCTTCGACACGGTGATGGAGGCAAGAGAGCGCACCGGGGCGAGCGCGACCGCGATCTATGTGCCGCCGATCTACGCGCTCGACGCCATGCTGGAAGCAATCGACGCCGAGCTCGATCTCATCGTTTGCATCACCGACGGCATCCCGGTCCAGGACATGGCGCGGGTGAAGAAGGAGCTTCGCCACACCAAGACGCGCGTGATCGGCCCCAATTGCCCCGGGTTGCTCACGCCCTTCGAGTGCAAGATCGGCATCATGCCCGGCTATATCCACAAGCCCGGGCGGGTCGGCATCGTTTCGCGCTCCGGCACACTCTCCTACGAAGCCTCGATGCAGACAACCGCTTCCGGCCTCGGTCAATCGACCGTGGTCGGGATCGGCGGCGATCCGGTCAACGGCACCAGTTTCGTCGATTGCCTGGAATTATTTCTGGCCGACGACCAGACCGATTGCGTCATCATGATCGGCGAGATCGGCGGCACACCGGAGATCGAGGCGGCGGAGTTCATTCGCCGCGCCAAGCGCAAGAAGCCGGTGGTCGGCTTCATCGCCGGCGTGACCGCGCCGCCGGGCCGGCGCATGGGCCATGCCGGTGCCATTGTTTCCGGCGGCGGGGAAAGTGCGGCCGAGAAGATCGAGGCCTTGCGTTCGGCGGGCATCGCGGTCGCGCCCACGCCGGCCGAGCTCGGCTCCACGATGCTGCAGGCGCTGGGCAAGGCCGCTGCCTAGCTAGTGTTCCGCAACCGACATTCCGCTCCAGGGACATGTCGGCCCGGAACACTAGCAAATGGGAAGGGCATGTGTTGTGGTTCCAACGGGATTGATCGGGAATCAAGCATTGGAACCACAACAATAGCGGCGAAAGGGGCGAGGTCGCGGATGGCTGGGAAAGTCTCGGAAATGGCCGGCGGCGCCAGACGCGGCGCACCCTTGCGCGCCCAGGCGCCCGCCTTGCGCAAACGCGCCGGGCCAGGCCGGAAGCGCGCCGATGGCTTGGCGTCTGAATTCCGGGTCTTCGCGCCCGGAGCCGGCTCCGGCCCGCGGCGGTTGGAGGACGATCTTGAAAAGGTGTTCGGCGATCTCATGGGATTGCGCGAACGCAATCCCTTCGGTAATTCCGTCAAGCTGCTTGCCCTCGAGGTTGGCAAGCGGCTGGATAATGGCGAGTTCGACTACGGGACCTTGGAAGATTTGATCCAGGACCTGATCGTCCAGGCCTACGAGCACCGCGTCGATCGGCTGAACGCTTATATCGGCCAGCGCGACCAGGAGAAATCAGAGACCGCCATTCGTGCCGCCATTCGTGGGGCAGCGCTCACACCTTCGGGGCCGGGCAAAAACAAGGCGGCGATCCGGCCGTTCGCCGAGTTCAAGGCAATCCTGGGTCGGGAGCTCTTCGGCATTGTCATCACCGCGCACCCGACCTTCAGTCAATCCGATGCCATGCTCACCAATATGGCCGAGCTGGCGATCGGATGCGATCGCGAAGGGCGGCGGCTGAATGCCGCCGGAAGGCGTGAGCTTCTGGCCGGCGCCAAGCGCGTGGAGCATCGGCCGCACGAGCCCTTGAACCTGGCGCACGAGCACGCGCTCTCGATCGTGGCGATCACCAACATCCAGGCGGCGTTGCGGCGGGTCTACGAGATCGCTTTTGACGTCGCGCAAGAGCTCTATCCCAAGGAATGGGAGGAATTGACGCCGCTGCTGCTGACCGTCGCCTCCTGGGTCGGCTATGACCTCGACGGTCGCTCCGACATCCGCTGGAGCGACACGCTGTTCAAGCGGCTGAAGCTGCAGGCCGTGCAATTGCAGCGTTACCTGGCCGATGTGCAAGCCTTGCGAGGCCTGGCCGGGCGCGGCCAAGACGGCGTCGATCTCGCGCATCTTCTGGAATCGATCGAGAGCCGCCTGGCGCTTGCCATCAAGGAGGCGAGCGACGAGATCGAGGTCTTCCAGGGCAAGGCATCCGACGCCGAGCAATGGGTCGAGGAGGTCCGGAGGCTGGCCAAGCGCATGCACGAGGGGCGGAAATTGCGGCTGATCGAATCGGGCCAGCTTCTGGAGCTGATCGAACGGGCGCTGGCCATGACCCGGCTTGCCGAGGCGCGCCGGCGGCTCTTCATCCTGCGGGCGGAACTGCGCAATCACGGGCTCGGCCTGGCGCATACCCATGTGCGGTTGAACGCGGCGCAGATTCACAACGCGATCCGCAAGCTGATCGGCATGGAGACCGAGCCCGACGACCCGGCGCGCAAGCGCTCCTACATGGCGGCCATGAACCGGCTGCTGGCCGGCGTGCAGCCGGTCAGCGCTAACTTCGCCTCGATCTTGTCGGAGCGCACTTCGGCCAAACGACTGTTCATGATCGTCGCCAAGATGCTGAAATACATCGACGCGACCACCCCGGTCCGTTTCCTGATCGCGGAGAGCGAATCGCCCTTGACGCTGCTGGCGGCACTCTATTTCGCCAAGTATTTCGCGGTCGAGGACAAGGTCGATATCTCGCCCCTGTTCGAGACCACCAAGGCCTTCGAGCGCGGCATTCGGGTGATCGACGAGTGCCTGCAGAATTCGAGCTACGCCGCCTATGTGCGCAAGCGCGGTCGCCTTTGCATCCAGACCGGGTTCTCCGACGCGGGGCGCCATCTCGGCCAGATCGTGGCCGGCGTGTCGGTCGAATGGTTCCGCCTCAAGCTCGCGGAATTGCTGCGCGATCGGGGCTTCGCCGATATCGAGCTGGTGATCTTCGATACCCATGGCGAATCGATCGGACGCGGCGGGCACCCGGAAGGGTTCCTCGCGCGCCTGGAATATATCGCCTCGCCGGCCAGCCGGGCCAAGTTCGAGCAATTGGGCATCCGGGTGAAGGAGGAAGCAAGTTTCCAGGGCGGTGACGGCTACGTCTATTTCATCACGCCAGGGATCGCGCTGGCGTCATTGTCCTGGATCGTGGAATTCGCCCTGGCGCGCCCGGCACCCGAGATCCTCGGCGATCCGGCCTACCGGCTGGAGGAGGATTACATCAAGGAATTCTTCATCACCATTCGCCGGTTCAACGAGCGGGTGATGGACGACCCGAACTACGCCACGCTTCTCGATACGTTCGGACCCAATCTACTGTTTCCGAGCGGTTCGCGCGCGCTCAAGCGCCAGCACGACGGGCTGAACACCCGGGTCAATTTGACCCACCCGACGCAGATGCGGGCCATTCCGCACAACGGGATTCTCCAGCAATTGGCGCTGTTCGCCAACACGGTGGGGGGCGTGGGCGAGGCCATTCGCAAGGATCCGGAGCGGTTCCAGCGCGTTCATTCCACATCGCCGCGATTCCGCCGCATCCTCGGCATGGTGGAATGGGCGGTGGAATTCACCGATCTGGATTCGCTCAAATCCTATGTCGATCTGTTCGATCCGGGGCAATGGCTGAGCCGCGCCTATCAATCGCGCGACTTGTCCCGGGCCTGGGAATTGCGCCGGGTGGCCGAGCATCTGGAGGCCGAGGGGCTGTACGAGAAACTAGCCAAGATCTATCGCGTGTTCCAGCGCGACATGCTGGATCTGCGCGACGGATTGGCGCTGATCGGCACCGGAAAATCCAAGATCGACCCGGCCGTCAAACTCAATTTGCGGCTGATGCACGGCATTCGCATCGCCCTTCTCATGCGCATCTTTGCCTTGAGCACGCGCATCCCGGAGTTCTCCGACCAGCACAACATTTCGCGCCAGCAATTGGTCTCCAAGATCTTCCACCTCGAGATCGAGGACGCGGTGGAGAAGCTCGGCACCATTTTCCCCAAGGTAGAGCAGGAGAAATTCGAGGGCGATTTCGGGGAGAAGGCGAGCTATGTCGGCGATTGGCACCAGACCTATGAGCGCGAGCATCAGGGGATATTCCAGCCGATTTCCGGCCTCTATCGCCTGGCTCGCCGGCTATCCTCGGGCATCATCCACACCGTGGGCGCGCTCGGCTGAGGGGCCGGGCACTGGCCGATCGGTCCCAGGCTTTGCACCGGCATTCATTTGTGCTGTTCTGCGCCCTTGAGTTCGGCTGACCAGCCGAATCGGATTTCGGGGGAATGGCATGAAGATCGAAATCGCCGCCCGGCCGGGTGGCGAGGAAGCGGTGATCGTGGTTCTGGCCGCTTCGGGTGGCGCACTGTCGCCCTCGGGGATAGCCCTCGACGAGGCCAGCGGCGGCGCCATCTCGCGCGCGTTGGAATTGCCGCGGGCGGATTCCAAGAAGGGCCAGATCATCGACATCGTGGCGCCGTCCTCGGTCCCGGTGCGGCGCATCCTGGTCGCGGGTTTGGGCCTTGCCAAGGAAGTGTCGGCCCTGGTCGCGCGGGAAGTGGGCGGGGCCATCACCGCCCATCTGATGCAGGCGGGCGAGGCCTCGGCAAGCGTGCACGCCGATTTGCCGAGCGAGGTGCGGCTGGAGGGCGCGACCTTCGCCGCGAATTTGATCCTGGGCGCGCGGCTTCGCAACTATCGTTTCGACAAATTTCTGACCCGGCCCAAGAAGGAGCCGGGCGAATCGCCTGTGCAGTGCCTGACCGTGATTTTCGGCCGGCGCGCAATGCTGGCGCGCGCACGGGTAGCGACGGAGGCATTGGGCGATGGCGTGCTGCTCGCGCGCGACCTGGTCAACGAGCCGCCGGCCACCCTTTATCCCGAAATCTTCGCGCGCAAAATGCTGCCCCTCAAGAAACTGGGGATCGCGGTCCAGGTGTTGAACGAAAAGGCGCTGGAGCGGATGGGCGCCGGGGGAATTCTGGCGGTGGGGCAGGGATCCCATTACCCACCCCGCCTGGTGGTGCTGCGCTGGAACGGCAGCCGGCAAAAGAAATCGCGGCCGATCGCGCTCGTGGGCAAGGGTGTGTGCTTCGACAGCGGCGGGCTGTGCCTGAAGAAGCCGGGCTGGATGGTGACCATGAAGGGCGACATGGCGGGTGCCGCGTCGGTTGCCGGCGCCATCGTCGCGGCGGCACGCCGCAAGGCGCCGATCGATGTGGTTGGCATCCTGGCCCTGGTCGAGAACATGCCATCCGACCGGGCCTACAAACCCGGCGATATCGTGCGCACGCTGTCGGGCAAGACCATCGAAGTCATCGACACCGACGCCGAGGGGCGCATGATCCTGGCCGACGCCCTGCATTACGCGGCCAATCAGTTCAAGCCGCGCTGTATCTTGGATATGGCCACGCTGACCGGATCGATCGTCGCCGCCCTGGGTTCGATCTACGCGGGCGTCTTTTGCACCGACGATGTCATGGCGAAGTCGATCCTCGCCAGCGGCGACATGGCCGGGGAGCGGCTCTGGCGCATGCCGCTGGATGAGGGTTATCTGGAGCATTTGGAATCCTCGATCGCCGATTTCAGGCATCATGGGACCGATGACGAATCCGCCGACGCCGCTCATGCCGCGATTCTATTGCGGGAATTCGTTGGCGATTTGCCCTGGGCGCATCTCGACATCGCGGACAAGGAATTCGCCAAGAAAAATCGTCCGACCTGTCCCAAGGGCGCCACCGGTTATGGCGTCGCCCTGCTCGACGAATTCCTGCGGGCGAGCGAGTAGTGCTGCGATGTTGTTCCTGATCAACCTCCTGGGCGCGGCGGCGCTGCTGCTCTGGGGCCTGCGCATGGTGCGCACGGGCGTGCTGCGCGCCTATGGCAGCAGCTTGCGCACCGGGTTGGGCCGAGCCATGGGTAACCGATTCAGCGCATTTTTCGGCGGCCTGGGCGTCACCTGTCTGTTGCAATCCAGTTCCGCCACCGCGCTCATTGCCTCTTCCTTTGCCTCGCGCAAGATCGTGGGCACGACCCAGGCGCTGGCCATCATGCTGGGCGCGGATCTGGGGACTTCGTTGGTGGCGCAGGCCTATGCCTTCCCGGTAACCTGGGTTTCGCCGCTCCTGATCCTCGTCGGTTGGGCCATGTTCAGCCACTTGGCCCACACCCAGTCGCGCGATTTGGGCCGCGCCATCGTGGGTCTGGGCGTGACACTCCTGGGATTGCGCTGGATCGGCGAGGCGGCGGAGCCGCTTCGGGAGTTCCCGGCCTTGCCGCAGATCCTGGATTTGATGGCGTCGACACCAATCTTTGGGGTCATCACCGGGGCATTCTTGACCATCATGTCGACGTCGAGCCTGGCGGTCGTGCTGTTGGTCGTGTCCTTCACATTCGCCGGCGTGGTGCCGCTCACCTTGGGATTTGCGCTGGTGCTGGGCGCCAATCTGGGGAGCGCGGTCATGCCGATCATGGCGACGCTGACCGACATGCCGGAAGCCAGACGCGTGCCGCTCGGCAATCTCCTGTTCCGGCTGGCAGGCGTGGCCGTGGTGTTGCCGGCGCTCCCGCTGGTCATGCCGGAGATCGCCAAATTGCCCGGCGAGAATTGGCGCCAGATCCTGAACTTCCATACCTTGTTCAATCTGGGCCTCGCCTGTGCGTTCATCTGGTTCGTGGGACCGGTCGCGCGCCTGACGGAGAAGCTGTTGCCCGACCGCGAAAGGCCGGAGGATCTGGGTCGCCCGCGTTACTTGAGCGATGAGGCATTGGAGAGCCCGGCCTTGGCGCTCGCCAATGCCAGCCGCGAGGCGTTGCGCCTAGGCGATCTGGTGACCCGCATGCTCGAGTGCTCGCTCAAGGTGTTTCGCAGTGACGATCGCAAGCTTATCGAAGAGGTCGAGGCGCTAGACAGCCAAGTGGACCGGCTGAACGAGGCCATCAAAATGTATCTGACCCGGGTCAGCCGAGAGATCATGGACCCGACCGAACAGCGCCGGATCATCGACCTCATCACCTTCACCACCAACCTCGAGCATGTGGGCGACATCGTCGACAAGAGCCTGATGGAACTGGCGGCCAAGAAGATCAAGCATGGTCTCAAGTTCTCGCCCGAGGGTTCCCGTGAGATCGCCGACATCCATCATCGCCTGAACGGCAACGTGGCCTTGGCCATGAACGTGTTCATGACCGGGGACTTGGCGCTCGCCCGGCAATTGTTCGCGGAAAAACAGGCATTCCGCGAATTGGAGCGCGAAGCGGCCGAGGGCCACATCGCGCGATTGCGCGAGGGCCGCATCGAAAGCATCGGCACCAGCGGCCTGCATCTGGATATTCTGCGCGACCTCAAACGCGTCAATTCGCATCTGGCGCTGGTTGGCCAGCCGATCCTGGAATCGGCCGGCGAATTGCGCGGTTCGCGGCTCAAGGGCGACGCGTAGTTCCTATCGGCAAGGCGCCATCAAACCGTCGAGCGCCACCGCCGCGCCGTCGATCGGAATCTCGATGCTCCATCTTTGGACTGGGATCGCGACCCTGGCCCGGGTGGCGCCGCGCAACGCTTCGATCACGCGGTCGAATTGCAGGGCCAGATTGTAATCCTTGATTTCGGCGTAGATCTCGCCGCCCCCGGCCTGGCCTGGAAGATCGAAGCGCTCGCCGGCCATAATGAAGCGCACGTCCATTGGCTTCTCGTCGAAGGCGATCGGATTTGCGAGCGCGCCGGGCTTTAGGATCATGAAGGATATTTTCGGCTCGGCCAGGGGCGCGCAAAAGAAACCGAGGAAGGTGCCATCACCCGCGGTGACGCCTGCGATCCGCACACCGTCCTCGATCCCATGTTGCCAGGAATCGGCCTTGGCAAGGGGTGACAGAGCGGCCAGGGTGGCGGTGGCGAAAGCGATGGCGCCTAGTACCGGCCGTTGCATCTGGCTGGTGAAGCAATATGACCCCGCCGGCGCACGCCGGCGGGTACGATCATTTGTTGACATGCGGCCCGACTTTCGTCGAGGCGTCGGGGCTTTTCATGGATCAGGCATTTCCGAAAGTTGGCACTGGGGCGGCTCTCATCGAGGGGCGCGCGTCTCGTCCAGGCCCTCGCGGACAATCTCCAGGAAGGCGCGGATCAAGGGCGTCGCCTTTCGTTCCTTGAGGCAGGCCACGAATTCGGTCGAGGTCATTTTCTCGCCTTCGAGTTCCAGCGCCCGTAGGCGCAGATCCTCGCCCAACTCCGAGGCGGCGACAATACCGATGCCAAGACCGGCGGCGACCGCCTCGCGGATCGCCTCGCGGCTGCCGATCTCCAGCACTTCGCCAATGTCGATACCCGCCGAAGCGATGGCCCGGTCGAAAGTCTGGCGGGTGGTGGAGGGCGGCTCGCGCAGGACCAGGCGCTGGCCGGCAAGCTCGGCCAGCCGAATCCGGCGCCGCTTGGCCCAGGGATGGGCGCGCTCGACGAAGGCGATCAAGTGATCCTGCCGGAAGGGGAAGGCGTGAAGGCGGCCATCCTCCTCGATGTTGGCGGCGATCGCCACATCGCAACGCTGGTCCAAGAGATCGGCGAGCAGGGATCGGGAATTGCCCATCGACATCGATAGACGCAATTCGGGATAGCGCCGGTGAAACCGGCTTAGGAAAGGGACGGAATGATAGGGGGCGTCGGCGCCGATGCGGAGATGGCCACGCTTGAGGGCATGGGCAGCGGAGAGGACCTGGGAAGCCTCCAACTCCAGGCTCACCATGCGGAAGGTGATGTCGAGGAGGTTGCGGCCGATATCGGTTACTTCGATGCGCCGGCGCCGGCGGTCGAAAAGGCGCACCCCGAACCGGTCCTCGAGCGCCCGAACCTGGCCAGAAAGGGTCGGCTGGGTCACGTTAAGTGTTTGGGCCGCCTTTGTAAAACTGCCTTCGGTGGCGACGGCGTGAAAGGCCCGCAACTGGCTATAACTTATAGAGGTCATCTATGGTTCACATAGCTAACTACGATTTGCATTATAGTACGACCGCGCTCCATAGTGTGCAACAAGATCGAAAGCTCGCCACTAGGCCCGCGAACCAAAGGATAGTTCATGCAAGATCCCTGGCTGCTCACCCCCGGACCGCTCACCACCTCGGCCGGCGTCAAGCAAGCGATGCTGCACGATTGGGGGTCGCGCGACCGCCAGTTCCTGGAAATCAACGCCCGAATGCGCGAACGCCTGGTGGCAATGATCCAAGGGGAGGGCGAATTCGTGGCGGTGCCGATGCAGGGCTCCGGCACCTTCGCGGTCGAGGCCATGATCGGCGCCTTCGTGCCCAGAAACGGCAAGCTCCTGGTCCTGGTCAACGGCGCTTATGGCAAGCGGATGATGCGAATCTGCGGCTACTACCAGCGCTCCGCCGTGGCGCTGGAATGGCCGGAGGACAAACCGGTCGATCCGGCTTCCGTTGCCGCCAAATTGGCGGCCGACCAGGCGATCACGCATGTGGCGATCGTCCATTGCGAGACCACTTCGGGCGTGCTCAATCCCGTGGCCGAGGTGGCGCGTGTGGTGGCCAAGGCGGGCAGAAAGCTGCTGATCGATGCGATGAGCGCGTTTGGCGCCATTCCGATTGACGCACGCTCCGTGGTCTTCGACGCCCTCGCCGCCTCGTCCAACAAATGCATCGAGGGCGTACCGGGGCTTGGCGTTGTCCTTTGCCGGAAAAGCGCGCTGCAAGCGAATGCTGGCGCATCGCCTTCGCTGTCGCTTGATCTCCACGACCAGTGGCAGGTCCTGGAAAAGACCGGGCAATACCGTTTCACGCCGCCCATCCATTGCATCGTCGCCTTCGATCAGGCGCTGAGCGAGCACGAGGCCGAAGGTGGCGTTGCCGGGCGCGGCGCGCGCTATCGCGAGAATTGCCGGATCCTGGTCGAGGGCATGCGCAAGTTGGGATTCGAGACTTTGTTGCCGGACCATTTGCAGGCCCCGATCATCGTCACCTTCCGGATGCCGGCCGATTCGAAATTTCACTTCCAGGCCTTTTACAACAAACTGCGCGACCGCAATTATGTGATCTATCCGGGCAAGCTAACGGTGGCGGACAGCTTCCGGATCGGGTGCATCGGCCGGCTGGGCACACCTGAAATGAACGGCGCGCTGGAGGCAATCCGCGCGACAATGGCGGAAATGGGAGTGGCGAACGGATCGCCCCGGCTATTGGCGGCGAGCGCGGAATAGGGTAGTGCCAACTTTCGGAAAAGTGTGATTCATGAAACGCTCCAGCAGTGCGACGAAAGTTCGCACATGTTGCCAAATGATAGTACCCGCCGGCGCGCACTGGCAGGGTCGTATTTCTGGTTCTTCCAACCGCGACGGCGGGTACTGTTGATGGGCAATCGCGAGATCACTGTCAACGGCCGGAATTATGCCTGGCCACAGGCGCCGGTGGCGGTGGTTTGCGTCGATGGTTGCGAGCCCGCGTATCTGACCGAAGCGATGGCGGCCGGCGCCATGCCCTGGCTTTCCGGAATCATCCAGCGCGGCAGTAACCTGATCGGCGATTGCGTGGTGCCAAGCTTCACCAACCCCAACAATCTGTCCATCGTTACCGGCGTCCCGCCCTCGATCCACGGCATCTGCGGGAACTACCTCTTCGACCGCGAAAGCGGGCGGGAGGTGATGATGAACGACCCGAAATTCCTGCGCGCCGGCACCATCCTGGCGGCCTTCGCCCAAGCGGGGGCCACGGTCGCGGTGGTGACCGCCAAGGACAAATTGCGCGCGCTGCTTGGGCACGGAATGCGCGGCATCTGTTTTTCCGCCGAAAAGGCCGACCAGACGAACATGGCGGAACACGGGATCGACAACGCGTTGGGTTATGTCGGGATGGAACCGCCGTCGGTCTACAGCGCGGCATTGAGCGAATTCGTGATGGCGGCCGGCGCGCGGCTGATGGCCGACAAGCGGCCGGACATCCTCTATCTCTCGACCACCGATTACATCCAGCACAAGCATGCGCCGGGCACGTCGGTCGCCAATGATTTTCACGCCATGCTGGATCGCTACCTCGCGGAATTGGATGGGCTGGGCGCGATCGTGGTGCTGACCGGCGATCACGGCATGAACGCCAAACACGATTCCGCCGGCCAGCCGAACGTGATTTATCTCCAGGATCGGCTCGACCAATGGGTCGGATCCGGTGCATGTCGCGTCATTCTTCCTATCACCGATCCCTACGTGGTTCATCATGGCGCGCTCGGCTCCTTCGCCACGATCTATCTGGCGCCCGATTCCAATCAGGCGGAATTGGCGCAACGCATCGCGGCCATACCCGGTATCCTGGAGGTGATCGGACGCGAGGAAGCCTGCCGGCGTTTCGAATTGCCCTCCGATAGGATCGGCGATCTCGTGGTCATCGCCGAGACCGATTTCGTCGTCGGCACGGCGCAGGCGCGCCACGATCTTTCCGGCCTGACGCAACCCTTGCGCTCGCATGGGGGCTTGAGCGAACAGAAGGTGCCGGTCATCATCAATCGGCGGCTGAGGGCGCTGCCACGGAATTATCGGTTGCGCAATTTCAGCGCCTTCGATCTGGCGCTCAATTACGCGATTGCCGAGGTCGAACTCGATCTCGGTTTGGCCGGATAGGACGGAGGATCATGGAAATCGAGATCCGCGAGGAAAACATGCGACTGGCGATCGGGGCTTGTACCCGCCGTCGCAGATGGCTGATTCGAGCCAAATGACCCCGCCGGCGCACGCCGTCGGGTATCATTCAATTGGTAACACGCTGCCCGACTTTCGTGGGAGCATTGGAGCATTGCATGTATCACGCATTTTCGAAAGCTGGCACTAGCAGCAGCGACCATTCGATCGAAATCCACAACCCGTTCACGGGCGAGATCCACGGCACGGTGCCCAAGGCCGGCCCGGAAGAAATCGGCGCCGCGCTTACAGCGGCTAAGGCGTACAAGGCGGAATTGTCGCGTTCCGGCCGCGCGGAAATCCTGCGCCGGACCGCCGATCTGCTGGTTGCGCGCAAGCAGGAGATCGCCGAACTGATCACCGCCGAATCCGGGCTCTGCCTGAAGGATACGATTTACGAAATCGGGCGGGCCCATGACGTGTTTCTGTTGTCGAGTGTCGCGGTCATTCGCGACGACGGCGAGATTTTTTCCTGCGACATCACGCCCCACGGCAAAAAGCGCAAGATCTTCAGCCAGCGCGAGCCCCTTCTTGGCGCGATCACGGCGATCACGCCCTTCAATCATCCGCTGAACCAGGTCGCGCACAAGGTGGCGCCCTCGATCGCCACCAACAACCGCATGGTGCTGAAGCCGTCGGAGAAAACACCGCTGACCGCGTTGTTGCTGGCCGATATCCTCTATGAGGCGGGATTGCCGCGCCCGATGTTCCAGGTCGTGACCGGCGATCCGGCCGAGATCGGCGACACCTTGCTCACCCACCCGGCGGTCGACCTCATCACCTTCACCGGCGGGGTCAGGGTCGGCAAGTACATCGCCCAGCACATGGGCTATCGCCGCGCCGTGCTGGAGCTGGGCGGCAACGATCCCCTGATCGTGATGGAGGACGCCGATCTCGACGAGGCCAGCAATCTGGCGGTGTACGGTTCCTACAAGAACAGCGGCCAGCGCTGCACCGCGGTCAAGCGCATGATCGTCCACGAGGCGATCGCGGATCGGTTCGTGGCCTTGCTGGTGGACAAGACGAAAGAAGTGAAATTCGGCGATCCGATGGACCCGGTGACGGACATGGGAACGCTGATCGACGAGGCTGCCTCCAGATATTGCCAGGACATGGTCAAGGACGCGGTGGGGCGTGGGGCGAGGCTCATCCACGGCAATCAGCGCCAGGGTGCGCTATATGCGCCAACCGTTGTCGATCACGTGCCCTTCGATGCGCCGCTCGTTAAATGGGAGACCTTCGGTCCAGTCTCGCCGGTCATTCGCTGCACGGACATCGAGGACGCGATCCGGATCTCCAATTCGACCGAATACGGCCTCTCTTCCGGGATCTGCACCAATCGCTACGATTACATCCAGCGCTTCATCAAGGAATTGCAGGTCGGCAATGTGAATGTGCGCGAAGTGCCCGGCTACCGGATCGAGATGTCACCTTTCGGCGGCGTCAAGGATTCCGGCCTTGGCTACAAGGAAGGCGTCATCGAGGCGATGAAGGCCTTCACCAACGTCAAGACCTTCTCGCTGCCCTGGGGATAGAACATGGATTCCGGGCTTGCCTTGGCGATCGAGGACGGGGATCTGAGCCTGCGCCAAGGCAACGGGCGGTGGATTCGCTATCCGGCGATTTTCCTGCGCGACAATTGCCCGTGCAGCCAGTGCCATCACCCGAGCGGCCAGCGCCTGATCGAGATCGGCGATCTGGCGGAAAATCCACGCATCGCCACAATTGCGGGCGAAGGTGGACAAGTGCGGATCACCTGGGCGGACGGGCATCAATCGGCCTTCGCCGCGACTTGGTTGCTGGAACACGATCTATCGCCCTCGTCGCGCGCCGCCAGGCGCGAGCCTCACGTCGCCTGGGGGCCCGAAATCGCCGCCAATCCACCAAAGGGCGATTGGCCGGCGGTTTCGACCGATCCCAAGGCGGAGCTCGCCTGGCTCGATTCCTATCACGCGCATGGCTTCGCGCTGCTCGGCAATGTCCCGATCAGGCCCGGGGCAGTGGCGGAAGTGGGCGATCGGCTCGGCCATGTGCGGGTGACCAATTATGGGCGGCTGTTCGACGTCATCTCGGTGCCGGACCCAAGCAACCTCGCCTATACCGCGCTTGGCCTTGGCGTGCACAGCGACAACCCCTATCGCGACCCCACGCCGGGCGTGCAATTGCTGCATTGCCTGGAGGCGGCAGCGCCTGGCGGCGATACGCTGCTGGTCGATGGTTTTGCCGCAGCCGAGGATTTGGCCCGCGAGGACCCGAATGCGTTCCATGTGCTTTCAAGTGTGCCGGCCAGTTTTTGTTTCCATGATCAGGCCAGTGATCTTCGGGCGCGCCAGAAACTCATCAGTGTGGATTTCGACGGAAAGGTGGTGGCGGTCCATTTCAACAACCGGTCGATCGCCCCCCTGGATGTTCCCGAAGAATGGGTGAAACGCTGGTACCAGGCCTATCGCGCCTTCGCCGCGATCCTGAAGCGGCCCGAGCGAGAAGCAATCTTGCGCCTGGGGCCGGGCGATCTCATCGTCTTGCAGAACGAGCGCGCGCTGCACGGGCGCGGCGAATTCGATCCCAATCGGGGCCGGCGGCACCTGCAGGGTTGCTACGTGGACAAGGATGGACTGGAGAGCCGGCGCCGCGTATTGCGCCGCCAGTTGGGCGCCGATGGGGAACGTCGCGTGCCAGCTTTCGAAAATGCGTGAACCATGAAACGATCCGATGCTGCCACGAAAGCTGTCACATCTTGCAAAGCGATGGTACCCGCCGGCGTGCACCGGCGGAGTCACATTGCTGATTCAACCATCAGCGACGGCGAGTACCAGTGAGTGCGCGCGAGGAAATCATCGCCGCCTTCGCCAAGCGCGGCCGTGAAAGCTATGGCGAGGGCGTCAGTCAGTTGGACCATGCGCTGCAATGCGCGGCCTCCGCCGAGCGCGAGGGCGCTTTACCCGCCCTGGTGCTGGCGACGCTGCTGCACGACATTGGCCATCTCTTGCACGATCTGCCGGATGACATCGCCGACCAGGGCATCGACACAAAACATGAAAGCCTGGGCTCGGCTTGGGCGTCCCGTCATTTCGGGCGCGAGGTGAGCGAGCCGGTGCGCCTACACGTGGCGGCGAAGCGCTATCTGGCGACCATCGAGCCCGGCTATTTCGACCTTCTATCGCCGGCCTCGCATTTGAGCCTGCGACTTCAGGGCGGGCTGATGTCGCCGGCGGAGACCACGAAATTCGCAGGCGAAACTTTCGCCGAAGACGCAAAGCATTTGCGCCGTTGGGACGACGAGGGCAAAGTCTTGGGCGCAATCACCCCGAGCCTCGATCACTTCCTGCGACATATGGAAGAATTCGCCCGAATTTGACGACAATTCAGGCGGCGCGCGCGTCCAGTGCCAACTTTCGAAAAACGTGGTCCTTGAAGCGATCCGATGCTGTCACGAAAGTTGGGCCGCATGCCTTGGAATGATAGTACCCGTCGGCGTGCAATGGTGCGGTCATACTGGTGAATCAGCCAGTGTCACGACGGGCGGGCACTAGGTCTTGTTTCGCCTGCATTGTGCATCGGGGGCACAATCCCAGCGCCTCGATATTGACTCGGGCCACGTGGAAGCCTGAATTGCCGGCACTCTCCTTGACCCTGGCGAGGATCGAAGGGTCGGCCAGTTCTTGTGCCGCGCCGCAGGCGGTGCAGATCAGAAATTGAGTCACGTGGCGCTGTTCGGGATAGTCGCAGCCGACATAGGCGTTCAAACTTTCAATCCGGTGGATAAGGCCCTGTTCCAGAAGGAAATCGAGCGCCCGGTAGACGGTGGGCGGTGCGGCCCGTCTGATAGCCTCGGCGCGAAGCCGATCAAGGATCGCATAGGCGCCGATGGGCGAATGGCTGTCCCAGACCAATTTCAGAATACGACGGCGGAGCGCCGTCATCCGCGCGCCACGATCCTCGCAAAGTGCCTCGGCGCGGGCGAGCGCGTCGGCAATGCAGGTCAAGTGATCGTGCGGTTGGTGGGCTTTCGCCGGGATCATCAACGAATCCATTCTCCCCCATCAGGTTACCGATACCCTTCGGAGCGCGCGACAGGATAATAAGACAGTATTATAGTGTGTAATATGCAAATTAACTGTGAAATTCCATTGACCAAGGCCATGCTCGGGAGTACCTAATGCGGACCACCATTTGGTTGTGTAAAAATACGATCTCATTGTGTGAATTAGGATGCAAAGTTTTCCGCTGTTCGTGAAATTGTCCGGCCGCCGAGTGCTGTTAGCCGGCGGCGCTGGCGCGGCGCTGGCCAAGCTTCGCCTGCTAGTGTCGGCCGGCGCACGCGTGCATGTGGTCGCACCCGACATCATGCCGGAAATTCAGACCCTGGCCGCTCGTTCCGGCGGGGACATTCGGATCGGCCGTTTCGAGCCTTCCGATCTGATCGGCGTCGATCTTGTTTTTGCCGCCAATGAGGACGAGGCGACGGATTCCAACGTGGCCGAGGCCGCGCGGGGCGAGGGCAAGCTGGTCAATTCCGTCGACCGGCCATCGCTTTGCGATTTCACCATGCCGGCGATTGTCGATCGTGGGCCAATCGTGGTCGCGGTCTCGACCGAGGGCGCCTCGCCGGTTCTCTCGCAGCGGGTGCGCGCCGCCATCGAGGGCGTGCTGCCGCCACGCCTGGGAAGATTGGCGGAATTCGCCAGGCGGTTCCGGGGCGCGGTCGCCTCGCGAATCAACGGCAATGCGGAACGGCGGGCGTTCTGGGCTGGCGTGCTTGACGGGCCCATTGGCCAGGCCGTTGTGAACGGAGACGAAGCCCGCGCCGCCGGGGACTTGATTCGAGCGCTGAACCGCAAACACATACCGGCCGACAAGGGCCAAGTCTGGCTGGTGGGCGCCGGTCCGGGCGATCCCGAATTGCTGACGCTGAAGGCCGCGCGGGTTCTTCGCGAGGCCGATGTCGTCATCCATGACCGGTTGGTCGAACCAGCGATCCTCGAATACGCGCGGCGCGATGCGCGCCGGATCTTCGTGGGCAAGGCCAAGGGCGACCAAACGCTCACGCAATCGCAAATCAACGCGCTGCTCATCGCCGAGGCGAGGGGTGGACGCAAGGTCGTGCGCCTGAAGGGGGGCGATCCCTTCGTCTTCGGCCGTGGCGGCGAGGAAGTAGAAGCGTTGCGCCAAGCCGGCATCGCGGTGGAAATCATCCCCGGCATCACCGCGGCGCTGGGCTGCGCGGCGGCTGCCGGCATCCCTCTTACCCATCGGGATCACGCATCGCGGCTGATCTTCGTCAGTGGCCATGATCGCGATGGCCTGGCCAGTCTGGATTGGGCGGGCCTGGCCGATCCCCGGCAGACGATCGTCGTCTATATGGGCGTGAGCGCTGCAGCGGGCATCGCGGGCGACCTCACGGAAGCGGGCCTTTCCGCCTCGACGCCGATCGCGGTGATTGAGAACGGAACCAGGTGGAACGAGCGCGTGATCAAGGGCTCGCTTGGCGAGCTCGCCCACCTGGTGGCGCGAAACGGGATCGGCGGGCCGGCGCTGCTGGTGATCGGAAGCGTCGCGGCCCTGGCCAAGGAAAACCAGGGCGGCATGCTTGCGATGGCGGCGGAATAGGCGATGGCCAGCGATCTTCCGCGAATGCTGACGGCGAACAAGCTCACCGATGGCGCGGTCGTCTATCTTGGCGATGCCGGGGCCTGGGTCGAGGAATTCCGCCTGGGCGCGCTGTGGCGGGGCGAGGAAGGCGCCAAATCCGCGGAGGCCGCCGGCAATATGGCGGTCGAAGCATTGGAGATCATCGGCCCCTATTTGATCGATGTGCGCGAAAGCGATTCGGGCGTCGAGCCTATTAGTGTCCGCGAGCGCATCCGCGCCGATCGCGGGCCGACATTCGCCGTCGATGCCGGTTCCTGGACCGGCCGTATCGCGGATTGAGGCGCCATGTACCGCTACGATGAATTCGATGCCACCCTGGTCGCGGAACGCGTCACGCAGTTTCGCGGACAGGTAACGCGTCGCTTGGCGGGAGAATTGACCGAGGACCAGTTCCGGCCGCTGCGGCTGAAGAACGGTCTTTATCTGCAATTGCACGCCTATATGCTGCGGGTGGCAGTTCCCTACGGCGAATTGTCGTCGCGCCAGATGCGCAAGCTCGCCTTCATCGCCCGGCGCTACGATCGGGGCTTCGGCCATTTCACCACGCGCCAGAACATCCAATACAATTGGCCGGAGCTGGTTGATGCGGCCGATATCCTCGCGCATCTGGCCGAGGTCGAGATGCACGCCATCCAGACCAGCGGCAATTGCATTCGCAATGTCACCGCCGACCATTTCGCCGGCGCGGCCGCCGACGAGATCGAGGACCCGCGCCTCTACGCGGAATTGATCCGGCAATGGTCGACGCTGCACCCGGAATTCAGCTATCTGCCGAGGAAGTTCAAGATCGCGGTCACCGGATCGCCCAATGATCGGGCGGCGGTGCGGGTGCACGACATCGGCCTGCGCTTGGTCCGGGACAAGGCCGGTGAAATCGGATTCGAGGTGATCGTGGGCGGGGGCCAAGGCCGCACGCCGGTGATCGGCCAGGTCGCGCGCGACTTCCTGCCGAAGCGGCAGCTGTTCTCTTATCTCGAGGCCATTCTTCGGGTCTACAATCTCCTCGGCCGGCGCGACAATCTCCACAAGGCGCGGATCAAGATTCTGGTCCAGCAGACCGGGATCGAGGAGTTCCGCCGGCTGGTGGAAGCGGAATGGGAGAAGATCAATGACGGCGCACTCGGCGTGCCGGAAGCCGAGATCGAGCGAATCCGGCGCTATTTCGCCCCGCCGAACCTGGACAAGCTCCCGGATTATTGCCCGGAATTCGAACTCGCCAAGCGCCAGAATCCAGGATTCGATCGTTGGACCCGGAGCAATCTGTTCCCGCATCGGGTACAAGGTCATGCGATCGTCACCATTTCCCTGAAGCCCGAGGGCAGCGTGCCGGGCGATGCGTCGGCCGACCAGATGGATTTGCTGGCCGATCTCGCCGATCGGTTCAGCCACGGCGAATTGCGCGTGACCCATCACCAGAACATCGTGCTGCCCCATGTTCGCCGCCAAGATCTGTTTGCTCTCCACCAGGTGCTTTCGCCCGCGCGCCTGGCCAGCGCCAACGTGGGACTGATCAGCGATATCATCGCTTGCCCGGGGCTGGATTACTGCAATCTCGCCAACGCGCGCTCGATCCCCATTGCCCAGCGTATCGGCCGGCATTTCGGCGATCCCAGCCGGCTGGAGGAAATCGGCGATCTGCGGCTCAATATTTCGGGGTGCATCAATGCCTGCGGCCACCATCATGTGGCCCATATCGGCATCCTCGGAGTGGACAAGCATGGCGAGGAATTCTACCAGGTGACGCTGGGCGGCTCCTCGCGCGACGACACCTCGCTCGGCAAGATCGTCGGCCCGGCCTTCGGCAGCGACCAGATCGTCCAAGCGATCGACACCATCATCGAGACCTATCTCGGCAAGCGCGAGGGCGCGGGCGAGCGCTTCATCGACACCTATCGCCGGATCGGCATGGACCCCTTCAAGGAGGCCCTTTATGGCCCTGCTCAAGCACGGCGCCCCGCGGCCGAATGACTGGGTCTTCGTCGCCGACGAGGCGGCCCTCCCGGAGGCGGGCGCGGTCACCGTAACGCTTGCGCGTTGGCTCGGCGATCGCGACGCTCTGCGCGCGCGCTTGGATCCCGTGGGCGTGAGGCTGAAGAACGACCGATCGGCGCTGGAACTGGGCGCGGATGTGGCCGAGTTGCCATTGATCGAGATCGAGTTCCCAAAATTCACCGATGGCCGCGCCTTCTCCCAGGCCCGCCAGTTGCGCGACCAGCTCGGGTTCCGGGGCGAGCTCAGGGCCGTGGGCACCATTCTGCGCGATCAATATTTGTTCATGGTCCGCTGCGGGATCGACGCGGTCTTGCTGCCCGAGGATGCGCGAATCGATGGCTATTTGGCGGCGCTCAAGGAATTTTCGGTCTGGTACCAGCCCGCCTCCGACGATCGGGTCTCGATCCTGGCGCTGCGCCACCGGGCGGCCAACCGAAACATCGCGGGTGGCGCCTCGCTTCTTGCCGCCAATGTCGCGGCCCATCCGGCCTGATTCACCCATAGCCCTGCTTGCCGCGATGGCGGAGGAGCGCGACGAGTTGGCCGCGCGGATGGAAGACGCGCGCGAAGAGCGCCTAAGTGGGCGCCTGGTGGTGAAGGGCAAGCTTCTGGGCCGAAAGGTCGTGCTCGCCGAAAGCGGAGTGGGTAAGGTCGCGGCGGGGGCGACGGCCGCCCTTCTTCTTCACGCCTTCGGATGCCGGGCGATCGTGGTCGCGGGGGTGGCCGGCGGCATCGATCCCGATGTCGGAATCGGAGACATCGTGATCGCCGACCGCCTGATCCAGCACGATTACGGCCATCGCACGAGCGAGGGCCTGCGCCATTGTCGGCCGGGGGTGGCACCGCTGGGTCCCAGTCGCGAGCGCATCGATTTCACGCTTTCGCCGGGGCTTCTTGCCACGTTGCGGGCGGCGCTCGCGGGATTGCTATTGCCGGAGATGCCTGGCGATCTCAGCGGCGCTGGCAGGCAAGCCATCACACCCCGCCTCCGGTTCGGGGTCATCGTCAGCGGCGACCAGTTCATCAATTGCGAGGCTACGCGCGACGAGTTGCATCGTGTGCATGGCGCGCTGGCGGTGGAGATGGAAGGCGCGGCGGTGGCGCAAGTGGCCGAAACCGTTGGCGTTCCCTGCGTCGTCGTGCGCTCGGTCAGCGATCTGGCGGGCGCGGATAGCCATCTGGACTTCCCGCGATTTCTGAGAGTGGCGGCGCCAATGGCGGCCGACATCGTGGGTCGCGTGGTGACAGTGCTCTAGGCGAGCGGATGCCTGGCTGGGAAACGACCCTGATCGTGCTTGGGATCGCTCTCGGATTGGGCGGGCTCGCCAATTGGCAATTGCGCCGGCCGTTCGATCGGCGCTGGTTGAAGCTGGCACCCTGGACCGGAATCCAGTTCCTGGCATTGCTGGTCGCCGTGCTGATGCTCGCCCATGCCATGACGCTCGCAACCGGCAAGCCATTCGGGCGCGGGTATTAGAGCATATTTTGATCTCCTGGAATCCGGGCCTGTCGCATGGCAGACTTGACGCATGACTTTCGACGAGATTCGCCGCGAGCTTGAAACCGCGCCACGCATGCCGGATGCGGCACTGCTTGGGGCGATGGCGCATACCCGCGAGCTCACGCCCATTGTCGCGGAACTGGTGGAGAAGATGAAGGCGGCGGTCTATCTCATGCCGGGCCAGGAACAACTGCTGTTCTATGGGATTCATGTGCTCGCCGCCGCGCGGACGGCGGATCTTTGGCCGGGTTGGTGCGATCTGCTCCGTCTATCGGAGGATGAACTCGACGATCTGCTCGGCGATCATTCGGTGACGATTGTCGTCGGCGATGATGTCGACACGGTGTTCGAACTCCTGGAGACGGATCAAACGTCGCCCTATGTGCGTTGGGCCTTGTTCCAGGCTCTGGCCTGGCTGACCTGGACCGGCAAGGTCGCGCGCGAACGCACCACCGCCTTTCTGGAGGAATTCCACGCCAAGCCCATGGCGGAAGACGACGATGCCGCCTGGATGGGCTGGCTCGACGCGGTCAGGTTTCTTGGTCTGACGGAACTCATTCCGTCGATAGAGCTGGTCTTCGCCAAGAGCACCTTGGCGTATCAGAACGACGCGGATCGAACCTGGACCTTGGAGCAGGTGCGGGCGGTGGCGGCGGATTTCGCCGACCCGAAACGCTTCGTCGAGGAAGACATCGCGCCGATCGACGATCCCGTCGAAGGGCTACGGTGGCTGAAGAACATCGAGAAGTATCGCGACCAGCACGAAGCCGCGCGACCTAAGGCCGACCGAGAGGAGCCCCAAGACCCGATGGCGGGCATCCGCCTGACGGAGGAGGAGAGGGGCTGGTTGAGCGGTTTCCTGGATAGCGCCCAGACACCCGACACGACGATGGATCTCGAGGAGTTGGACGGGTTTTTCTGCGCGCTGATCGCGGGGCCGGAGACCATCTTGCCGTCGGAATACATGCCCTATATCTGGGGCGGGGACAAACCGGCCGAGGGGCCGGTTTTTGACAGCCAGGCCCAGGCGCAATTCGTGCTGGATCTGCTGATGCGCCATTGGAACACCGTTGCCGGGCATCTCGCGGACGGCATTCCCTATGAGCCCGAAATATCCCGGGGCGATGATTCGGTTCGCGGGCGGAGATGGGCGGATGGATTCCTGATCGGCCTGTTCAGGCGGCGGGATTCCTGGGTCCCGATCATGCAAGACGGAAAATATGGCGGTCTCGTGCGAGCCATCATGGCCCTCCGCGACGACGATCCTAAACATCTCGGTGAAGATGTGACACCGAAGCTGCACCGGGAAATCATCGACAATCTGCCGAGCTTCCTGCTGGCCATCGAAGCGTTTTGGCGCCACCCAGAAGCTCTGGCTAGATCGGAGCCGCGCCGCCACAGCAAGGTCGGGCGCAACGAACCTTGTCCCTGCGGTTCGGGCCGAAAATACAAGAAATGCTGTGGCGCCAACGCGGGTCCCATTTTTCACTGAGAATTGATCGATAACGACCACCAGGTCGCTGGCCGGCTGGTAAAGGCCCGCGCCAGCGCCGCGAAGAGTCTTCATTCCGGAAGCCCGGCCTTGCGCAGGCCGTCGGTCCAACGGGAAAAATCCTCGGGCCGGCCAAAAACTTGCACGGCGGCGACATTGGCGATGCGCAAGTCGGGGTCAAGTCGCCGCACGAGGTCCATCGCCTTTCGTGCCTCGCCTTGCCGACCAGCCAATGCCGCGCTGGCCGCCGCGATGCAGGCGGGGAGCCGGTTGTTGGGCTTGTCCCGAATGGCCGATTCCGCGCACGCGAGGGCGTCGTCGTAGCGCTCGGCAATGAAACGGGCGAATGCCATGGCGGTTTGTATGCTGAAATCCTGCGGGTCACTTGGGCTAAGTCGCTTGGCGCGGGCGATCCTTTCGATGGCGAGTTCAGCATTGCCGGCATAGGCCTTGACCCAGCCACTGTAAAGCCAAGCCCAGGCCAAATTCGGATTGAGCCCAAGCGCCTTTTCAGTGAATGCGTCGCCATCGTCGATGTCGCCGACCAGATCGGCCAACGCGAAACCCGCCGTGCATAGTGCTACCGCGTCGTCGGGGCCAAGCTCGACGGCCCTCCTGGCCAGCCGTTCGGCCTCCGCCACATCATGCGCGTGATCGCCGATCCAGCCGCCCGCGTTCCGCTGAACATAGGTTCTTGCGGCCAATCCGTGCGCCGCGGCGTAGCCGGGATCGAGTTCGATCGCCCGGTAGAAATGCAATAGCGCCTGGTCGTTGCCCTCGCGCGACCATTTGTGGAGACCAGCCATGCCGCGCAGGTAATGGTCGTAGGCATCCAGGCTTTCCGTCGGCTTGCTCCTGATGCGGTCGATTTCGGCGGCTTCCATTCTTGGCGCGATGGCGCCGACGACATTTGCCGTCACCTGGTCCTGCAGGTCGAAAACATCATCGAGTGTTCCATCGAAACGGTCGGCCCACAGATGCGCGCCGGTCTCCGCATCGATCAATTGTCCGGCGATGCGCAGGCGACTTCCCGCCTTGCGCACGCTTCCCTCGAGCACGTAGCGCACCCCCAATTCCCGGCCGACCTGCCGCACGTTCACCGATCGGCCCTTGTAGGAGAAGCTCGAATTGCGCGCGATGACGAAGAGCGAGCGCATGCGCGACAATGCGGTGATGATCTCCTCGACGATGCCATCCGCGAAATATTCCTGTTCCGGGTCGCCGCTCATGTTCTCGAACGCCAGGACCGCGATCGAGGGCTTGTCGGGCAGCGCCAGCGCGTCCCGGGCCGGGGATCCGGGCGGCGCATCCGATGGGCGATCGGAGATCCGCACACGGTAGACGTGAACCGGTTCCGGGATGTTATGGAAGTGCTGCTCGCCGAGGTCGACATAGGCATGGGCGAGCTTGCCCTTGACCTGATCGTGGACATTGCGCGCGATGCAAAGGCCACCGGGTTCCGCCAGCTTCTCGATCCGCGAGGCGATATTCACGCCCTCGCCGTGGATGGTGTCGCTCTCGACGATGACATCGCCGAGATTGATGCCCATGCGAAAGGCCATGCGCCGGTCCTCGGGCAATCCAGCATTGTGCTCGGTCAGGCTTGCCTGAACCTCGATTGCGCACTCGACCGCGCTGAGCACGCTGGCAAACTCGATGAGGAGGCTGTCGCCGGCGGAACCGACGATCCGACCCTGGAACCGGGCGATTCCCGGCTCGATCACCTCGGCGCGAAATCGCTTGAGGCGCGCGAGCGTGCCTGACTCATCTGCCGCCATCAGCCGCGAATACCCGGCCACATCGGCGGCGAGGATCGCCGCAAGCCTACGCAGATCATGCCGCACGAACGGACCTCCCCTGCGAGCGCATTCTAGCGAAATAGCTGGCCCGAACGGGCCCATGGTGCGGGCCACCATAAGCAACATTCACACTCTTGTACCGCGCGGGTCATCTCGGGCATTCGGAATTGTGATCGTCATCGGCTCCATTGTCGCAATGGAACGGGCGCGCTGACACCTGTTCCAGCGGCCTGCTGCGTCACCGGGCTGCCAGCGAGGGACGATCCTTCGGGCATCGAATTGCTCCACTATGAGGCGGCGTTCCGAAGGAACACCTCCCGCCAGCGCGTCACTTCGCGTTCGGCTTCGGCCGGCGGTCTGGCGAAAATACTCGAGGTCCAGGCGAGGATGTCGGTTCCGATCAGGCTCTCGACCGCGTCCAGGATGGCGGGGAGGCGCACGAGCTCGTCGAGGCAACCGAACACCAGATGCGATTTCATCTTGAGGACGCGCTCGGCAATCTCGGGCCGGAACGCGCGGGCCAGCTCAAAGCGCGATCGATAGGCCTCGGCCTCAACGGGCGAAAGGGCGGGCACCGGCGCGAGGAATCCCTGTTCCTCGAACTGCCGTGCCGCCTCCGCCGTGAGTCCCTTCGCCACCGAGTGATCCTTTTGTTTCATCCGTGGAAGTTAACGGAAAGACTAGCATCCCTTTCGGAGGCCTGGAAGCCGCCGAAGCCAGTGGATCAGCGGAGCACTTCGCGCCAGCGGGCGATTTCGCGTTCTGCGTCGGCCGGCGGGAAGGGCCGGGGCGGAAGTACGCCCCAGATCGGCCGGGGCCAGGCGGGATCGGTGGTGAAGCGGGCGATCACATGCACATGAAGCTGCGCCACCGCATTGCCCAGCGCGGCGACGTTCAGCTTATGGGCCCGGCAATGGTCGCGGAGCGCGCATGACGCACGGCCGATTTCCGCCCACAGCAAGGCCTGGTCCGGGGCGGCGAGGTCGATGATCTCGGTCATGCCATTGCGCCGAGGCACCAGGACCAGCCAGGGATAGGTGGCATCGTTCATCCGAAGGACGCGGCAGAGTTCCCAATCGGCGATCGCAAGGGTGTCCGCCGCCAGACGAGGATGAAGGTCGAAACTGGTCATATTCGTTTTTGCAATGAAAAACCGGTTGCCCTCGACGCCGGGGCAATGCGAGAAATGCCGCCCTCGGCAATCGCCGAGAACTTATAACAGCATTCGACGATTATGGCCCACCCCCCACCCGCTCAGCTTCGCGAAGCTCATCCTCGCGACCTCCCCCACAAGGGTGGAAGTATTTGGCACGGCACCAATGGCGCCATTTGCGCAGTGTGCCAATAGTGACCACCAGGATCGCCAAGGATTTCCAATGATCACCGCCCTCCGTTCGGTCGCGTTTCTGTTGACGGGGTATGCGGTCTTGTCGCTGGGAACAGGTCTCATCTCGATTCTGTTGCCGGTCCGCATGGGGATGGAGAGCATATCAAGCCAGACCGCCGGGCTCGTCATGTCGGCCTATTACGCCGGTTTCGTGCTGGGGAGCATCAGCGCGCCCCGCATCATTGCCCGTGTGGGCCACATTCGCGCCTTCGCCGCCCTGGCGGCTTCGTTGACGGCGGCGATTCTGGTCCAGGCACTCTACTTCGACCCTTGGCTCTGGGGGGCAACCAGGGTGCTCGTTGGCGTGGCCATGGCTGGCATCTTCGCGGTCATCGAAAGCTGGCTCAACGTCAAGGCGGCGAACGAATTGCGCGGCCGGGTTCTGTCGCTCTACACCGCCACCGGCTATTTGAGCGGTGGCATCGGCCAATTGTTCGTCAACATCGAAGTGACCGAGGTCGAATTATTCTGCCTGGGAGCCCTGCTGACCTCGCTTTCCTTGGTTCCGATCGTCATGACCTCGATTCCCGGGCCGGACATCAGCCGGATCAAGCCAATGGGTTTGCGCGAGCTCTACACAGCTTCGCCCTTGGGCGTCGTCGGCGCGGCTTGCGCCGGGTTGTTATCGGGCGCGCTCTATGGGCTGGGCGCGATCTATGCCGGCGAGATCGGGCTTACCTTGTTCGAGATATCGATTTTCATGGGCGCGCCAATCCTGGGCGGGTTCCTGCTGCAATGGCCGATCGGACGACTAAGCGACCGCTTCGACCGGCGCAGCGTCCTCCTGGTCATTCTGTTGGCGACCATCGGCGCCGCAATCCTCATGGCGAGTGTGCCCAAGGGCGGAACCGAGCTTGCCATGCCCAGGGCGCTTATCTTTTTGTTAGGGGGCGCGGTCTCCGTCATCTATCCGATCGCCGTCTCGCACGCTTTCGACTACATCGAGCCCAATCGCATGGTGGCGGCCAATGGCGGGATGTTGCTGGTATGGGCGATCGGGGCGACGTTCGGACCCCTGATCGGATCGCTGGCGATGGGTCAGCTCGGGCCAGCCGGGCTTTTTGCCTTCATGGCGGCGATGGCGTCGGCGCTGGCATTGTTCACGCTGTGGCGGATGCTCCGCAGGGTGGCGCGTCCGACCGCAGAACAGACCACCTTCGTGACAGTCCCGTCGACCACAGGCATTGCCGGCGCGCTCGATCCCCGGACCAAGCAAATGCCGGAGTTCCGTTACGAGGACGAGGACCCGGGCGACCGCTGAGCGCAAGGCCAAAGGCGACCGAAATCCAGTGTTGTGGTTCCAACGTTTGATTCCCGATCATCATGTTGGAACCACAACACATACCATTCCCATTTGCTGGTGTTCCGGGCCGAATTGTCCTTAGAGCGGAATGTCGGTCGCGGAACACTAGCGCTGCGCCTCGCGCCAATTCGAGGCGACATGGAAGGGCACGTTCGATTTCGGCAGCGGATCCCGCTCGAGGATCATGTCGGCGCATTTCTCGCCGATCATGATCGTGGGCGCGTTCAGATTGCCGCTCACGATCGAGGGCATGATCGACGCGTCGGCCACACGCAACCTTTCGAGCCCCCTGACCCGCGCCTGCGGATCGACCACCGCCATCTTGTCCACCCCCATCTTGCAGGTGCAGGACGGGTGATAGGCGCTATCGGCCTTGGCGCGCACAAAGGCGTCGATCTCGGCATCTGAATTGACGTTGGGCCCGGGCGCGATCTCCGGCCCGCGAAAGGGATCGAAGGCCTTCTGGGCGAAAATCTCCCGCGAATGGCGAACCGCGTCGCGGAGTTCGCGGCGGTCCTGCTCGGTCTGCAAATAAAACGGCTGGATGCGCGGATGCTCGCGCGGGTCGGCGGATTTGAGCTTGATCCAGCCGCGCGCCTCCTGGCGCATGTTGCCGACATGGACCTGAAAGGCGTGGCAAGTTCCATTCTTGCGCCCGTGATCGTTCACCGTCGATGGCAGGAAGTGGAATTGCAGATTGGGATGCTCGATGCCCTTCTGGCTGCGGATGAAACCGCCGGCCTCGAGATGCGAGGAAGCGCACACGCCATCCCTGGAAAGGAACCAGCGGATTCCGGCCAGCGCCATCGGAAGGGGCTTGGTATAGGTGTAAAGTGTCACCGGCCGCCGGCATTGTTGCTGCACATAGAGCTCGAGATGTTCCTGCAGATTCTGTCCGATCCCGGGAAGGTCGTGGAGAACCGGCACGCCCACCTCTTTCAAATGATCCGCGGGGCCAACGCCCGACAGCATGAGAAGCTGCGGCGAGTTGATGGCGCCGCCCGCCAGGATCACTTCCTTTTCCGCGCCGAAACGCCGGATCACGCCACGCTGCGAGAATTCGACCCCGATCGCGCGCCGTTTTCGGAAAATGATCCGACTGGCCAGCGCGCGGGTCTCGATGTGCAGGTTCTTGCGGCGCTCGGCCGGCCGAAGGAATGCGGTCGAGGCCGACCAGCGCCGGCCCAAATGCGTGGTCAAGTCCACCCGGCCAAAGCCTTCCTGGCGAAAGCCGTTGAGGTCCTCGGTCCGGGGGTATCCGGCCTGCTGGGCGGCCTCGATGAAGGCGTCGAACAATTCGTTCCGCTGATCGCCGGTGTGGACCCAAAGCGGCCCGGCATCGCCGCGATAGGGGTCGCCCCCCGATTCCCGGTGCTCGGCCCGCCGGAAATAGGGCAGCACATCGTTGTAGGACCAGCCGGCGCAACCCTCGCGATTGGCCCATCGATCGTAGTCGAGCGCGTGGCCGCGCATATAGACCATCGCGTTCAGCGAGGACGATCCGCCGAGAACCCGACCGCGCGGCCAATACATGACCCGGTTGTCCATGTGGGGCTGCGGTTCGGTGTGGTAGTACCAATTGTATTTGTCGTGGCAAAGGTTGAACATGAGGGCTGCCGGCATGTGGATTTTCCAGTTCCACCATGCATCCCTGGGGCCGGCTTCGAGAACGCAAACGCGATTCTTGGAATCCTCGCTCAAGCGGTTGGCGAGAACACAGCCCGCCGATCCGGCGCCGACGATCAGGTACTCGAAAACGGCGTCGAATTTCATGTCGCCCCCATTGTCGTGAATCTGGATGCGCGTGTCTTCGCATCGTCGCGCCAGGCCAGATCGATTTTTAGCCGATGCTTCAGGTAATCGCCGATCGCGCGGCGGGCCTCGGCCGGGTTTGGCCCGTTCGGGTCGAGGGCTGCGCGCAGCCACATGCCGTCAATCAGGTAATCGAGATTGCGCGCGATCTCCTCGACCTGATCGGGCTTGGCAAAGGGGCGCAAGGCGTGCAACAGATTGCTGTGCAATCGGCGGATGATGATGGTCTGAACCCGCGCCAGGCGCGGATTGTTAGGCACCATCGCCCAAAAGGCGAGCCAGGCGGAAACCACCAACGGCGTGAAGTGTTCGGGCCCGAGATTGCCCTCGATCACCGCCATCAAGCGTTCCTCTGCGCCTCGCGCCCGCCGCAGCCTGCGGATGACGGCTTGGCTCAAAGAATTGCCAAGCTCGCGCAGGGTCGCCTCCAGGAGATCGGCTTTGTCGTCGAAATAATGGTGCACGATTCCGGTCGAAACGCCGGCCATGGCCGCAATCCGGGAGACCGAAGATTCGCTGAAGCCAAATTCATGGATCGAGGCGATCGTTGCCTGGATCAACTGGCGCCGCCGTATCTCTTCCATGCCGAGTTTTGGCACCGGCTGACCTCTGTCTTGTTCAGCATTCCCACCAGTTGGTCTGGCGCGAGCGCAATCTACCGTTTTTATATTGGATAACCAATTAAAAAAGATTTCGCGGATTCAAGTAGCCAGTGCATAATTTAGACGTCCGGATGGAGCAACCTCTTGGCAAAACAAGAGGTTACGGATGAGCAAGAAGTATCGGCGTATCAAGTACGAGGACAGGTGCCAGATTCACGCGCTGACGAAGGC
>CAZIUB010000062.1:0-67747 GCA_964542425.1 uncultured Rhodospirillaceae bacterium | reverse complement strand
CCCGCCCGGCTCAGCGCCGCGTACCTGTCCTGAACGTCGAAAAATCCTGGCTGGTTCGCCATCGGCGACTCCTTTGCTGCTGGAATCACTGAATCAGAAATCTATCCCGCGGAACAGGGGGTTTTTAGAGGTGGCCTTAAGCTAACCCGGCCTGCATTTCGAACTCCACTGGGCTCAGATATCCGATCGTCGAATGCCGGCGTTTCGGATTGTAGAAGCGCTCGATGTAGTCGAACACATCGGCCTTGGCCTCGTCCCGCGTCCGGTACATTTTGCGCGCTGTTCGTTCGGTTTTCAACGACGAGAAGAAACTCTCCATCGCCGCATTGTCCCAGACATTGCCCGAACGGCTCATCGAGCAGACAACGCCGTGATCGGCCATGAGCCGCTGGAACTGCTCGCTGGTGTATTGGCTGCGGCGATCGGAGTGATGCAGCAGCGTATCGGGCCTGCCCCGTCGCCAAATCGCCATCACCAGGGCATCGGTGACGAGCTGGGCCGTCATGGCCGAGCTCATCGACCAGCCGACCACGCGCCGGGAGAAGAGATCGACGACGCCAGCCACATAGAGCCAGCCCTCCGCTGTCCAGACATACGTGAAGTCAGCGATCCATTTGCGGTTGGGAGCGGGCGCTTCGAAGGCGCGGTCGAGCACGTTGGGAGCGACGGCGGCGACCTGCCGCTCGCCCAGATCGGGCGGCAGGCGACGCCGTCGCGGACGCGCTCGCGATCGCCGCTTAGCGCGTTTCCCTTCTCGATGTTCCAGATCACCTCCGGCTTCAATTTCTCGCGGTGGTTATGCAAGAGCTCGCTCATGCCCGCCACGAAACCGAGCGCGCGGAGCGTTTGGAACGCCTCCATCCAACCGTCGAGATGGGGATGGTTCTGGCAAATCTGTTGCCGTTTCTGGGGCAGGACTGGCACATATCATCCTGGCCGAAACACCAGGGCCCTCTCCGGCACCCCTAATCTTATCAGTAGGTTAGATGCTTAACGAGGGTGGTTATAGCTAGTTTTATGTAGTTATACTTAATTTCTGATATACTGCGGTAAACTTTGTATAGTTTCCACATGGACCCTGTTCGAAACCCGTTCGCGCCCGGCGCTGGCACTCAACCGCCGGAACTTGCCGGCCGCGATGAAATCATGTCCGCAGCCGCGATTGCCCTGCAGCGGGTTGTGCAAGGGAGGTACGACAAGTCGCGGATATTGCTGGGTCTGCGAGGAACCGGCAAGACTGTCCTTCTGAACAGAATTCAACAGATGGCTGAGTCATACGGCCATGTGACCTCGTTCATCGAGGCGCCGGACGGCCAAAGTTTGGCGTTTCTACTCTATCCTCGAATCCATCGGGTCCTGCGACAGCTTTCAATGAACGAAGCCGCCAAGGCGACTGTGCACTCGGCCAGGCGGGCCCTTCGCGGTTTCGCAAGCGCGTTCAAGATTTCCATCGGCGACGTTTCGATATCCGTGGATCCAGAATCCGGAATCGCCGACAGCGGAAACCTGGAATACGATTTGACCGACTTGTTCGTGCGCGTCGGCGAGGCGGCGAAATCGACGGGTGCTGCCTGGACACTGTTAATCGACGAGGTGCAATACCTCACGGAAATTGAACTTGCCGCTTTGATCGTCGCACTCCATCGCGTCAATCAAAAGAATCTACCTATCTTGTTCTTTGGCGCGGGCCTACCCCAAATCGCCGCCTTGTCCGGTGACGCCAAATCCTATGCGGAACGGCTTTTCGACTACCCGCCGGTTGGCCCACTCGACGCCGAATCGGCATACGCCGCCGTCCGGCAGCCAATCGAGAAGGAAGGCGAGTCCATTTTGGATGACGCGCTCGCTCTCCTGTTCCAAGAGACGGAAGGCTACCCCTACTTTCTTCAGGAATGGGGCTATCAAACCTGGAACATCGCCGATAGCTCTCCGATCGGCATGGACGTCGTCGATCGGGCTTCGGCGCATGCGTTGCGCCGCTTGGATAGTGGCTTCTTTCGTGTCCGTTTCGACCGCTTGACGCCGAAAGAACGCGAGTATGTGATGGCGATGGCGAAGCTAGGCAAGGGGCCGTATCGATCTTCGGAAGTCGCGGAAAAGCTGGGTGAGCCGATACACTCGCTCGGCCCGCGTCGCGCATCGATCATTGGCAAGGGAATGATTTATAGCCGCGCCTACGGCGACATCGATTTTACCGTTCCGATGTTCGACGACTTTCTCCGCCGCACGACAACGGGCTGATTGTCGTTTGGTACGCAAGATCGCCGGGCTCCCGACAATGGGAGCGGTGAGTTGAGAGTGGCCATTTCGCTCGGCCCATGTTGCGTCCTCATTCTTGATCCCCCTATTTCGGCTCCATCGGCACTGTGGGCCGCACGTCCAGGATCGCCTCGATCGCGGCACCTTGGGAGAGGAGCACCGCCTCACCTTGGGGCTGGCCGATGAGTTGCACGCCAACAGGGCGCGCATCCGGCGTGAAGCCGGCCGGGATCGCGAGCACGGGGAGCGCCGTCAGCGTCACGACCGCGGTGATCGAAAGCCAGCCCACGTAATCGGCGAATTCCTGTCCGTCGACTTCCCGAACCCAGCGTTCCTCGATCGCGGTCGGCGGCGTGCAGGCAGCCGGCACCATGAGAAGATCGATGTCGCCTAGGAAGCGCTCGCAATCCGCGTAAAGCCGCGAGCGCCTGAGATGCGCGCTGGCGATCGCCTCGCCGCTCAAGGCCTTGCCCTTCTCGATGTTCCAGATCACCTCCGGCTTCAATTTGTCGCGGTGGTTATTCAAGAGCTCGCTCATGCCCGCCACGAAGCCGAGCGCGCGCAAGGTCTGGAACGCCTCCATCGTACCTTCGAAATCGGGGTGCGCCTCGACCATTTCCACGCCTTCGCGCGTGAGTTTCTCGGCCGCCGCGCGCATCACGTCGCGCGTCATGGGATCGATGGGCGAGACACCGCCCAGATCCATGGAGAAGGCGACGCGCCTCGGGCGTATCGGCCGCGACGCGAAATCGAGGTAACCCACGCCCTCGGAAAGCAAGGGCTGGAGCGCGTGCGGGATTTCCCGCCGCCAGTAGGCCATCGCATCCAACATGAGCGCCGCGTCCGCCACGTCGCGCGCCATCGGCCCGTCGACCGAGAGCGTGTCGAAGACCTGGGTTCCAGGGCCCGACGGCACGCGGCCGGGCGAGGGCCGCAAACCCACCACCCGGCAATGGCTGGCCGGCAGACGAAGCGAGCCGCCCAGGTCCGAGCCGGTCGCGAGCCACACCTGGCCCGTGGCCAGTGCCACCGCCGACCCGCCGGACGAGCCGCCGGCCGAAAGCGCGCCGTTCCACGGGTTGCGCGTCGCCCCATGCACTTCGTTGAAAGTGTTGCCGCCGGCCCCGAATTCCGGCGAGTTGGTGAGGCCGACGATGATGGCGCCCGCCGCCTCCAGCACCTCCACCATCAGATCCGACTTTGCCGGCACGTTGTCCTTGAAAATGGGCGAGCCGTAGGTTGTGCGCACGCCCTCGACGTCGTTCAGACACTTGACGCCGATGGGCAGGCCGCATAGCAGGCCGCGGTTCTTGACGGGGCGCGCCATCAGTCGCCTTGCCCGCTCCCTCGCGCGCTCGAAACAGGGCTCGACGAGCGCGTTCACGCGTCCATCGATGGCGCGGTGCCTTGTATCGGCCGCCTCGATCAGCTCCAAGGGCGTCACCTCGCCCTTGACGAGAGCGCCGAGGGCCCGCGTCGCCGACCAGCGCCAGTATTCTTCCGCCATGCCTTCCCCCGATCGCACCCAAATTCCCGAGCGCCCTCACCCCGGCCGTCTCGACGCCCCGTCCGCGAAGGCGGACATTCGTCCGCAGGGCGGGCGAGGGAGGGCGTTATCCCTCTCGCCTCAACGGAGAGGGCGCGAGGGCCAAGGCCTCGAGAGGGCCGAGGGGCGGGTCAACGCCAATCCAGCGTTCGCATTCTCCCCCACGCCCTCGCCTTTGGCCGCGCGGTCGCTATGATGGGGAACTCAAGCGCGAAAATCAAAACCCGCATTCCCCGTGCCAACTTTCGAAAATGCGTGATCCGTGAAACGCACCGATGCTTCGACGAAAGTCGGGCCGCATGTTATCCAATGATCGTACCCGCCGGCGTATGCTGGCAGGGTCTTATTGGCTCGAATCACCCATCCGCGACGGCGGGTACTGGGCCAACTTTCGAAAATGCGTGATCCGTGAAACGCACCGATGTTTCGACGAAAGTCGGGCCGCATGTTATCCAATGATCGTACCCGCCGGCGTGAACTGGCGGGATCATCGGCTCGAATCATCCAGTCACGCGACGGCGGGTATTAGGATGGCCTTCCCCTCGCACCGGTTCCTAGCCTCGTTAACGAGGCCCGGCCCGGCAGCGCTTGCCGCCCTCTATAGCCTGGATTCGACCGCCCGCGCGCTGACCGTCACCATCCTGCCGCTCCATGCCTACGAAACCTACAAGAGCGTGAGCCTGGCCCAGGCCGACAGCCTGGTCGGCATGACCTATGCGGGGGTCAGCCTGTTCAGCCTGGCCGCGACCTTCGCCGCCCCCTGGGTCATTTATCGCTTTGGCGTCAAGCGCGCCTATCTGGTCTCGATCGCGATTTTCCTTCTCGGCATGGCGGCATTGGCGACCGGCACCATCTTGGGGCTCCTGGGCGGCATCGCGGCCCGCGCGCTGAACGGGGTCCTCGGTGCCATCTGCATCATCCTCCTCATCGTCCAGACCGTGCCGAAGGGCGAATTCGTGCGCTCGGAAACGCTGCGCCTGTTCGTCAGTTCGATTGCCTGGGGCTCAGGGCCGGTCATCGGCATCGCGCTCTATTCGCGATACGGCATCCTGGGCCCGGCGGTCGCGGCCGGCATGGTCCACCTTTGCCTCATCGCCTATTTCCGCCGCGTTGGTTTTTCCGAATCACCGGCCGAGGCGACACCCCCGCCCACCAATCCCTTCCGCCTCGTCCGCCGGTTCACGAGCCAGAAGCAATTGCGCTTGTCGTGGCTGATCGTCTTCGGGCGCTCTTCCTGGTGGTCGATGTTCTTCACCTACCCCGCCCTTTATCTCGCCGATCGGGGCCTGGCCGAGGATTGGGCCGGATGGCTGGCAGGCGCCGGCAATGTGGTGCTGGCGCTCTCGCCCCTGGTGCGCACACTCGCTTCCAAGATCGGCATGAAGCGCCCGATCATCCTTTCCTTCGGCTTGACCGGCGCGGTCACCATCGCCGCCGCGCTGGTCTATGATCGACCGGCACTGGTTTGCGCCGCGATCCTTCTTGGCGCCTGTCTTGTGGTCATTCTCGATACGCTCGGCAACATTCCCTTCATGCGCTTCGCCCGCCCCAGCGAAAGGGCCCGGATGACCACCGTCTTTCGCACCTATGTGGATGCCGCGGAACTCGTCCCCTCGGCCTTGTTCGCGTGCCTGCTGCTGGTGTTCGATTTTCGCGCGGTCTTCATCGCCTCGGGAATCATGATGCTGTTGGCCGGATTGAGCGCCACCCGCCTCCCGCGCCGGCTCTAGGCAGGCTCCCCGTGGTTGGGGCCGGCGCATCCGGTTCTTCGTCCCCAGTGCCAACTTTCGGGAATGCGCGTTCCTAGAAGCACTCCGGTGCTTCAACGAAAGTTGGGCCGCATGTTATCAAATGATAGTACCCGCCGGCGTGCATTGATGGGGTCATGTTGCGGGATCAGCCATCAGCGACGGCGGGTACTGGGGTCGGACGCGCCGGGTTCCGCGATCCCGCCTCTGCCTCCCAGACTGGCGACGACTCGCTGGAATCGGCTAGATTGCAAGGTCCTCGACTGGGTGGAGTCGGTTTTCCATTGTCTTGCCCGGGCTTGAGCCCTAGGCATCCATGGATCGCCGGATCACCCCCGGACTTGGGTCCCTAGGGCCGGCGATGACGATGGCGAGTGTGGCGTCGACCCAATCGGTGACTGCGTTTAACTCGGTCTTGGACCACGATTAGGGTATTTCATGCGGGTATTGCTGCCGGTCTTGGCGCTTTTCATGGCTTTGTCTCGGCCGGTATCGGCCGATCTCCTGGCAGCACTCGCCGCCATCGAATACAAGGATTTTTCCAAGGCGATCCAGGAGCTGGAGCCGCTCGCCGAAAAGGGCGATTCGCAGGCCGAATACCTGCTTGGCAAGCTCCTGCTGGAGGGCCATGGCGGGGGTCAAGCGATCGAACGGGGCATGGGGTATCTCACCAAGGCGGCGGAGCGCGATTACGGCCAGGCCCAGGCCATGTTGGGGTTCATCTACGCCAATGGCATCGGAATCGCCGCCGACCCGGCCGCGGCCCAGAAATGGCTGACGCGTTCCTTGGACCGGTTGGGGCGGGGGCCGGCGCGCCGAAGGGCCGAGGCAACCTTGGCCGCCTTGAAGGAAAAGGGCCTGATCGCGGACGAGGCGCCCCCGCTCCCGGCGACACCAATCCCCGAGGTGACCGAGACACCGATCGCGGGGGTTGAAGAGGCTCCGCCGCAAGTGTCGGTCCCGGCCGAAATCGCGGCGCGAGAACCCCCGATCCTGGCGGAGCGCCCGGCAGAGCCGGCCGCCGAACAACCCGATGAACCCGCGATCGCGGCCGAAGCGCCGCCCGGACCCGCCAGCGTCGCTGGGTCGCCGCCCGAGCCCGCCATCCTCGGGCAAGAAGAATTGCCCGCTACCCTGATGGAAGGGTCTGTCATCGGCCCCGCGATGGCCGAACCCAGCGCCGCTTCCGATATAGCGCTTGATTCCGCGCAAGGCCTGGGCACTGTCGAAGCGACGCCCCAGGTGCCCAGCCTACCGGCCTACGAACCCGGGGCGCAAAGCGCCTATGTTTACGAATCCGGGGCGCAAAGCGCACCTGTATACGAGCCTGGTCGCCGGGCGCCCTTGCCAGATGATCGGGCGGCGCCAGACGATCGGGCCGTGACGATGGCGGAAGGACCGGCCCTCGCGCCCGCCGTGGAAGCGATCGCGCCCGTCCAGGCGGAGAGCGCCTCGAATGCCGCGCAACCCGTCGCTTCATTGCCCGAGCCGGTGCCGGCGAGGGCAGCACCCGAACCGGCGGTGGAAGATGCCGGCCCCGGGGATGCCGGCGTCGGGGATGCCGGCCCCGGGGACGACATCGCCGCAAGCGAAAATGTCGACGGGCCGGGCGAGAAACCCGCGGAAGAACCGGCGGCGGCCGAGAACAGGATCGCCACCGCCAGCGTGCCCGACATCCTGCCGCGCCTGGCGCCAGCCGTCGCGCCGAGCCCGGAGCTGGTTCCGGAAATCGCCTCGGCGCCGTTGCCACCGCAAGCCTCGAGCAAGGGTGCGGTGCAAGCGCAACCGAAGAATAATCCCGGCATCCGCATCCAACTGGCGGCGGTGCCCGACCGCACGCAGGCAGAGAGCGAGTGGAAGCGCATCCTAGGCCGAAACGGCAATCTGCTCGCCGGGCGCCGGCCGATTTTCATGACCATCGATCTTGGCGAACAGGGCGTATTCCATCGCATCCAGACCGGCCCCTTCGCCGATCTCGGCGCGGCGCGCGAGCTATGCGCCGAACTGATCAAGGCCGGCCAGGATTGCCTGGTGATGGGAAGATAGCGAGCGGAAAAGGGGACGCTACCCTTTTCACGCTATGACATTTTCCTACCCTTTTCGAGGATGGAAAGCGGATAGAAAAGGGTAGCGTCCCCTTTTCCAGGTGCGGTTGATCGCAGGACGCCGCGATGCTAAGCGGGTACCCTTGCAAATCGAGCAGGATATTATGGACGCTTCGACAATCGGGATGGTGGCGAAATCGGCGGAGCCCAAGGCCAAGCCCTCGGGCAAATACCGCCTGAGTTTCTCGGGCGATTTCCGGAACTGGTTGCTTCAACACAGGCTCGGTCTGGCGCTGTCCACCTATGAATCGGGCAAGGTCATTCTGGTGGGCGCCGGCAAGACCCGCTATGCCGCCTCGGTCGGGGAATTCCGATGCGCCATGGCGCTCCTGGCGACCGAGAATGGCTTCTATCTGAGTGCGCGCAAGGATGTCTGGCGGTTCGAGAACGGCCTCGCCAAGGGCCAGATCTGGGACCGGAAGACCGACCTGGCGAGTGGCGAGGTTTATCTGGGCGCCGACCGGCTTTACATGCCCCGCCAATGCCATGTGACGGGCGGGGCCGATGTGCACGATCTGGCGGTGGACGGCAAGGGGCGGCTCCTGGCGGTGGTGACACTCTACAATTGTGTGGCGGTTCTGGATCACCTGGGCAATTTCAGTCCTTTGTGGCGGCCGCGTTTCATCGATGCCATGATCAACGAGGATCGCTGCCATCTGAACGGGTTTTGCCTGAAGGATGGGCGGCTCGCTTATGTGACCCTGATCGCCCCCAGCAACCTCCGCGACGGTTGGCGGGAAAATCGCGCCGCATCCGGTCAGGTGGTCGCGACCGCGAGCCACGACGTGATTGCCGATGGCTTGGCCATGCCGCATTCGCCGCGCCTGCACCGCAATCGGCTGTGGGTGCTCGAAAGCGGCTCGGGCTGGTTCGGCTGGGTCGATCCCAAGGGGCGGAAATTCGAGCGCCTGCTTTGGCTTCCCGGATTCCTGCGCGGCCTCCGGTTCATCGACAATTACGCGATAATCGGCTCGTCGCGCGCGCGCAACAAGCTGTTCACCGGTTTGCCGTTGCAGGACGAATTGGAGCGGCGAGGTCAAGAGGCTTTCTGTGGCGCGCGGATCGTCAATCTGGATACCGGCAAGGCCGAGCACTGGGTCGAAATTACCGGGTCCATCCAGGAGATCTACGATGTCATGGTTCTGCCCGACACGATCGAGCCAAGGATGGTCGGTACGACATCCGACGATGCAAGGCGCTTGGTTTTCACGGGGCCTGACCAAAGCGGCCCCTATCACCGTATGAACCGCCAGTAGCATCTGGCGCGCGCGGGTAAATTGGAGCGGGTTTCGGTCAGGTCGAAGAGACACTCTTTGCCGTCATGCCCGGACTTGATCCGGGCATCCATGGATCGCCGGGTCACCCCCGGACTTGGGTCCCTAGGGCCGGCGATGACGACGGAGTGTATGTCGTCAACCCGATTGGAATCCTCTCTGGGTGGTGCATCCTGGGGGAATGACGCGAGCATCGGCAAGATCGTGTGGTTGGCCTCGTTCCCGAAATCCGGCAATACCTGGGTCAAGGCATTCCTGCATAATCTCATCTACAACCAGACCTCGACCTTCGACCTTTCGAGAATCTCGGAATTCGTGACCCTGGACAGCAACATGCGCTGGTTTCGCGGGCTCGATCCCAGGCCATGGCAACAATGGCGGCCCGCCGAGATCAACGCCATGCGCCGAGCGTCGCAGGAGCGGATCTGCGCCTCCTCGGAGCGCGACATCTTCGTGAAGACGCACAATGCGCGGCTGAGTTACAGGGGCCAGCAATTGGCCCACGCCGATGTGACGCAAGTTGTGATCTATGTGATCCGCAATCCCTTGGATGTCTGCATCTCCTTCTCGCATCATTTCGGAGTCGGGATCGACGAGGCGATCGCCTTGATTGCGGATCGAACAACTCGCATGCCGACCAATCGCCGGCTGGTCCACGAATTCCGCTCCTCCTGGTCGGCGCATGTCGCAAGCTGGACCGACACGCCGATTGCGCCGATTCTGATCCTGCGCTACGAGGATCTCCATGACAGGCCGGCCGAGGAGTTCCGGCGCCTGATCCGCTTCGCCGGCTTGGCGGAATTCGAGCCTCGATTTGAGGTGGCGATGGAACTCGCATCCTTTGCCAACCTGAGCCGGCTGGAGCAGGAAACCGGTTTCAAGGAGAAGGGATCCCACAACGATCGATTCTTTCGCGTCGGGCGGGCCGGGCAGTGGCGGAACATCCTCGGCGACCACCAGATCGATGCAATCGTCAATGCCCATCGCGAGCAAATGGCCCAATTCGGTTATTGGCCGCTGCCCAAGTGATTTTGCGACCTAAAGCGGCTGCCAAATGAGTTGACACCCCATTCCCCGTCGTCACCGCCGGGCTTGACCCGGCGGTCCATGGATGCCCGTGGCCAGCACGGGCATGACGGTGGAGAAAGCGATTCCGCGCATGTGGTGACCGCTCTGGCACCCAACAGGCGCATGTGTTGACCATGCACAAAACAGGGGGGCGATTTGCCCCCCTGTCCAGTCGTGGGTTGCTTCCGTTCGTGGCCCGAATTCAGGGCCCCGCCCGGCAATCAAATGGTATCGGTGAACCCGTCGGCCCTGAAGATGAACGCATTGTCATTTTCGACCACGGCGAAGACTACCGCGGCACCTCCACCCGCGCCATCCACGTCAATGCTCAACGTCCGCGTCGCGCCATTATCGGTATTCGTGATGAAGGCTGTGAGATCGTTGGACGTGGCCACGATCAAGGCGCCGACATCGATGATATCGATGTCCGCCTCGATATCGATGATCGTGTCGAATCCGAGGGTAGAGAGGTCGCCCACACCCCAGAAGAGCTCGTCAATATCATCGTCATTGCCGCCATTGCCGGTTCGGAATGTGTCGAAGCCAGCGCCGCCGGTAAGTTTGTCTATGCCGTCGCCGCCATCCACACGGTCAAAACCGCTGCCGCCTTTCAGGGTATCGTTGCCATCCTGGCCGCGTACCTCGTCGGAACCAGCCCCGCCGTCAATGATGTCGTCATTGTTGCCACCCCGCAAATCATCCGAGCCAAGGCCGCCGTTGATCGTATCGCCGTTTTCGCCACCTTGGGCATAGTCATCGCCGTCGCCGCCGTTCAAAGTATCGTCGCCGGATTCGCCATATAGATCGTCATTCCCGGCGCCGCCAGTGAGCGTATCCTTGTCGTTGCCACCATAAAGATCGTCATTCCCGTCCCCGCCGTCCAGGGTGTCGTCGCCATTCTCGCCATTAAGGTCGTCATTCCCCTTGCCGCCAGAGAGGGTGTCCTTGCCATCGTCGCCATAGAGGTCATTGTCGCCGTCATTTCCGGTAATAATGTTGTCGGCCACGGATCCGAAGACGTCGATGTTATCCAAGCCCACCAGCGTCACATTCTCGATCGTCGCGACGTTATTGACAGTGTCGAAGCCGAACTCGATATCCTCCAGATCAACGCCATTGGCCGCCGAAGAGGCGATGACCGTGTCCTTGGTGCCACCGGTGTCGATGGCGATGAAGTCGCCGGTGGTGGTCCTGTAGGTGTCGTTGCCCAAGCCGCCGCTGAGAAAATCGCTGCCCTCGCCGCCGTCCAGCGTGTCGTCGCCCTCGCCGCCGATGACGAAATCGTCGCCGGCGCCGGCATTGACAGTGTCGTTTCCGGCGCCGCCATCGATCGTATTGACGCCGGCGTTGCCGGTGAGAATGTTGTTGCCGGCATTGCCGGTCAGATTAACATCGGCGGTTCCCTGGAGGGTACCGTTATCGACACCAACATACTTTGTCAGGTCGATGGCCAAGGCCGAAAAGACCGAGTCATTTGTGCCACCACTGTCGTTGATCGTATCGCCCGCCGAGTCGACGAAATAGGTGTCGTTGCCGGCACCCCCCGCCATGGCATCGTTGCCGGTGCCGCCATCGAGGCTGTCGTTCCCATTGCCGCCGTTCAATGTATCATTGCCGGCGCCGCCAGTCAGCTTGTCGTTCCCGTCGTTGCCATTCAGCGTGTCTTTCCCGTCGCCGCCATTCAGCGTGTCGTTCCCGCCGTTGCCACTCAGCTTGTCGTTGCCGCCTTCGCCTTTGATGCTGTCCTTGCCGGCGCCGCCACTGACCGTGTCATTGCCACTGCCGGCGTTGATGGTGTCGTTGCCGCCATTGCCGTTGATCGTGTCGTTGCCGTTAAGGCCCGACATACTGTCCGCGGCGCCAGTTCCAATCAGATTGTTCTTGCCATTAGTGCCTGTAATTTTTGCCATTTTTGTAACTCCCTAAATCTTGAGCCGAGGTGAAGAACGAAGAAGCTAAAGAGCCGAGTGAGCGGAACCCACGATCCTCGCCATCACCTCAACACCTGCCCCCGGACGCGAATTTACTAGGGTCTTTCGCGCCCAGTCAATATCAAATTTTATCAAATTTCGCTGGTACTTGGCTCCCTAAGGTCCTTGGAAACAGGAAACGCCGTCGAGGCGCGCCCGGGCATTTTCCGGCCGGAAGTGGGCTCGGATGCCCGTAACTGGTCCTATTTGCAGGTTTTTCGCGGCCTTATCTGGGGGTTGGAGGGGCGGTCTGGTCGGCCTGGTCGAAATCTCCCGGTTCGGGATCGGGATTGGCGCTTGCCGAGGATTCCGGCCGAAATCATCGTTGGCGTGTTGAAACCGCAACAGGTGCGCCATGGACCGAGCAATGTGGATGCGTTTCGAGGACGTTTGAGGAGCGGCTTCGGCCTGGCCGTGCCTTTCCCCCCCCATCGCCCAAGGGGCTCACGAAATCTTGACTCACCTGATGGCCGCATCCGGTGCACCCTCCGCCACGTAGAGAGGATGTGGCGAACAAAGCCACGTCCATCGATCCATCCGTCAAGGAGAAAACGACCATGCGCAATACGCTCATTCTTGCCACCGCCATCGCCGCGGCACTCTCGGGCGCCAGTTTGATGAATGTTTCGGCCCAGGCCGCCGATAACGAGAAATGCTTTGGCGTGGCCGCCGGCGGACAGAACGATTGCCAGACCGCCGCCAATTCCTGCGCCGGCCAGGTGGCCGATGCGGGCAAGGGCGACGCCTATATCTATGTGCCGGCCGGCACTTGCGCCAAGATCAACGGCGGATCGCTCGAGCCCAAGGCGAGCTGAGAAGTAACGCACGACTCGCCCACCCTCACCCCCTCCCACACCCCGCAAATGCGGGGTGTGGGAGGCCTACTGCCCTCTACCAACCCTGCGGGCGAATGTCCGCCTTCGCGGACGGGGCGGGAGTGGGCGCGAGGCTCTCGCTGGGCCGAGGGGCCTCGCGATCATCCCTTCTCGCCGCCAATGGCGGATTGGATCTGGGCACGGAATTTGAACCCGCCCAATCCGCGCCGCTCCATGCCGATCGGACATGGATTGAATAGGGAAACAGCATTTCATTGTCGCCGGCCGCTTCCCTAATCTTGTCCATCGCGTCGGCGGGGGTGTCCGAAAGCCCGCGCTCCCCAAACCCCAACCAGAGCAGATGAAGACGACATGAAGACCAGTTTGATCCTGATGGGCGCCATCGCCGCTTCCCTCATGGCACCCTTGGCCATCGCGACCCAAGCGCACGCCGCCGATAACGAAAAGTGCTTCGGCATCGCGGCTTCCGGCCAGAACGATTGCCAGACCGCCGCCAATTCCTGCGCCGGCCAGGTTTCCGAGGCCGGCCAAGGAGACGCCTATGTCTATGTCCCCGCCGGCACCTGCGCCAAGATCAATGGCGGGTCGCTCGAACCAGGGGCCAGCTGATCGCCCTTTGCCCGGATCGGCCGCCCCTTCCCCCAAAGAGCCGGTCCGGGACCATTTTTGACGCCGGCCCGAAGCGCCAAGGAGAGCCGAACATGAACTACGCAACCATCAAACGCCTGATGGCGCTTCGCGGGCTTGCCGAACGCATTCCCTATTCCCTGGTGGCGCTGTTGTCGCGCGCCGCCATCGCCACCATCTTCTGGCGCGCGGCAATGACCAAGACCGCGAATTTCGACCTCACGATCGCCCTCTTCGAGGACGAGTATCTGAGGAACCTGCCCTTCCTGCCGGCGGCCCCCATGGCCACTCTCGCGACCGCGATCGAGCTTACGGCCCCGGCACTGATCCTGGCCGGATTGGCCACGCGAATTGCGACCCTGCCCTTGATCGGCATGGCGGTTTTCATCCAGATTTTCGTCTACCCGACGAGCTGGCCCGATCATCTGACCTGGGTCGCGATGCTCGCGTTGCTGCTTGCCCGCGGGCCCGGCATGTTGTCGCTGGACGCCCTCATCGCGCGCCGGCTGAATCTTTCGCGCGATCACCTGGCGACGGCCTGATTAGCCGTTGCTCGCGTCATGGACAGCGAAATCCGGCAAGCCGGTGTCCCGACGCCGCAGAAAAGGGGACGCTTCCCTTTTCTCGCCTGCCGTAGCCCCTAGGGGAAAAGGGTAGCGTCCCCTTTTCCGGCGGTGATCGTCACATCATCTTCGTATCGGGCACGATCTTGCCGGCCGCGATCTCCGCCTTGCGCTGGGCGACATAGGCCTCCAGCGCCTGTTCCCTTGCGGGGTCGAGCCCCGGCGCCTCGTAGCCCGCCAGCAATTCCTTCCAGATCGCGTGCGCGCGCTCGGTCCCGGTCCGGGCTCCCGCCTTTTCCCAGGCCTGGTAATTGCGCCAATCGGAGAGCATGGGATCGTAGAAGGCCGATTCGAAGCGGGCGAGGGTGTGCGCGGTCCCGAAGAAATGCCCGCCCGGCCCCACTTCGGCGATGGTGGGGAGCGCCGTCTCCTCGGCATCGACCGCGATCGGGCGCAGGAATTCGCGCATCATCTGCAGCATCTCGCAATCCAGAATTAGCTTCTCGAACGAGGCCGAGAGCCCGCCTTCGAGCCAACCGGCCGCATGCTCGATCAACGACACGCCCCCCATGATGGCGCCCCACAGCGACATCGAGGATTCGTAGGCCGCCTGCACATCGACCGCATTGGAGGCGGTCACGTTGCTGGAGCGGAAGGGAAGACCGAGGCGCCGCGCCATCTGCCCGGAGGCAAGGGCGGCCTTGGAATATTCCGGCGTGCCGAAGGCGGGTGCCCCCGAGCGCATGTCCACGTTCGAAGTAAATCCGCCATAGAGCACGCGGGCACCGGGGTGCGCGATCTGGGCGAGTGCCACCATCGCCATCGCCTCGGCATGCTGCTGGGTGAGAGCACCGGCAAGGCTGATCGGGCTCATGGCGCCGGCCAGCGTGAAGGGCGTCACCGCGACGATCTGGCCCGTGCGCGCCAAGGTCAGAAGCGCGTCCGCCATCGGTCCGTCGAGGCGCATCGGCGAGTTGGAATTGACCACCGTCAGGGTGACGGCTTCCTTCCGCATCGCGTCGGCGTCGAGGCCATAGGCGATGCCGATCATGTTCAGGGCGTCCAGCACCATCTGCCCGCCCAGCGCCCAACACTGCCAGGTCTTGTCGGTCAAGGTGATCGCCGCCTGGTAGAAATCGAGATGCCTGGTTTCGGCCGGCAGATCCGTTGGCTCGATCGGGCAGCCGCCCTCCTGATGGATGACGTTCAACCGGTGCACTAGCTTGATGTAGTCGCGCATGTCGGCCTGATTGCCAGGGCGCCTGCCGCGCTCGGTGTCCAATGCGAAGGCGGGGCCACCGGTCGCCGCGAACACGACTTCGCCGGCGCCGAAGCCCACATCGTGGGCCGGGTTGCGCGCGCGCATCGCGAAAGTATTGGGCGCGTGCGCGATCGCCGCCTCGACCAGTTGGGAATCGAGGCGCACGCGCTGGCTGGCCTCGTCCACTTCCGCGCCGGCGCCACGCAACAGGCGCCGGCTTTCCTGGTGCATGATCTCGATGCCGGAGGTTCGCAAAATTTCCAGGCCGGAGCGATGGATGAATTCGACCTGGTCTTCCGAAAGCACCTCGATCGGCCGATAGCGATTGAAAACGCGGGCGAACTGCAATTGCCGGATCGCCGGCTGCCCGGCGCGCCGCGTGCGCCGCGATGGTCCTTCCGGTCGCATGATAGGCCTGGTTATTTCACGAACACCAATTCCCGTCGATAGGGGAAGAGATCGCGGTCGATCTCCTCGCCGAACTCGCGGGCGAAGCGGTGCCCGGAATAGACCGCGTGCACGATCGCACCCGGCGCCTCGCAATCGCCGATGCGCGCGCAGGTCTTGATGCCGGAACTGGAAAGTGCCGCCGGATCGGCGGCGAGATCGCGATAGAGCGCGTCATCGGGCTCGCGCGAGGTGACGGTGACGAGGCTCGCCGCCTCGATCCTTCGCGTGCGTCCCGTGTAGCGGCAGGCAAATTCCGCCACGCCGTCCTTCCATTCCGACAACACATGGCTGAGCAGCAATTCCGCGCCGCGTTCGAGCAGATTGGCCTGCACCCGGAACTGTTCGTCGGTGAAGAAGGTCCAGCTCGATACCTCGCTCCCCGGCGTGGCCAGAATCACGCGCCTGCCCTGGGCGAGCAACTTTTCCGCCAGCACGCCGCCCATGTAATAATGGTCGTCGTCATAGATCAGCACCGGGTCTTGCACCTCGATTCCGCCCATGATGTCGTCTGGCGTCAGCACGTTGGGCAAATCCATGCCCGGTATGGGTGCCTGCACATGATGGCCGATCCCATCGCGCCGCCATGTGGCGCCGGTCGCGATCACCACATGGGGATAGCCGAATTCCAGGACCTCGGCGGCGCCGAGCTTGCTTTCGCGGAAAATCTCGACGTTCGCGAGCTTGGCGATCTGGCCTTGGCGCCAGTCCCTGACCCTGGCCTGGGTCGCAAGGCCGGGCAGGTTGGATTCCAGGGTGGCGCGCCCGCCAAGCTCGCGTCGGCTCTCCGCCAACGCCACCTTGTAGCCGCGCTTGCCGAGCGTCATCGCGCATTCGAGCCCGGCCGGCCCGGCCCCCACCACCAGCACGGCATCATCGGAAAATTTGCCTGCTGGTGCCACCTTCTCCGGGTGCCAGCCGCGCCGGTATTCCTCGCCCATGGTCGGGTTCTGGGTGCAGCGGATGACCGCACCCATGTTGTTCGAGGCCCGGCAGATGTTGCAGCCGATGCATTCGCGGATCTCGTCCTCGCGCCCCTCGTCGATCTTCCGGGGCAGGAACGGGTCGGCGATCGAGGGCCTGGCCGCGCCGATCAAATCGAGGATGCCACGCTTGACTTGGGAGACCATGGTATCGGGCGAGGTGAAGCGCCCGACGCCGACCACCGGCTTGGTGGTGAGTTTCTTGACGAAGTCGATGTATTTCTCCTGGAACCCCTCGGCGCCGAAGCGCGCCGACATGGAATCGTTCTGAACGTCGCTGATGTTGACGTCCCAAAGATCGGGCAGTTCCGCCATCAGGGCGACCATGTCCCTGCCCTCGTTCTCACAAGCGATCCCTTGCGCGCCCATCAATTCATCGATGGCGAGCCGGAGCGCGACCGCGCATCGATGCCCGATCGCGTGCCTGGTTTCCTCGACCATCTCGCGGATCAGGCGCACGCGGTTCTCGATCGCGCCGCCATATTCGTCGCCCCGCCTGTTCCAGCGCCGGCTCGCGAATTGCAGCGGCAGATAGTCATGCGCGGCGAAGACATAGACGATGTCGAACCCGGCCCGCATCGCGCGCCTGGCCGCCGCCACCTGCCAGCGGCGCAAGTTTCGGATATCCGCGCGATCCATGGCCCGTGTCTGCTGGGGAAAGATCGCGTGTTGGGGACCGCCGCTTGGGCTGATCGCGGTCTCGCGCGTGATCCGGTTGGGCGCGTGGCCGCCGCCATGCCACAATTGGGTCCCCGCCAAGGCGCCGTGGCGGTGAATGGCATCGGCCGTCAGCGCCTGGATCTTGACGTCGCGCTCGTCCCACAACGAACAGAACTTGTAGGGCCCGTCGTCGCTCGACCAATGCATCGAGGAATACTCGGTGTTGACCACCGCCCAGCCGCCCTCGGCCTTGATCTCGCGCATACGCGCGACCGAATGCGGCAGATCGCCGCCCATGCCGGTGCAATGGGGCACCTGATAGAAGCGGTTCCTCGCCACCACCGGCCCGATCGGTACCGGCTCGAACAGGATGTCGTATCGTGGATTGCGCGCCATCCTAGCGTGGCCTCCGCCTTGATATTTGCCGGAAGGTCGTTTCAGCGCCGCGCGAGCACGAGGCGATCCAATGATCCCACCAGCGGCGCCAGTCGGGGTGCGAAGGCCTTGGCCGAGACGATGACGGCGATGGGCTCGCGCGATTTGGGATGCTCGGCGAAGCCCACGATGAGGCCGACCAGGCGCGGTTGCCCGTCCTCGATGAGGGCGACCGGGCCGCCGGAATCGCCCAGGCGTACGATGCAATCGGTGGCGAAGAACCAGGCACCCTCGGTCGCACCGGTCGGATCGGCCGGCAGCAATCCGCAATCGCGGTGTTCCTTCAACTTGGTCTTGGCTCCGGAGCCGTAGCCGGCGGAATAGAATTGCGCGCCGTTGGCAAGGCTCGCGCGCACTTCCCCGGGCGAGATCGGCGCCAAGGGCACCGGCCAAACGCTCTCGTCGGCCTCGATCCGGATGAGCGCCCAATCCCGTGTCGCCTCTTGCTCGGAGATCACGCCCGGCGTCACCGCGCCCCCGGTATCGAGGATCGCGAGGCCCCGGTAGCTTGCCGTGATTTCCTCGCCCGAGGGCGTGAACACCAGCAGATCGGCCGGGACCCGCACCCCATTGGGATAGAGGCAATGCGAGACGGTGGCGATCACGTCGGGCTTGACCAAAACGGCGGTGCAGGCCTGGCGCTGGCCCTCGATCGTCAGATGGCCGATGGCACTCGTCCACACTGGCGCCGGAGGATTTTCCGGCGGGTGCGGCGCGGCGCAGGCCGCCAGCGCCAGGAGAGCCAAGGGCACGATGAGCCGGCTGGCGACACCAAGGGCGACAGCGGCCCCGGCCACCGATAATCTTGGCGTCCTGCATAGTCCCGTCATCTGGCCCGTCATCTGGCCCGTCATCTGGCCCGTCATCTGGCCCGTCATCTGGCCCGTCATCTGGTGAACGCCCATATTGTCCCGCCTGTCTGTTCTTGCGATTGCGTTCCTGGCCCTGGCCCTTCTTGCCCTCGCGGGCGCGAAGGCGCACGAATATCGCCACCAGGACCTGGTCTTGCTTCATCCCTGGGCGCGCGCCAGCGCCGGCGCGGCCAAGGTCGGTGTCGTTTATCTTACAATCCGGAATCGCGGCAACCAAGTCGATCGTCTGATCGGCGCCTCGACGCCGGCTTGCGAGCGCGTGCAAATGCATCAGTTGAAAAATTCGGGATCGGTCATGGCGATGGCAGCCCTGGCCTGGATCGATCTTGCCCCCGGGGGTGAAATTCGACTGGCGCCCAACGGAGCGCATCTGATGCTGATCGGCTTGCGCCACGGACTGAAACAGGGCGATCGGTTTCCCCTGACCCTCAACTTCGAGCGCGCCGGGGAGGCGATCGTCGAGATCGAAGTTCAGGGCATCGCCGATTTGGCCCCGGCGCATTGATCGTCATCGAGTTTTTCGTTATTTCAGTATTCCGGTGACAGTGCACTTAATTGAATTCTGGTGACAGTGCACTTAATTGCCTCACCGTCACGCGACGAAATGCAGCGGCGACTTAATCATAGAATTCGGGTGACAGTGCACTTAATTGCCTCACCGTCACGCGACGAAATGCAGCGTCGACTTGTTCAGTGCACAGTCACCGTAATCAGAATTCCTCAATCCGTAATTAAGTGCACTGTCACCGGAATTCCACCGGAATTCGATTGAGCACCATCGACAGCAACCGACGAATCGCTTACCGAGGCACCATGCGAAATCCCCCGCGCGCCGTCCTGGTCGCCCTGGACACGGCCGATCTGGATCGGGCCAAGGCCTTGGCCGGCTCGTTGCGGGGACATGTTTCCGGCGTCAAGCTGGGGCTGGAATTCTTCATGGCCCAGGGGGCAATGGGCGTGGCCGCGATCGGGCGCTTGGGTTTGCCCATGTTCCTCGATCTCAAGTTCCACGACATCCCCAATACGGTGGCGGGCGCGATGGCCGCCTTGGCGCCGCTCTCGCCCATGATGGTCAATCTGCATGCCTCGGGCGGGCGCCGAATGATGCTGGCGGGTGCGCAGGCCCTGCGCGAGGCAGCCGACATCGCGGGCGCGCCCGCGCCCAAGATCATCGCCGTCACCGTGCTGACCAGCCTGGACGATTCCGACCTTGCCGAACTCGGGCAGCTCATTCCAGGCCTCGATCAGGTGCGCCGGCTTGCCGCCCTCGCAAGGGCAAGCGGGCTCGACGGAATTGTTTGTTCGCCGCACGAGATCGTCGCCTTGCGCCGCGATCAGGGGCCGGATTTCCTGCTGGTGACGCCGGGCGTGCGGCCCGATTGGGCGGGGGTGGGCGACCAGAAGCGGGTCATGTCGCCTGGCCAGGCGATGCGCGAAGGGGCGGATTACCTGGTGATCGGGCGCCCGATCACCGAGGCCCCCGATCCAGTCGCGGCCGCGACGCGCATCAATTCCGAGATCGAGGCGGCACTGGCCCGAAACTGATGGCCAAGGCTTGCGGGGACATGCGCCTTTCGGCATGTTCGCCGCCTGGCCATTCCAAGATCAGGTAGCATTGTGCGCAAACCCGGCCCTCAAGCCATTCCACCCCTGTCCTTGGCCGTGGGCGCCCTTCGCGTGGTGTGGGATCGGCGCGATGACGTGCTCCGCCTGGGATTGGTGCCGGCGCTGATTCTGTTCGGGGGCCTCGTCTATTGCTGGGATGGGATCGCGCGAAACCTGGCCTTGCTCCGCGCCGGACAAGTGGCCGAGATCGACGGCGCCTTGCTCTCGAGCCTGCTCGGGCTGTCCGTTATCTACGGATTGGCCGCAACCTTGCTCGCGGTCAATTGGCTGCGTTTTCTGCTGCTGGGACCGATGAGCGCCATCGGCCTGGGCTTGTCCCTTGGCCGGCACCATATTGGATTCCTGGCCGCCGCCGCCGGATTGACGATCGCCCTTGGCCTGGCGCTGGCGGTTCTTTCCATGCCGCTTGGCTACCTGCCGGCGCCCATCGACCTCTTGGCCATGATCGCGCTCATGATTCTGCTGCTCGTGGCTTTCACGCGCCTGGTCTTCGTGCCGGCCGCGATCGCCATCGGGCAAAGGGCGACACCCCATCGCGCCTGGGCGGCGACCAGGGGCAACGGATTCCGCCTCGCTCTTGCCCTGGTCTTGGTTGAATTGCCGATCTTCGTTGCCTTCAACCTGGTGGATTTCATTCTCCGTGCCATCGGATTTGAAACCGCCGCGCCCTATGCCATGATGTTCCTCGCCGCCGCTTTCCAGATCCTGATCACGGTGGCCCAGGCCAGCGTGCTGGCCGCCGCCTACCGGCTTCTGATCGGAATCGAGGCCTGATTCCCTTGTCGCTCACGGTCAAGATCTGCGGATTGAATTCCGCCTCCGCCCTGGAGGCGGCCATCGATGCCGGGGCGGCACTGGTAGGCTTCGTGTTCTACGCGCGATCGCCCCGCGCGCTGGAACCGAAACAAGCCGGCCAGCTCGCCGCCACGGTCCCGAAGCGGGTGCGGCGCGTGGGCCTCATCGTGGACGAGGATGACAGCCGCATCGCCGAAATCCTCAAGCGTTGTCCGCTCGACCTCCTGCAATTGCATGGCGCCGAGACGCCCGATCGCTGCCGGGAAATCCGGGCGCGCCACGGGCTGCGCCTGATCAAGGCCATCAAGCTGGGCGAGGCGGGCGATCTTGATCCCATCGGCGGCTATGGCGATTGCGTGGATTACCTGTTGTTCGACGCCAAGCCACCGCCCAGCCGTGTGGAAGCGCTCCCGGGCGGCAACGCCTTGAGTTTCGATTGGTCGATGCTGAAGGGGAGACAATTTCCCCTGCCCTGGCTACTCTCGGGCGGGCTTTCCACCCAGAACCTGGCGCAAGCAGTGGCCGAGACCGGTGCCAGGATGGTCGATGTCTCGTCCGGGGTCGAGGACAAGCCCGGCGTCAAAAGCCCAAGCAAAATCATGGAGTTCCTGGATCTGGCGCGGGGCCTCGGCGGGGATTGAGAATTTTTGACCTTTCTTGCCTGCTGTGGTTGATTGCCATCAAAGATCAAGGAAACAGGGCTTCCCGGTGAGCGCTTCCCCAAGACCCGCCCCCAATACCTACCGCGCCGGCCCCGACGAATTCGGGCGCTTCGGCATTTTCGGCGGGCGATTCGTGGCCGAAACCCTGATGCCGCTCATCCTCGAGGTCGAGCGCGCCTATGGAGAAGCCAAGGCCGATCCCGACTTTTCCCGGGAACTGGCGCATCATGGCATCCATTACATCGGCCGGCCGAGCCCGCTTTATTTCGCCGAGCGCCTGACCAGGGAATTCGGTGGCGCCAAGATCTATCTGAAGCGCGACGAGTTGAACCACACCGGCTCGCACAAGATCAACAATTGCATGGGCCAGATTCTCTTGGCCCGGCGCATGGGCAAGACCCGGATCATCGCCGAGACCGGCGCCGGCCAGCACGGGGTGGCCGCCGCCACCGTCTCGGCGCTATTCAACCTGCCCTGCGTCGTCTACATGGGCGAGACCGACATCGCCCGCCAGCAGCCCAACGTGTTCCGCATGAAATTGCTGGGGGCCGAGGTGGTGCCGGTCAAATCCGGAACCCGCACCCTCAAGGACGCGATGAACGAGGCGCTGCGCGACTGGGTCGCCAATGTCGAGAATACGTTCTACATCATCGGCACGGCGGCCGGCCCGCATCCCTATCCGATGATGGTCCGCGATTTCCAATCGATCATTGGCAACGAGGTTCGCGAGCAGATGCACGCGGCCGAAGGCCGGCTCCCGGATTCGCTGGTCGCCTGCATCGGCGGCGGGTCGAACGCGATCGGCCTCTTTCACCCCTTCCTCGACGATCCCTCGGTCGCCCTCTACGGCGTCGAGGCCGGCGGCGAGGGGATCGAAACCGGCCGCCACGCCGCGTCCTTGACGGGGGGAAGGCCGGGCGTACTCCACGGCAACCGCACGTATCTTTTGCAGAACGACGACGGCCAGATCACCGATGCCCATTCGATCTCGGCCGGGCTCGATTATCCCGGGATCGGCCCGGAGCATTCCTGGCTCTTCGAGATGAAGCGGGCCAAATACGTCTCGGCAACCGACGAGGAGGCGCTGAAAGCCTTCCAGATGCTCTCCAGGCTCGAGGGCATCATTCCGGCACTCGAGCCGGCGCATGCTCTCGCCTTCACGGCGAAACTCGCGCCCACTTTGCCTAAGGACCATCTGCTGGTGATGAATCTGTGCGGCCGTGGCGACAAGGACATCTTCTCGGTCGCCGAACGCATAGCGCCAACTTTTAAAAAAACGTGATCCATGAAACGCCGTGATGCTTCCAACAAAGTTGGCGCGTTTTGTAACATGATGTTGCCCCCCGGCCTGTACCGGCGGAGTCATTTGGCTAGAATGCGCAAGTCCCACGACGGGCGGGTACTGGGGAAAAAGCCGTGAGCAAGGACAAGGGGCCAACCCGGATCGAAAAACGATTCGCCGAATTGGGCGCGCGGGGCCGCGCCGGGTTGGTCACTTTCGTCACCGCCGGCGACCCCGATTACGAGCATTCGCTGGAGCTTGTGCTGAAACTTCCCGGTGCCGGCGCCGATCTGATCGAGCTCGGCATGCCCTTCACCGATCCGATGGCCGACGGGCCTTCCATCCAGGCTTCGTCCTTGCGCGCGCTCAAATCCGGCATGACACTCAAGAAGACGCTGAAGCTGGTCGGCGCCTTTCGCGAACACGACAAGAAGACGCCCGTCATCCTCATGGGATATTACAACCCGATCTATTCTTATGGCGTGCCGGCTTTCGTGAAAGAGGCGCTGGCGGCCGGCGTCGATGGCCTGATCGTCGTCGATCTGCCGCCCGAAGAAGACGAGGAATTGTGCCTGCCGGCATTGAGGGCCGGATTGAATTTCATTCGCCTGGCGACACCCACGACCGACGACAAGCGCCTGCCGGCGGTGCTGCGCAATACCTCGGGCTTTGTCTATTATGTGTCGATCGCCGGCATCACCGGCACGCACTCGGCCAAGGGCAGCGACATAAAGGCGGCGGTCCTGCGGCTGAAGCGCCACACGCAACTGCCGATCGCGGTCGGTTTCGGCATCAAGACCGCTGGGCAAGCGGCGCAGGTGGCGGCCATCGCCGACGGCGCGGTCGTGGGCTCGGCGCTGGTGGATCGCATTGCCGCCCATCCCGGCGACGGCGATGGGGCGATCGCCGAGGTGCTGGCGCTGGTTCGCGAACTGGCGGGGGGCGTGCGGCAATCACGGCCGGCCCGAGCGGAGATGCGCGCATGAGCTGGCTCACCAATTTCGTGCGGCCCAAGATCCGGGCACTCGTGCGCAAGACCGAGGTGCCGGAGAATCTGTGGGACAAATGCCCTTCCTGCGGGCAGATGATCTTCCATCGCGAGCTTGAGGCCAACCTGCGCGTCTGCCCGCATTGCGGCCACCACATGAAGATCGAGGTCAAGCGACGGTTGGAATTGCTGTTCGACGAGGGGAAATACACGCGCGTGCCACTCCCCAAGCCCGAGATCGATCCCTTGCGTTTCCGCGACCGCAAGAAATACACCGATCGCCTGAAGGATTCCCAGGCCAAGACCGGCGAACAGGACGCGCTCATCGTCGCCGAGGGTAGGATCGGCGGGCTTGGCGCGGTCGTGGCCGCGTTCAATTTCGACTTCATGGGCGGATCCATGGGCATGGCGGTCGGCGAGGGCTTGGCCGCCGCGGCCGAGGCGGCGGTCGCGAGCCACGCTTGCCTCATCGCCATCCCGGCATCGGGTGGTGCCCGGATGCAGGAAGGCATTCTCTCGCTCATGCAAATGCCGCGCAGCGTCATCGCGGTGGATCAGGTGAAGGAGGCGGGCCTGCCCTTCATCGTGCTCCTGACCGATCCCACGACCGGGGGCGTCTCGGCCTCCTTTGCCATGCTGGGCGATATCCACATGGCCGAGCCCGGCGCCGTCATCGGGTTTGCGGGCGCCCGGGTGATCGAGGAAACCATCCGCGAGAAGCTGCCCAAGGGCTTCCAGCGCGCCGAATATCTGCTGGAACACGGCATCATCGATCTGGTGGTGGCGCGCAAGGACCTGCCCCAGCAATTGGCGCGGATCATCGGGCTCTTGACGCGCCAGGGCCAGGGCCAAGGCCAGTCCCCGGCCTGATCGGCGTGGCGAACGCACCTTGCGAAAAAAGAAAAGGGGACGCTACCCTTTTTTCGACTGCCGTACCCTCCGAGTACGCGGGGGAGAGGGAAAAAAGGGTAGCGTCCCCTTTTCTTCTTGGAGAGGGAAAAAAGGGTAGCGTCCCCTTTTCTTGAAAGGTGGTTCAACATCGTTGGAAATGACTCTAGCGATCTGGTTCTCGAGCGGCTGAACCGGCTGCATCCCAAGATCATCGATCTCGAACTTGATCGCGTCTCGCGCCTGTTGTCGCTGATCGGGCACCCGGAGCAGCATCTGCCGCCCGCTGTCCATGTCGCGGGCACCAACGGCAAGGGCTCGGTCATCGCCTATCTTCGCGCCATGCTGGAACACGCGGGCTATCGCGTGCATGTCTATACCTCGCCGCATCTGGTGCGCTTTCACGAACGCATTAGGCTTACGGGCCAATTGATCGCGGAACCGGAACTGATCGATCTCTTGAGCGAGTGCGAACGCGCCAATGGTGGCGATCAGATCACGTTTTTCGAGATCACCACGGCGGCGGCCTTCCTCGCCTTCACCCGGCACCCGGCCGATATCCTGTTGTTGGAAACTGGGCTTGGCGGGCGGGTCGATGCGACCAACGTCATCGATCGGCCGCTTGCCTGTGTGATCACCACGATCTCGATGGATCACATGCAGTATCTGGGCGACACGATTTCCAAGATCGCGACCGAAAAGGCCGGCATCATCAAGCGCGGCGTGCCCATCGTCGTAGGGCCGCAACCGGCGGAGGCCGCGGAGGTCTTGTCGAAGATCGCGCGGACGCGCCAAGCGCCCGCCTGGCGCCATAACCTGGAATGGGATTTCGTGCCGACGCCGACGGGCTTCAAATACGAGGAGGCGGGCCGCGTTCTCGATCTGCCGGCGCCCTGCCTGCCCGGGCGCCATCAGATCGCCAATGCCGCGATTGCGATCGCGGCCACGCGTTTCCTGACCGGATTCGAGATCGGGCCGGGCGAGATCAAGGCCGGGCTGGCGGGCGCCCAATGGCCGGCGCGGATGCAGCGCCTGGGCCATGGGCCATTGTTCGATCTGCTGCCGCCGGGCTGGGAATTATGGCTGGATGGCGGTCACAACGAAGATGCCGGAAACGCGATCGCCGGAATGCTGCAGGATTGGCGCGCTACTGATTCCAAGAAGACGAGCCTCGTCTTCGGCATGCTGAATTCCAAGGAGCCGGTGGCGTTCTTGCGCCCGCTCTCACCCTTCGTCGATGATCTGTCGGCCGTTTCCATTCCCGGCGACCATGCCTCGCTCTCTGCCGAGGAATGCGTGGCCTTCGCGCGCGATGCCGGCATCGCCGCCAAGGCATTCACCGGCGCGGACGCGGCCCTGCGCGACATCGTCGAGCGGCACGGCCCCCTGCCCCGCCGGGTGCTGATCTGCGGCTCGCTTTATCTCGCTGGAACGATTCTGGCGGAGAATGGGTAATTTTCCCTCTCCTCGGGGAGAGGGCGCTAGGGCGCAGGCCCTTGCGGGTGAGGGGCGGGCGGAAAGTTGTGGAGGGGGCTACTGCCCTACAGCGCGCCCTGGACCCAATCGGCCAATTGCCGCTTGGGCACGTTGCCGATCTTGGTGGCGGCGACCTGGCCGTTCTTGAACAGCATCAGGGTGGGGATGCCGCGCACGCCGTATTTCTTCGGCGTCTGCGGGTTGTGATCGACGTTGAGCTTGACCACTTTCAGCTTCTCGCCCAATTCCTTGGCCAATTCCTCCAGCGCGGGTGCTATTATCTTGCACGGCCCGCACCACTCGGCCCAGAAATCGACCAGAACCGGATTGGTCGCCTTGAGGACATCGGCATCGAAACTGGAATCGCTCACCTGGCTGAGCGTGCTCATGGCTTGGTTCCTTTGCGATATTGCGTGCCCGGCCGATCTTGTAAACGTCGGTTGACCGAATGTAGGGATCGCCGGCCGGCCCCGTCAAGGGAGCGAAAGGCGTAGAGGATCAGTCATGCAAGGTCAGCATGGCGGCCGGCAATTCCATCAATCGCGGGCCATCGCTCCATAGCAGGAAACAACGAATATCCTTGTCCGGATAAAGGCTTCGCAAAGCTTGGCGATACGCGGCCATTTGTCGCCGGTATTCAAGCGAGACATGCTCCGGCAGCAAGGGTGCCGGCCGGTTGCTCTTGAAATCGACCACCCAGGCCTCGCTCTCGCCCACAAACAGCCGATCGATTCGCCCGTTGATCGCGCGCAAGGCGCCGGCATCGTCACGCCACTCGGCGATGATCGGCACTTCGGCCAACGCTTCCGGTCCGAAGATCGGGGCGAAGGTTGGTGCCTCGATCACCGCCATCGTCTCGACAATAATTTCCTCGATCCGATCCGGCTCCAGCGCATTCATCGGAAGGGCGAGGAAGGCGCGCGCCGCTTCGCGCCTGGATCGAGGCGCCAATGAGGGGAGCAACTCCAGGAGATGGTGGATGAGCCGGCCCCGTTTGAAGCGCCAGCCCCGATCCTCGCCCAAGGGCGAGAGCATCGCCGGGTCCGACACTTCCAGGCGCGAGGGCGAGAACGGCCTTGCCCGCGGGATGGGCGCCTCCACCGCTTGGAACAGCCAAGCTGGCGGCGGTGTTTCGGTCGGCGCATTGTCGGAAGTTCGCGAACCCGGCGCCGCGATCGAGCCACCGGCAAGGCCCAGCGCCTCGCCCTCCCACCCGGCGCCAACGGAAAATTCGAGGGCCACGATTGCGCGGCCCGCCACCCGCATTTCCTGGAGCGCCTCGCCAACCCGATCATGCCAGCTCTTTTCGGTGATCGGCTGGCCGCCCGCCCAGCCGCAGACAGTGAGCCGCTCCTCCGCCCGGGTCATGGCGACATAGAGCAGGCGGTTCTCTTCCTCGATCTCGCGTTGCCTCAGTTCCTGGCGCAGGCTGGCCGCCATGGCGCCATCGGAATCCTTGTTGGGCGAAAACAGGGGCAAGGCCAGGCCCTCGCCCTTGATCCAGAAGAGGCCGCTGCCCGGCCTGGCCCGGCGCCGCTGATCGCAGAGGTATACGATTGGCGCCTGCAATCCCTTCGCCCCATGCACCGTCATGATGCGGACCTGGCCGGCCGCCTCGTCGAGATCACGCTTGACCACCATCTCGTCTTCGCCAATCCAGGCGAGGAAGCCCTGCAAGGTCGGCGCGTGGCTGGCTTCGTAGGCGAGTGCAAGCCCCAGGAATTCGTCGATCGCTTCGGCGCATTGCGGCCCCAACCGGCCCTGAAGATTGTGCCTTCCCCTTCCCGCGCCGAGGACGTCGGCGAACAATTCATGGGGTGTCAGGCGCCTCGCCTTCCCTCGATATTCGCGCAGGGTTTCGTGCGCCTTGGCCGCCCATTCATGGGTTTCCGCCAATTCGCGCATCCTTGACCACAGATTGCCCTTGCGGCCGACGCACAAAGTGAAAAGCTGCTCCTCCGAAATTCCGATGAGGGGCGACCTGAGCGCCGTGGCAAGTGTCAGATCGTCGGCGGCGAGCAGCAGGAATTCGCCGAACGCCATCAGATCCATGACCGCGATCTGTTCCAGCAAGTGCATGCGATCGGCGCCCGCGACCGGAATGGCGCGTTCCTTGAGATTGCGCACCAGCAACTCGACGAAGACATTGCGGTTGCGCACCAGAACCATGATGTCGCCGGCATCGATCGCGCGCACCACGTTGCCTTGCCTCGTGATGGCGTGGCCGATCAATTGCTGGATCTCCTCGGCCAATCTTCCCGCGAGCCTGGCCTCGGGGCCTTGACTCTGGTCGATGATCTTGGGAATCGCCCAGGGTTCCGGCGGCTCGGTCTCGATCGGCACCGCCAGCGGCCATAGGCGCACCTCGCCATATTCGCCTTGGCGATTACAAAGATGCTTGACAGCCTCGCCATCGCCCACCAATCCGGCGCCCGCCTCGCCCGCGAACACCCGATCCACCAGTTCCAGGACCGGCGCGCTCGAGCGGAACGAGACGTTCAGCGGCACCGCGTCGAAATTGTCCGGGTCAAGGGACTGGAAAAGATCCAGGTGGCGGCGGAACTCGGCCGGGTCCGCGCCCTGGAAGGAAAAGATCGATTGCTTGGAATCGCCGACCGCGAAAATCGTGCGGCGCTTTTCGACCGCCCCCATCCCGGCGAAAAACTCCGCCGTCAGATCGACGATCAGGCGCCATTGATCGGGGCTGGTATCCTGGGCCTCGTCGATGAGAACGTGATCGATGCCGCCATCCAGCTTGTAGAGGACCCACGGCGCGATGCCCGGCCGGCTCAAGAGATCGCGCGCGGCATGAATGAGATCGTCGTAATCGAGGCGCGCCGATTGCGCCTTCAGTATTGTGTAGCGGCGGATGGAATCCAGCCCGAGTGTCAGGATCGCGCGCGTGGCCCCGCAATTCTCGGCCGCCTTCAGGCGCGCGGACAAGGCCACCAGGCGCCTCGCCTCCTGTTCCAGCAATTCGGCGATATTGGCCATGGCCTTGATCGCTTCCTTGCCGGCCAGATTCTTTCTGATCTCGCCCTTGGCCGTCAGGAAGACCGGCGCGTATTCCTCGATTTTCGCTTGGCGCCCCACGGGCGTCGCGGCCAGCCAATCCTGGATGATGCGGCCACGGCCCGAATCGCTTGCATTGCTTCGGCCGAGTGCCGTCGCGGCGCGGGCGAGTTCGGCGCCATCGAAAGCCCCATCGGCGCAGGCCTTCTCGAGAATGTTCGCCTTGTCCTCGCCTGCCTCGAGCCCGAGCACCCTTGCCAGTGCCGCCATGATGGAATCGATCCCGCCCGTGCCGCGCGTGAGGTGGCCCAGCCGCGCGCGATCGCCTTGCAATTCCCGCAACAGATCGTTCAACCGCGTTTCGGGCAGCCTTTCGGTGGCATGCCTCAGGGCTTGCGCCAAATCGGGCCTGGCGCCGGAATAGGCATCTTCCAGCATGTCGCCCAGCGCCTGCTCCATCAACTCGGCCGCGTCGCGATCCTCGATCAACTGGAAATGCGGGGCGATCCCGGCCTCAAGGGGAAATCGGCGCAGCAACGACTGGCAGAAGGCGTGGATGGTGTGGATGCGCATCCCTCCGGCCACGTCCAGCACGCGGGCGAAGAGCCGCCTTGCCTCGGCCAGCATCGCATCGTCCCTCGGCGCCGATCCAATGAGGGCCCGGATCTCCCGCCGCAGATCGTCCTCCGGCATCGCCGCCCATGCAGCGAGCACTTTGGCGATGCGGTTGGACATCTCGGCGGCGGCCGCCTTGGTGAAGGTCAGGCACAGAATGCGTTGCGGCTCCACTCGCGCCTGCAGCAGGAGCCGCAGCACCCGATCACCCAAGACCTTGGTCTTGCCCGATCCGGCCGAGGCCGCCACGAAGACCGAGCGGCCCGGGTCGGAGCCCCTGGCCTGGTCCGCGATCGCCTGGCTTCCGGCCGGCCCGGTGCCAACTTTCAAAAAAGCGGGATCCACGAAACGCGTCCATGCTTCCACGAAAGTTGGCACCTGTCGCCAAATGATCGTACCCGCCGGCGTGCACCGGCGGGGTCATATCGCTGAACTAGCCATCCGCGATGGCGGGTACCAGCGATCGAGCCTAGATCCGACGCGATCACTCGCCGCCCCCGACAGCCGACCATTCCCCCTCGCGCTCGAGATGGGCGTAATCGTTATATCTGGGCGCGAAACGCCGGTCGGGGAGTGCCGGATAGGCCGCACCTTCGCCTGCATAATGATCGAGCAGGCGACGCAATCCGCTTTCGGCTTCGCTCGCCAGCAATAGCGGATCGATCTCGGCCCGGTTCTGGCGCGGGCGGCGGATCTCGCCCCCCTCGGCGCCGCCCTTCAAGCGCCAATGGGCGAGTTCTCGGATCGCCACATCCCCTCGCAATCCCGGAAAGGCGCCCATCCGCGCCAGCATCGCCTCCAGCGCCAATTGCGGCGCGTAGCCAAGCAGAATGTCCTGATCGCTAGGGAGAACACCGGTCTTGTAGTCGATCACCGCGAGCCCGCCTTCGCGCATGAGGTCGAGACGATCGGCCTTGGCGGTGAGATCGAAGGGTAGCGATCCCTCGATGATTCGCGCCTTGGCACTGGCCTCGGTCAGCGTGCGGAGGATATTTGGCCTGCGCGCGCGCTCCTCTCCCAAGAACCAGATGGCGATGCGCTCGAAGCGCGGCCACCAGAAGGCCCAGACCTTGGGCCGGCGCAGCAATTCACCGAAAGCATCGCGCCCGATATCGAGCAGCGTCTTCAAGGGATCGGCGGGAGCGTGGTCCGCGTGACCGGCCAGATAGCGATCGAGGGCGGCGTGAATGATCGTGCCCAGATCGGCGAAACCGGGGTCCTGGTCCAGGGGATCCAATTTCCTCAGATCGAGAATTCTGGCGGCATAGATCGCGTAGGGGTCGCGCCGCCAGGCCTCGATCCTGGTCACCGACAAGGATTTCGGGCGATAGAGAGGACCAGGCCTAGGTGCGGGTCGCGGGACTGGCTTGGCCGCCCCCGCATCGTCGAGCCTGATCGCCAGGTTGCGCGTCGCCTCGCCCGCCGAGAGCCCCTTCAGGCCGAGGCACGCGCGCAACGCATCCAGGCGCAACAGCCAGCGCGAGGGCATGGTGGGCTGGCCATCGACGCGCAGCGCCCGCGTCAGCAACACGCGCCTGGCGCCGAGCGCCTGCTGGAAATCATGCGCCGCCAGGCCGATCCGGCGTTCCAGCGCCGGCAGGCCGAATTGCCGTCGCATCGGGCGCGACATCCAGGGATCGTCGCCACCCTGCGCGGGCCAGGTGCCCTCGTTGAGCCCGCCCAGGATCATGAGATCGGCCTGTTGCAGGCGCGCCTCCAAGGGACCCCAAATGAACAGACGTGGATGACGCCCGTAGCGCGGCCGGACCTCGATTCCGGACAGCAATTCCAAGAGCAGCGCCTCGAAGCCGCTTGGATCGGTCGCGGGCAAACCGGCGAAGGCTTCCACTGCATCGGCCAGGAATTCGGCGAGCGCCTCGCCGGCCTCGCCCACATAGAGAAGCTCAGCGCCGCTTTCGCGATCGCTAGCCGCCAGGGCCTCGGCGGCCTCCATGAGTGAAGCGAGGCGCCGGCCGGGACTCGTCGGCTCGGCCCAGTTTGCGAGGGCGTGCGTACGCTCGCGCAGGTTCGCGAGGCCCCGGAAAAGATCGGCGTGCCCTTTTGCGCGCCCTTCCGGGTCGCTTTCCTGGGCGAGTGCCGCCAGTGCCGCCTCGATCCCCGTCCAATCCGGCGCCGGGCGGGGCCCGCGCAAAATGGCGAGTTCCAATCGACCGGCCCAAATTCCCAGCGCACCTTGCGAGAGACCGGCATTGGCCAGCTTGTGCTTGAGCAAAGCCAGCAACGGCACCGGCGCCCAAGCTTGCGCGGCGGCGAGCGCCAGCGTCAGCACGAACACGCCGGGCGCGCATCGCGACAACGGCTTGCCGGCGGAATCGTCGATCTCGATCCGCCAGCGGCGCAATTCGCCGGCCACACGTTGCGCGAGGCGCCGATCCGGCGTCACCAGGGCGGCGTTGCCCTTCTGGCCCTCGGCCAGAAATTGCCGGAATGCAATCGCGATGACCAGGGCCTCTTCCCGTTCGTTGCGGCAATCGACGCGCTCGAGATCGGCCCAGATCGCCTCGCCCGCCAGTTCCGAATTGCCGAGACCCGGCCAGGAATCGGTGCGCGCGGCCGGCAGCAGCGCCTTGGAGATCGCGCGGGCGCGGGCGCCAAGCGCGTGCCTGATCTCCATCCCGGGCCAGGGTGTCACTTGCGCGCGCTGGACTCCCAGCACGCGCAACAGCCGCGAGAGCCCGAATTGCGGGTGGCTGGGCTCGTCCGCGATCGCTTTCCAATCATCCTCGTCGGGCGTGAAATCCAGCCCCGGCAGCACGATCGTGCCTTGGGGGAGCGAGGCGATCGCCGCCATCAGCCGCGCGCTGGCCGGGATCGAGCCGGTCGAGCCGGCGGCGATCACTGGTCCTTCGGGTGGACGAGCTCGCCACAGCCGGGCTTGGAGATCGAGGAGAAGATTGCGCCGGCTGGCGGGATCGATCGCCCCCTCTTGCTCGAGCACGAGCGGCCATTGCCGGCGCAAGATGTCGAGAAAGTCGAGTGTCACCTGCCAATGCCCGGCCAATTCGGCTTGCGCCAAACCATCGAGGCCGTCCAGCGACAGGCCTTCGGTCCCGACCTCGTCCAGCAATCGGGCGAGCGCCGAGGCCAATTGGATGGCCTGGTCCAGCCGAATATTCGCAGGCCCGGCGCCGGCACTTCCACGCGCCAGGATGAGGCGCGCCAGCATCATGCGGCGGCGCAAGGGTGCCAATGAAGGCGGAATCTCGAAGGCCTCGCCCAGAATCCCCGGGCCCAGCACCATGAGATCGGCATCGTCGAGATCGCCGATCGGCTGCAGGCGCGGCAGCAGCGTGGCGCCGCCGCTACCCATCCGGCTTAGGAATGCCTCCTGCAACGCGCGGCAGGCGCGCCGATTGGGCAGGAGCACGATCATTCTCGACAAGGCGAGCATTTCGCCGCCGCTCTTTTGCCACAGGCCATCGGCCAGCGAATCGACGAAAGAGATTCCAGTCGGGATGAAATGGATGTTGGGCACGGTCTCGGACGGGCTCATACGCGCGAGAATGTCCTAAATCGCGTAGCCGTGAAAGCCGAGGTAATGCTCGACCGCCTCCAATTGCCTGGGCGAGGAGACCTGGCCCCATTCGCCGTCATGGCGAATGCCATGAAGCCGGCCCTCGGCGATCGACCGGTCCCACAACACATTGGTCGAGAACGCCTCTCCGGGCGGATCGCGGAACAGGCGCGGATGGCAGATCTGGATCGAGGCATAGACGAAGGGCGCCACGATCCGCTCCGGGCGCCGCTTGAGCACGCCCAGCGAATCCATCAGGAAATCGCCCATGCCCTCGTAGCCGATGGCGTTCGCCCCTGGATGGAGCAGCAGGAGCGCGTCCATGCGCTCGGGATCAAATGCCCGTGCCAGGCGCAGCAGGCAATCGGTCTTGCCATTGAGCCACACGATCTTGGCGTTCACTACGAAGAACGGCTCGTCACCGAGAAGCGGCAGCGCTTTCACGATGCCGCCACCGGTTTCCAGGATCTCGGCCTCTTCCGAGAACAGGATTTCAGGGCTGCGGCGCTCCTTCAAGTGATCGCGAATCTTGTTCCCCAGATGATGCAGATTGACGATCGCGCGGGTGACGCCCGCCGCCGCCAGCCGATCGAGCGCCACATCGATGAGTGCCTTCCCTTGCACGCGGATGAGGGGCTTGGGTAGCGTAACGGTCAGCGGCCGCAACCGTTTGCCGTAGCCGGCGGCGAGCACCATGGCGGTCCCGATACCCGCCGTCGCTGGTGGATGATTCAGCAATACGATTCCCCAGGCACACGCCGGCCGGTATTTTCGTTTGATGACAGGCGCCAACTTTCGTGGAAACGCGAGGTTGTTTCAGGTATCACGCATATTCGAAAGTTGGCGACTGGAACGGGATGGGAGGTCAGGGCTATCCCATTTGGCGCATTTCTGGCGATCGAACGAACAAATCGAATCCGGGGAGGGCCTGGCGCGAAAGTTTCGAAACCGGCCGGATTTGGCCGAGCAGGATTGGAATCGGAAATTTCCGAATGCGATAGCCCTGGATGAGAGGCGTTCATCCGCCACCATCCAAGACGGTTCGCTCGGAGGGTGGCAGGTATCGATCGAACCAGGCGGCGACCGGCGCCAAGAGGGGGTGCTTGAGATCGCCTTCGATCAGCCGCCACACGCGCGGCATGAAGCGCTGATAATGCGCCTTGCCGTCGCGCTTCAGGAGCCGGGCGAAAGTGCCGGCGATGCGGGTGTTGCGTTCCGCCGCCGAAACCGCGTAGGCGCCCTCGAACCGATCCGGATCGAGATCGGGGTGGCCCGCGAGGTAGCGCTGGATCATGGCATCGGCCAAAGCGACCGGCACGTCGCGGCGCACGTCCTCGAGCAGCGAGGCAAGATCGAACGGTACCGGCCCGCGAACCGCGTCCTGGAAATCGAGGAGCCCACAGGCGCGGTAGCCCTCGCGCCCCGGCAGCAGCAGCAAATTGTCGATGTGAAAATCGAACAGCGTCAGATTGTGCCCGGCATCGAACAAATGCGGCAGAACCCGGCGCCAGGCATCCTCGAACTGGCCGCGAGTTCCGGCTGGCGCCGGTTCGCCGAAATGCGCCGGCCAGTACCAGTCCAGGAGCAGCGACACCTCGCTGAAGGCGCGCGCGATGTCGAATTCGGGCAGATGTTCGAGCCCGCGTTCCCGCACGCGGCGGCGAATCTCGATCAGCACGTCGGTCGCGAGTTCATAGAGCGCGCGCTCGTCCCGGCCCTGTTCCAGCAGGCGCGAATAGGTGTCGTCACCCAGATCCTCGATCAGCAGCAATCCATTGGCCTCGTCGGCGGCTAGAATCGCGGGCGCGCTGAAATCATGATCGCGCAACAAGTGGGCGATGGCGACGTAGGGCGCCACGCGCTCCATCGGCGGCGGCGCGTCCATCAAGACCGCGCCGGCATCTTGGTGGCGCAGCCGGTCATAGCGCCGGAACGATGCATCGCCGGCAAGCAGCGATCGCTTGGCCCCGCCCCAACCGGCCCGCGTCAGAAACGCGGCGATCAAGGCCTCGCGGGGTTGCGAAGTGGAGGCGGGCGCGGTCACGAGCGCATTTCCTTTTCGATTCCGCGGATGATCGTGTGCCAGCGCGTGTCTCCGGTGAGGCTTGCCCGCCGCGCCTCCGGACCCACGGTGGTCAGGGTCACCATCAGGCAATCTCGCGGCAGCAACGCCCCCAGCCGCGACGGCCATTCGATCAGCGACACGCCATCGGCGAAGGCGTCCTCGATCGCCAGTTCGTAGGCCTCCTCGGGCGCCTTCACGCGGTAGAGATCGAAATGCCAGATCTCGAGGTCGCGCCCCTTTACCCGAGCCGGATAGGTCTGGACCAGGGTGAAAGTCGGGCTCGGCGCCTCCCCTGCCCAGGGCGACAAGGCCTGGATGATGGCGCGCGCCAAGGTCGTCTTGCCGGAGCCCAGATCGCCTTCCAGCCCCACCACGTCGCCTGGGCTCAATGCCAAGGCGATCGCGCACCCCAGTTTCCGGGTCGCGTTTGGAGCGGGGAGCTCGATCGGAATCGCGTTCTCGGACTGGGCTCTATCCTCGGACATCGCTCATCTTTTAACGATGCGGCGTGACCGGATCAATCTTGCCCCGACAACCCTTCCATCCTGCCCGAACGGTTGCTTTGTGCCTTGGGGCTGGGCATTCTCGGCGCGCGATCCGCATCGCCGTCGAGGAAACCGCCCAAGAAACCATCCAAGGAACCGACATGTCGCAAGCCCAGCACCAGACCGATGTCGCCATCATCGGCGCCGGCCCGGTCGGCCTGTTCGCCGTCTTCGAATGCGGCATGCTGAAAATGCGCTGCCATGTCATCGATGCGCTGGAAAGCACCGGGGGCCAATGCCTGGCGCTCTATCCGGAAAAGCCGATCTACGACATTCCCGGATATCCGATCATCGACGCCCTGCGCCTGGTCCAGGAGCTGGATCGGCAGGCAGCACCCTTTCATCCCGTCTTTCATCTTGACCAAAGGGTGGAGAAACTGGTGCGCGACGGCAATTCCTGGACCCTGGTGACCGATCGCGGCACCAGCATCACGGCCAAGGCCGTGATCATCGCCGCCGGATGCGGTGCCTTCGGGCCGAACCGGCCGCCGCTCGCCGGCATCGAGAAGTACGAGGGCAGAAGCGTCTTCTATCTGGTCAAGCGCAAGGAGGATTTGCGCGACAAGCGCGTGGTCATCGCAGGCGGCGGGGATTCCGCGCTGGACTGGACCCTGGCGCTCGCTGGAATCGCGCGGAGCATCATGGTGGTGCATCGGAGACCCAAGTTCCGGGGCGCGCCCGAATCGGTGGCGCGGATGGAGGAGCTGGCCCGCCAGGGTCGGATCGAATTGGTGGTGCCCTATCAATTGCATGGAATCGAAGGCGAGAACGGCCAATTGTCGGCAATCGTGGTGGCGACGCTCGACGGCAAGCACAAGCGCCTGGAGGCCGATGTCCTGCTGCCCTTCTTCGGGCTGGCCATGAATCTGGGGCCGATCGCCGGCTGGGGTCTCAACCTCGACCACAACCATGTCACGGTAACTCCCGCCGATTGCGCGACCAACGCGCCTGGCATCTTCGCCATCGGCGACATCGCCACCTATCCCGGCAAACTGAAACTGATTCTGTGCGGATTCTCCGAGGCGGCGATGGCCGCCCACGCGATCCACCCTTTGGTGTATCCGGGAGAGGCCCTGCATTTCGAGTATTCGACCACCAAGGGCGTGCCGGCCGGCTGATAAAAGGGGACGCTACCCTTTTCTCCCCTCTCGGCCCTTTTCTCCCCTCTCGGCCCTTTTCTCCCCTCTCGGCCCTTTTCTCCCCTCTCGGCCCTTATTCTCCCCTCTCGGCCCTTTTCTCCCCTCTCGGCCCTTTTCTCCCCTCTCGAAAGAAAGGCAGAAAAGGAGAACTGGAGGAGAAAAGGGTAGCGTCCCCTTTTGCTAGAAAATGGAGAACTGGAGGAGAAAAGGGTAGCGTCCCCTTTTGCTAAGCCACGGCGGGCAGCCGGCACCGCACCAGGCGCGTCGTGGCCTCGGTCCGCGATTCAACGGTTCCGCCATGGGATTCGACCAGGGTCTTGACCAGGGCGAGGCCGAGCCCGCCGGTCACGTCGCGCCCGATGGACCCAAGCGGGCCGGTGCCGCGCGGATCCTGGGTTCCCCGCATCGCCACCTCGACGACGATTGCCCCGCCCTCGTTGCCGGCGCCGATCGCGACCACGCCCCCGATCGGCGCCGCCGAAATGGCGTTCGATACCAGATTGGACAACGCCTGCTTCAACCGCTGCTCGTCGCCCAGGATATCGCCGCAATCGGGCGCGCAGGCGACGCGAAACTCGAGTTCGCGCGAGCGCGCGCGCTGCTGGAACAGCCGGAAAATCGAATCCAGCAACACCTTCACCTTGACCGGATAGCGATCCAGCGACATGTAGCCGGCTTCGATGGCGGCCACGTCGATCACGTCGGAAATGAGGGCCAGCAGGCTATGCGCCGCGTCCAGGATCGAGGCGCTGTATTCCATCTGCTTTTGATTGAGCTGGCCGAAATATTGCCGCGACAAGAGTTCGGCATAGCCGATGATCGCGTTCAAGGGGGTGCGGAATTCGTAGGACACGTTGGCGATGAATTCCGATTTCAGCCGATCGGCGGCCATCAGCGCCTCGTTGCGTTCGCGAAGCGCCCGCTCCATGTTGATGCTGTCGGTGACATCGGTGTACTTGAACAGCCGCCCGCCATCAGGGAGCGGGATCGCGGCCACGTCGACGATGCGCTTGTCGCCGCGCTCGATGCGCAGATTCCGCGATTCGCGAGAGGTCACCTCGTTGACGATGCGCTCGCGTAAGCCCGCCCAATCGCGCCGCGCGCGGAAGAACCCGGCCACCAGATCGACCACGCGCGAGACGTGCGGCTGCCCGGCCAGGCTGTCGGGATTGATGTTCCACATGCGGGCGAAGGCCGGATTGAACAGTTTCAACCGCCCATCGCCTCCGAACACCGCGATGCCCTCGTGCAGCTGATTGATGGATTCGCGCTGCACTTCGATCAGCGTGTTGTAATTGGCCTCCAGCGCCAGGCGATCGGTCACGTCCTCGTAGGTCAGAATCACGCCACCCAGCGGGTGCGGTGTCGCCACCATGCGAAAGGTGCGGCCGTCGGGGGTGTGCAGCAATTCCTCGATCGGGGCCAGGGCCGACATGACATGGCGCGAGAACTCCGCCTTGAAGCTGCGAAAATCCGCCTGTTCGGCGATCTGGCGGCGCTCGCGCAGCGATTCCAGCACCTCTTCCAGGGTCGGATGCCCGCTCAGAAATTGCGTATCCAGCCGGAACTGCTCGCGATAGGCGGCGTTGTGGAACTTGAGCCGCCGGTCGGGCCCGAAAATGACGATGCCGGTGCCCAGGCTTTGCAGCACGTCGTCATGGGCGGACAGATGGCGGGAGAATTCGGCCTGGGTCTCCTCGAGCGCGGTCTGGTCGAGCGCGAAGCCGATCGATCCGTCGCCGACAACCGGCATCTCGGTCAAATCGTAGAGCCGGCGCTGGCCGCCGATCACCAATTGCTGGCTTTCCGATTGCGCCAAGCCGAGCTTGCGGGCCCTGGCCGCCAGTGCCTTGGCGGCGGCATTGAGATCGCGCGGCGGCGCCCGCTTCTCCGCGACCGGCAAATCCAGCATCCGGTAATAGGGCGTGTTGCAATAGGTGACCCTGAGGTCGGGGCCGCGCCGCCAGATCGGATAGGGCAGAAGATCGAGGAGCTGGGCCAAGGATTGCATCGCCTGGCGCGATTTGGCCTCGGCCTCGGCCAAGGCACCGACCTCGTCCAGCCACAGCCGGACCAATCCCCCCCGATTGCCGCCACGCAGGCGAAGCACGCGCGAGCCGGCCCGACCGATTGCATCGATGCCCTCGCCTTCCCCGGCGAGGGTGGAGAGGCAATTGGCCAAGCCGGGATCGCCCTCGATGGCGAGCAGGCCGGCGAGATCGGCCAAGCCGATCGAGGTCGCGTCGGTCGGCAACAATTCCCGTGCCCGCGCATCGAGCGATAACGGCCCCTGGACCCTGCCCTCGATCAAGCCCAAGGGCAGGCTCGCGGCACGCGCGATTAGCGCCGATCGCTCCGCCTCGAGCGACCGGCGTTCGGCCACCCAATCGCGCCGCGAGCGGTCCCGGTCCCACCACAGAAAGCCGATAGCCGCCGCGGCCAAGAGCAACAATCCCAGCCAGGCGAGCGAGCCTGGGCCTAGGGAATCATCCGCCGCCACCGCCGGGCCCGTCCAAGCGAATGACCAAGCCGCGAGCCAAGAGCCGCCGACCCGAAACCCCCGAAATCCCGAATCCCCTACCATGGGAATGAGTCTAATGTTCTCCCGGCTCGGACACAATCGGCTGGAGGTCCCGGCGCCTGCCGGAGGCACCAAGGCCCTCGACCGTCATTGCGAGATGCCGGCCTTCCGCAGGCCCTCGACGATCTTGTCGAAATCGGCCGGATTCCGGTAGGGCAGGATGCGTCGCCGGTGTTCCAGAGAAAACGCAGGATTGATCTTCATGACCTGTTCCCATGAATCGCGGGCCTCCTCGTGGCGACCCAGATGGCCGAAGATCGAGGCCAAGAGTACCCGGCTGACATCGGTATTGGGGTTGCGAACCACGCGGCTTTTGAGAACGGCGATCGCCTCGTCGAAACGGTCCAGGGCGAAATAGTTCAGGCCAAGGAAGTGCAGGAATTGATCGGGATGGTGCGGGTCGAGACGAATTGCCTGTTCGAGAAGGTGGACGCCCCGTGCCGGCTCGCCAACGTAATAGAGCAAGAACCCGAACGAGGCATAGGCGTGCGCGAAATTGGGGTCGAGCGCAATCGCGCGTTCGTACGCGGCGGTCGCGCCATCGAAGTCTTTCTTCCAATGATACGAGATCCCCAGCATGTTTTGAACCTCGGGATTCCCGTCGTCGAGCGCCACGGCCCTGCCCACAATTTCATGGGCGGTTTCCAGGGACTTCTCCGGCGTTGCGCTCCAATTATTTGCAAAGTCGAATAAATGCGTCTTGGCCAGGCCGGCGAATGCCAGGGCGAAATTCGGGTCAAGCTGGATCGCGCGCTCGAACATGGCCCGCGCCTCGAGATTGGCGGCCCTTGTGAAGAGCTGCATCTGCTCGCGGCCGCGCAGCAGGCAATCATAGGCGCCGACGATTTCGGTGCCGCGGGCCTCGATGCGCCGGCGATCGTTGCCCGACAATCGAATCGACAGGGCGGCGACGATCTTTTCCGTGACCTCGTCCTGAAGGGCGAAAATGTCGGTCAGATCGCGATCGTAGCGCTCGGCCCAGACGTGGCCGCCGGTCTGGCCATCGATCAGCTGCGCGGTGATCCGGACGCGGTTGCCGGCCTTGCGCACGCCGCCTTCGAGGACATGGCGCACGCCAAGCTCGCGGCTGACATCGCGGACGTTCACGGCGCGACCCTTGTAGGTGAAGGCGGAATTCCGGGCGATCACGAACAGCCCCGCGATCTTCGACAGATCGGTGATGATGTCCTCGGTGATGCCGTCGCTGAAATAGGCCTGCTCGGAATCCCCGCTCATGTTCTCGAACGGCAGGACGACGATCGAAGGCTTCTCGGGCAGGGACGGCGGCGCATCGGCCAAGGGCGCGGAGGGAGTGGGCGCCGCCGGTTGGCGCGTGGCCGGCTGGGGCGTGGCCACGCGGGGCGCGGGATGCCAGCGCCAAATCCGCACCGGGCGGACGATGTTCCGCACCTGGTGTTCGCCGCCTTCCTCGAAACCCAGATCCAGCTTCCCGGCAATGGCGGCATGGACCTGGTCCGAGATGCAGATGCCTCCCCGTTCGGCCAACCCCTCCAATCGCGCCGCCAGGTTCACGCCCTCGCCGTGGCGGTCCTCGCCTTCGACGATGATATCGCCCAGATGCAGACCTATCCGCATTTCGATGCGCCTTTCGGCGGGGATATCGGCATTGCGTTCGGCCATGCCGCGCTGCAGCGTGATCGCGCATTCGGCGGCGTCGACGATACTGGCGAATTCCACCAGCAGGCCGTCGCCCATCAATTTGAAGACGCGACCGCGATGCTTCTCGATTGCCGGCTCGATGAACTCCTGGCGGTGCGCCCGAAACCGTTCGAAGGTGTCGGCCTCGTCGGCCTCCATCAGCCGGCTGTAGCCGACCGCGTCGGCGGCGAGGATCGCGGAGAGGCGGCGCTCCATAATTTGCTCCGGCCAGCGGAACTGGGGTTGTAAAGGGTCGAGACTACACCCCCGTGCCGGCGAAGGCGAGTAGGCGACCGGACCATGCCCGGCCCCGATCAATAGCGGTAATGTTCGGCCTTGAACGGTCCTGAAATCGGCGCTCCGATATATTCGGCCTGGGCCGGGGTCAGCTTGGTCAGCTTGGCGCCGACCTTGGCCAGATGCAGGGACGCCACCTTCTCGTCGAGATGCTTGGGCAGCACATAGACCTTGCGTTCGTATTCGGCGGCGTTGGTCCACAATTCCATCTGAGCGAGGACCTGGTTGGAGAAGGAATTGGACATGACGAAGCTGGGGTGCCCGGTTGCGCAGCCGAGATTGACCAGGCGTCCCTCGGCGAGCAGGATCAGTCGTTTGCCGTCGGGAAATTCGACCTCGTCCACCTGCGGCTTTACGTTGTGCCACTTGTAGTTCCGCAAGGCGCCGATCTGGATCTCGCTGTCGAAATGGCCGATGTTGCAGACGATGGCGCGGTCCTTCATCCGGCGCATGTGCTCGAGCGTGATGACGTCGATGTTGCCGGTGGCGGTGACGAAGATGTCGCCCATTCCGGAAGCCTCGTCCATGGTCGTCACCTGATAACCCTCCATCGCCGCCTGAAGGGCGCAGATGGGATCGATCTCGGTCACCATGACGCGGGCACCCTGGCTCCTTAGCGAAGCAGCCGAGCCCTTGCCCACGTCGCCATAGCCGCAAACCACCGCGACCTTGCCGGCCATCATCACGTCGGTCGCCCGCTTGATGCCGTCGACCAGGCTTTCGCGGCAGCCATAGAGGTTGTCGAACTTGGATTTGGTGACCGAATCGTTGACGTTGATCGCCGGCACCTTGAGGCTGCCGTCCTTGGCCATGTCGTAGAGCCGCTTCACGCCCGTGGTGGTTTCCTCGGAAAGGCCGCGCACGTCACCCAGCAATTCCGGGAACTTGGCGTGCATGATCTGGGTCAGATCGCCGCCATCGTCCAGGATCATGTTCGGTCGCCAGCCATCGGGACCGATGATGGTCCGCTCGATGCACCACCAGAATTCCTCTTCGCTCATCCCCTTCCAGGCAAAGACCGGCACGCGCGCAGCCGCCATGGCCGCCGCCGCCTGGTCCTGGGTCGAGAAGATGTTGCAGGAGGACCAGCGCACCTCGGCCCCGAGCGCGTTCAAGGTCTCGATCAGGACCGCCGTCTGGATGGTCATGTGCAAACAGCCGGCGATGCGCGCACCCTTCAGGGGCTTGGCTTCTCCGAATTCCTTCCGGAGCGCCATCAGGCCCGGCATTTCGGTCTCGGCGATGGCGATTTCCTTGCGCCCCCAATCGGCGAGGCTCATGTCCTTGACCTTGTAATCGCTGAAGGCGGCCATTGCGCGTGATCTCCCGGCGATAGGAATGATGAGGGGTTCCGAGGGAAGGCCGCCCTATAGCAGCCGAAATGGCTCCGGGCAAGCTGGCGAAAGGTTAGCTATCCACAGGGGCCAAGCGCCACGCGACCAGGAAGGAAAAGGGCGTCCAGGGCGCGACCGGCGCGCCGGCGCGGGCCAGCGCCTGCCCGGTCCATTGGTTGCAGGTCGAGATCACCGTGTATCGCCCTTGGGACTCGAAGAAGGCGTCGCTCGAACCGTAGCCGGCACCGACCGGAACCGGGCTTCCGGCCTCGAGGTCCAGGCTAGCTCGCACGAAATCGGCGAGGCCGCGATAGTGTTCCGGCCCCGCTCGCCATTGCCGGCAATCGGCCCCGGCGCTTGGCCGCTCCCGGTATTCGACATGCAGAACCGTCTCGTCCCAGAGCAGCGCCTTCAGCGCGAAATCCAGGCGAAAGTCCCGCCATTGTGGCGTCGCCATATAGAAGTCCCGGCTGCCCCAGCCGATGGCGATGTGATCCTGGCCCGCAACGGCACCCCGGAAATGGCGGGGATCGAACAGGCCGCGCCAATCGATGCCCCCGCCCGAAACCGGCAGCACCAGATCGACATGCACGCCATTGTCGCAGGCGTAAAGGGTGATCGCATCCTCGCCCACCGCGGGAGCCTGGGCAATAGGCGTTGGGATGGCGAGCGCCAGCGCCAGCGCGCCATAGGCAAGAGGCGGGGCAAGGATGATCGCCGCCAGTCGCCAGAGCCAGGGGCGGAGTTTCACGCCGCGTCACCGCTGGATAGGATCGAAGCGACTTCCGTGGCGATTCTCTTTTTCAAAATGGCCTTGGCATTGGCCCGGCCGATCTACTTGATCCCGGCCTTTTCGGCGAGCCAGGCCTTGATCAGCGATTGATAGGGCATGTCGCGCTTGTTGGCGGCCATCTTGATGCGTTCCAGCAGCGAGACCGGCAGGCGCAGCGAGATGGATTGCGTGCTCGGCTTCAAGTTTGGAAACCGCGCGGGCAGGGCCTTGCGCCAATCAACATACTCGGCGGAATCATGGGTTTCCCAGAAGCGGCGTTCCTCGGCCTCCGACTTGAAGGCGGGAATGGGTTTAGGTTGTTTGCTCATGGGCCGCTCGCTCCTTTCCGCTCATGTCCCGGGCCGAAATCACGCGGATCAGGGTGCCATCGGCGCGCAGGGTAAAGACGACGTGAAGCAGCCGCCCGGAATCCGTCTGCCCAAGAGCATGAAGTCGCGTTTCTTCTCCGCTATGTTCGACATCCGTGGCCATCACCAGCGGCTCGTTCAAGAACACCTGCTCCGATTCCGCTCCGGTCACGCCGTGTTTTTCCAGACTTTTCCGGCGGTTTCCTTCGTCCCAATCGAAGCCCTCAATCCGCGCCAGATCGATCATAATCGTATATTACCATGATATACATTTTTGTCCAGGCTACAACCGGTGCCCCGCGCCGGCGTCCGTGCTACCTGAGCGCCGCATGACTGTAACCCGGATCGAAAATGCCCCTGCCTACGGCACCGCCGATCCCCGGATCAAGTCTGGGAGTGATCGGGCTGTCCACGGGTTCGAAATGCACGAGGCCAAAAATCACGGGGCAAGATTGCTCCCGCTTGACCGCAACCCGATCAGATCAATGCTTCTTGTCGATGGGCGGATGCGGATCGTTGCCCGGCGCCACCGTGTCCGAGTCGCGCCACCTTCCATCCCGGCCCTGGATGCGAACCTCGCCGCCACCTTCCTTGGCAACCACGGCCTTGGCATATTTTTCGGCCGCGTCTTGGCTATCGAGAACCGCGCTGGCGCGCTCGGCGCCGGCCTTCCTAATGGCCCATTTGTCGCCGTGTTTCACCACATATCGGTCATTCTTGCTCATCGGATGATCGCCTTTCGATTCGAGGGGGGACCATGACGGCCCCGGATGAAATGCAACTATCACGATTCGCGGCGACCGAAAAGAACAAAAAATGAACGGCTGCCCACGGCCCATCCTTTACAAATCGCCGTGAAATGCGCGGTGCAGGAGCGATTGAAACAGCTCGTAGAGTCGCCGCCGGCTGGCAGCCTGGGCCGTTTCCAATTCCTGGATTTGGGCCACCTCTGCGGCAAACTCTTCCTGCATGGCAATGGGGGGAATATGGATCTTTAGTTGCTTAATGATTGTCGAGTTCCAGCCCTCCATTATAGCCCCCCCGCCAACAGAATTGGTTTGCTGGCGAATCGTTGGATCATACAGAAACGCCGCCCAAAGAAACCTTGGATGAACCTTCTTGCGATTGAGGGTGATCACACACAAATGTTTGCTACTCATGCAAACTGGGAGATCGTTCGGCGCGACCCCCGCTCTGCCGACCGTTCCCATGATTGTCACGAGTACATCATCCGGATAGACTCGAAATCGCTCGAACAGTTGGTACTTCTCTGGAGCGACGCAGCGCGGGGCGGTCCACTTAAACTCATTGTCGACGACGTTATCAATGCCGAGGACCGGGACGCCAGTATTGGTAAACTCCGAATGCAAAAGCTGACTGCCAAATGGGCCTGTGCGGATCGAGCCCTTTCTTTTTTCCGCAATGGCTTTGACAGATTCAACATCCCAAGCCAGGCGCTCGTCGGTTTCTACAAACGCTTGTGAATATAGTTCATCAATGAGTGATCTTGTGCGCGCATCCGCCTGGGTGCGGAGTTGGCGCAAGGCCTCCGCCTCGTCCAGAATCCGCACGATCCGCTTCTGTTCCGAAGGAGGCGGGAGAGGCACAGAAAGGCGGGAAAGATCGGACAGCCGGAGCGATGGGTAGTCACTTTTTGCCGCCACTTTTGCCATGTCAATTCCGCGAAGCCAATAATAGAGAAACCGCCCACTGGTTTTCAGGCTTGGCGTCACGACAGCCAAATGACTAACGACGTGAGCGTCCGTTCCGAGAATTGCGCGGTGGTTTAGCAGAATAGAAGCTCCACTTTTCGGAACTAGGATACTTCCCTTTCGGAACAATCTAAGTTTAGCCGAGGCTATCGCTGTCACTCTGTTTGAGATCTTGGTAAGTTCTCCCGAACTTCCATTGCGCCCGACGTCATGCATTCGGACAAACGGATGGCCCTCCGATGCATAGGATGATCGGCCCTGTGGAGCCGGATCACCTGCCGCTATTTCCGCCACCTCTGAAAGCGCAACGGTTTTCCAGGTACTCATTCAGAGCCCAATACATTCATTAGCTTCTTCGCTCGCTCCGCGATCTCGGTTTCCATCCGGATCACGTCCTTGAGGATGTCCATGGGCGCTTCGTGTATTACTGCATCCAGTCGCAAGGGCTTGTAGCGCCCGGGCATGAGTTGGCAGCCGTTCTCGCGGATCGTCGCGATCGGCACGCGGAAGGAATTGGGGCCTTCCTCGCGCTCCGGGAATTTGTCCAGGATGTCGGGGATGTCGTTGGCACCGATCGGCGTCCTTTTGTCGTCCAGCGAGAAGCCGTCCGCCGTCAACTCATAGAACCACACCTCCTTTGTTGGGCCGCCCTTCTCGAAAATCAGGATCGCGGTACTAACTCCGGCGTAAGGTTTGAACACGCCCGAAGGGAGCGCGATCACCGCCTGGAGATCGCAATCGGTCATCAGCAATTCGCGCGCCTTGCGCGCCGCCTTGCCGGAACCGAACAGAACCCCGTTGGGCACGATCACGCCGGCGCGGCCCTTGTCGGCTAGATGGTCGAGAAACCATTTCAGGAACAGCAATTCGGTGTCGCGGGTGTCCAAGGCGATATCGGCGAGGATGCTTTCCTTCTGCACCCGGCCGGCGAAGGGTGGATTGGCCAGGATAATGTCGTATTTCTGGCCGGGATATTCACCGCCCCGCGTGGTGGTCAGCGGGTTGAAATGCTCGATCCGGGCGCGTTCCAGTCGATGCAGATAGAGGTTCAGGATCGCGATCTTCACCATGTTGGCGTCGTTGTCGAAGCCGGTGAAGGCCTGGGTCTCCAGGAATTCCCACTGCCTGGATTTGAGCAGGCTGCCGTCCTCGATTCCGCGCGCGAGATCTGAGCGTTTGGTGTGATCGCGCAAGATCTTCGCATAGGCGGAGATCAGGAATCCCGCCGTCCCGCAAGCGGGATCGCAGATGCGCAGGCCCGGCCGGGGGCCGACCAGGGCCACGATCAGATCGATGACATGGCGCGGTGTGCGAAACTGGCCGTTGGTGCCCGATTGCGACAGTTTGGAGAGCAGATATTCGTACATATCGCCCTTGAGATCGCGCCCGTCCTGTGGCGACATATTCATCTCGGCGATGATCTGAACCACCGCGCGCAGGGTCGGCCGGTCATAGATTTTCAGTGTGGCGTTGCGGAACAACTCGCGCCCGGTCGGCGACAGGCCGGGCAATTCGTGCAGCCGCTCGATGGCGCCCCGGAGCGTGTCGAACAATTCGTTGCCGGCAAGGGTCACGAAATTGCCCCAGGCGAAGCGCACCCAATCGCCGGAAAAGACGCGCCGATAGCCCTTCTCGATATGCGCGGCCTGTTCGTCGCGCTCCGATAGCAGCCGCAGGAAAATGAGATAGGAAAGCTGCTCGATCGAATCCATCGGGTTGTTGACGCCGCCTGCCCACAAGACGTCCATGAGCTGGTCCACCTTCTGGCGGAGGCCGGAGGCGAAGAAGCCCGAACCGTTGGACTGGGCCAGCTTGACGACGGAATCGCTCGGTGTGGCGGGTTTGCGCATGATCTATTGACCTTCTCGCGCGGCCAGGCGCGTGCACTGGACCAGTGACGATTGCCGCAGGGCCTCGAACACGGAATCCCGTTCCTGGAATCGCGCCAGCGCGTCAAGGCCGCCCAGCGCGCCGAACTGGCTGCGCTCGAACAGGCGCTGCAAACGCCCGGACATGAAATCGGACAAGGCCTGATGATCCTCGCTCACCAATTCGGCAGTCGCGTTCACCCATTTCTGGTCGCCATAGCGCAGATCGAACCGGGCAGCGATCGAATCCACCGTATCGGCGATGATCTTGTCCTTGGTCGGCAGCGGGCGCTTGCCTAACGCGTTATAGACGAAGGCCGGAGTGGGCGCCGGAACGCCATAGGAGATGATGAGCTTGTCGGGGGCGTAGAACATTTCCGGCCGGTGGTAGAATCGCTCTTGCACGATGGTCTCGATCGTATCGTCGTCCTCGGCCGCGACCGCGTCGTTCAAATCCGGGTCGGTCTCGGCGAATTCCTTTAGGTCGCGCTCGAACGAGCCGCGGAAGGTCATCACGTCCACCTTCTCGCCATTGGGGCCGACGATGCGCACCTCCTGGCTGACGATGCGGTCCCGTCCCTCCCAGATCGGCACGTCGCGGCGCGGCTCCTTGGTCTCGTCGCCCTCATAGGCATCGCCGGGCTCCTCGAACCCGCCACCGATGCCGGGCTCGGGCCGCTCGGGGCGGGCTCGGCCCTCGGCCGCCCTGGGCAGGCCTAGGGGCGCCGCGTAATCATATTTGTCCTCGAAAAAAGCGGCGACGGCGCAAAAATCGAGCAGGAAAAAGTGCCGCTTCTCGTATTCGCTGTTGCCGAATACGAAAGTAAACCGCCTTGTGCCGCGACCCTTGATCTGGATGTATTCGGTCGGCGAAAAGATCGGCCGCATCAGAACGACATTCAAGAGATCGCGGCAATTATAGCCGGTCGAGAGCATGTCGACCGAGACGGCGACCCGCTCCTTGCGCTTTCCGTCCCGGAATTCCTTGGCGAGCGAGGATGCGTCCGAGATGCGCGAGGTGATGGTCAGCGCCAACTCCGGCTTCAGTTCGTTCAGTATCCTGGTCACCGCAGTCGCGTGGCTCTGATTGACGGCGAAAATGATGGACTTCCCGATCTCGCCCGTGGGGTCGCGTTGCGCCTCGCGCAGAAACGCCTCGCACATGACCCGGTTGCGGTGCGGCGTGAAAATCTTGCGTTCCAAATCCTGAATCTTGAAGCTTTCCTCCTGCTCGTTGATGATGACCGTCCAGCCGGCGTCTTGCAACGCCTGGGTGGTGATGTCGGATCGCAGATCGATGATCTTGGGCAGGCACAGGAACGGCCCCTCGGGGTCCTTGACCGCGTCGATGATGTCGTAGCGGAAGGTCGGCTGTCCCGGCTCGCAGCCGAAATAATGATAGGTGTCGCGAAGCTGGCGCGCTTCCAGCGTCTTCGGGTCATCGAAAGCCAGATGATCGATGTTCACGTTCTTGAGATAGGCCTTTGGCGTGGCGGTCAGGCCGACGCGCGTGGCCTGAAAGAACTGTACCGCCTCGCGGGCATCGCCATAAATGGATCGGTGCGCCTCGTCGTTGATGACCAGGTCGAAGTAGAACGGCGTGAATTCGTCGCGATAGCGACGGTCGGTCACGAGGGATTGGATGGTTGCCACCACGACCGAGGAACCGAGCAATTCGCCGGTACGCCGGGCATTTTTGTAAACGACCGGCTTGTATTCCCCGAGGATGACGTTGAAATCCTCCATGGTCTGCTTGGCCAGCTCGATGCGATCGACGATGAACAGCACCCGTTCGGCGTTTCGGGTGACCAAAAACCGGCGGATGAGCGCGGCGCAAAGCAGGGTCTTGCCGGTTCCAGTCGCCATTTCCAGTAGGAACTTCCGCCGGCCCGAATCGTCATAGGCCGTGGCAATTTCATCAAGCGCCTTGATCTGATAACCGCGCAGAACGAGGTCCTGGCGCTGGCCGCGAAGATATCCAGGTTGAACGATCTCTGTCCGCAAGGGCCGGGGCGGCTGAAGGTTCCTCAGGCGAAGCCGCGACAGATCTTCGCGTGAGGGTAGCCGCTCTACACGGTAGGCGTCACGCTGGTCGGCCCGCTCATGGTTCCAGAACCAATGAACCCTACCATTGGAGAGAAGCACAAAGGGGGCCTTCAGGTTTTCGGCATAGCCCCGCGCCTGTTCCTTGGCGTCGTAGGGATCAAGGTCCTCGCGCTTGGCTTCCAGAACGCATAGGACCCGTCCGATCTCGTCCTTGAGCAGATAATCGGCCCGGCCGGCGGTGTTGTTTTGCTCGAATTGGACCTGACGCGGATCGAGCAGGTCCCAGCCGCTCGCCTCTAGCGCCTTGTCAATCAGAATTCGCGAGAAGGCCTCGTTACCCTTGGGCGCCATTACGGTCTTTCCGGCCTGTTTAGGCTCCTTCCCGCGAGAGTCCCCTTTCCTTAACACGCCACCCAATCGCGGCAAAATACTTCCAAGATTCGCCTGCCGTGATGGCAGCCGCCCTCAGGCGGCGTGGGGCTCACTTCTATATTCACACCCTCGGCAAACTCCGCCCTGGCCTTCTCCAGATCGAAATGTGCCTGGAGGTTAACCCAGGATTGCGCGTCCGTGCCAAGGAACCGGGCCAGCCGCAGCGCCAGGTCCGCGGTAATCGGACGTTTCCCGTGCGCGATCTCGTGGATGCGCGACGCCGGTACCTTGAGCGCCTTCGCCAATCGGTACCGGGTGATTCCCAGCGGCTTCACGAAATCCCCGAGAAGGATTTCGCCAAGTGTTACCGGTGCCATGTCACGCATGTCGACTTCTCCCGTGACTCGGCCGATGCCCGCTTTGGCTTGCATCGTACTGTTTATTCCTGGCCGACCACCGGCCCGACTGACCCTCTCGCCCTCGCGCCTGTGCCAAGCGGTTCCGGAATTAACCTTTTTACTTGCCCCGTTATGCACCGCGAAAGTGGATAATAAAATAACATAACTGTTGTTTTATTGCTGGTATAAAGAAACCTAAAGCTATTTTTATTCCGATGTTTCCGGTTTGCGCTTATTCGGCTAAGGCATTGAAATCGTCCAGGAGCGTGGCGATGCGCCCGGAATCCGATTGGTCCATGACCTGGCGGGCGAAGCGGCCGGCGGCGACGTAATCCAGGCTGCGGATGCGCTGCTTGACCCGGGGGAGCGCATTCACCGCCATGCTCAATTCCTGGATGCCGAGGCCGAGGATGAGGGGCGCGAAGCGCGGATCACCGGCGATTTCGCCGCAGATGCTGACCGGGATGCGGGCGCGAAGCGCCGCCTCGGTCGCGAATTGAATGAGGCGCAGAACCGCCGGGTGCAGGGGGTTGTAGAGATGCGCCACCTGCTCCTCCCCCCGGTCGATGGCCAGCGTGTACATGGTGAGGTCGTTGGAGCCGATGGCGAAGAAATCGGAAACCTGGGCCAAGGAATCGGCGGCGAGGGCGGCTCCCGGGACCTCGATCATCACGCCCAAGGGCGGCAGCGGATCGCCGAGCTTTACCCCTCGCCGCTTCAAGCGCTTGGCCACCAATTCGAGCGCGTCGCGCACCTGGTGCACCTCGGAGATGGTCGAGATCATCGGCAGCAGGATCTTGACCGGGCCATGCTGGCCGGCACGCAGGATCGCGCCAAGCTGCGCGTCCAGGAGATCGCGCTCCTTCAAACTCAGCCGGATTGCGCGCAGGCCCAAGGCCGGGTTCAGCGTGTCGCCCAGCCGGTCGCGCAGAGAGGGCGCCAGTTTGTCCCCGCCCACATCGAGCGTCCGGATGGTGACCGGGCGCCCATCCATGGTCTCCACGATCTCCCTGAGCGCCCGATATTGCTCCTCCTCGTCGGGCACGTCGTCGCGGTTCATGAACAGGAATTCGGTGCGCAACAGGCCGACACCCTCGGCGCCAACACTCAGCGCCAATGCCGCGTCGCGCGGCAGTTCCAGATTGGCAAGGAGCCCGATTTCCTGGCCGTCGCGGGTGATCGCGGGCAGGCGCTTGAAGCGCGCCAGTTGTTTCCGGTCGCGCTCCAGGGCTTCTTGTCGGCGGCGGTGCTCGGCAAGGCGCCCCGGCGTCGGGTTGAGGATGACCCGGCCGGCCTGGCCATCGACGATGACATTCTGGCCGGTGCGGGCGTACGCCAAGAGATCGGGAAGCCCTAGCACGGCCGGAAGGTTCAGCGAACGCGCCATGATCGCGGTGTGGCTTTCCTTGCCGCCCAATGCGGTCGCGAAGCCCTCGATGGTCTTGGGATCCAGGAGCGCGGTATCGGCCGGCGACAATTCCTCCGCGACCACGATCGAGCCCGGCGGCAGGTTCTTGAAGGCCTCGAACGGGGTCTTGGTCAAATTGCGCAGGAGCCGGTTGCCGACTTCGCGCACGTCGCTCGCGCGCGCCGCCAGATAGGGGTCGTGCAGGGACGCAAATTCCTCGGCCACGCGCGAGATTTCCGCCTGCACCGCTGCCTCGGCATTGATCCGCGACTTTTCGATTTTCGCCTCGACGCCGCGCACGACGCGCGATCCGGTGATCATCTGCAAATGCGCATCCAGCAGGAACCCCAACTCCTGGGCGGCGGCACCGTGCAATTCCGTGGCCTTGCCCATGAGCTTGCGCAGCTGGCGCTCGGATTTTCGCAGCGCCAGGCGAAAGCGCTCCAGCTCCGCCTCGATTCCATCCTCGGCGATCTCGTATTCGGAGACGGTGACCGCGCCGGCTTCGACCAGATGCACCTGGCCGATGCCGATGCCCCCGGAAACGCCCAGCCCGTCGAACACCCGTTCGGCCGGCCTCTCGGGCGGGCGCTGGCGGCGGCGTCTAGTACCAACTTTCGAAGAAGCGTGTTCCATGCGCTTTACCCGCCGTTCCACGAAAGTCGGTACATGTTACAAGATGATGGCACCCGCCGGCGCGCACCGGTCGAACCATATTGCTGAATCACCGATCCGCGACGGCGGGTACCAGGGGGTGCCTCACTCTTCATCGAATTTGCGCTCGATCAGATCCATCAGGGCGGCGATGGCGGTTTTGGCCTCGGCGCCTTCGGCCCGGAGCGAGACCTGGCTGCCCGGGCCCGCCGCCAACATCATCAATCCCATGATCGAGGTGCCCGAGACATCCATCTCGCCCTTGATGACCCGCACCTCGGCATCGAAGCTGCCGGCCAGCTTGACGAATTTGGCGGCGGCGCGCGCGTGCAATCCCTTCTGGTTGCGGATGGTGGCCAATATCGCGCCATCCACCATCATGGGCTCTTCGGCCTCCCCGAGGACATCCTGTCGAGGCTCCGCATTTAGCGCGCCGCCAGCAATTGCGAGGCGACGTTGATGTATTTGCGGCCCGCCTCCTGGGCCGCCGTCACCGCCGAAACCAGATCATGGTCCTGGCGCATGGAAGCGAGCTTGATCAGCATCGGCAGATTGACCCCGGCGATGACTTCGACCTTGGCTTGGTCCATGACCGAGATGGCAAGGTTGGAGGGCGTGCCACCGAACATGTCGGTCAAGAGCACCACGCCATCGCCGCCATCGACCGCCTTTATCTTGTCGATGATCTCGCGCCGGCGTTGTTCCATGTCGTCCTCGGCGCCGATGCACACGCAACTGGCCTTTTGCTGCTTGCCCACGACATGTTCCAGCGCGGCAAGGAACTCCCGGCCCAGATTGCCATGCGTGACCAACACTATTCCAATCATTCGGTGATCCCCGTCATGCTAGTACCCGCCGTCGCAGACGGAGGATTCAGTATCTTGACTCCGCCGGTACACGCCGGCGGGCGACTCATCGTTTCGTACCATGCGGCCCGACTTTCATGGAGCCACGAAAACGGTTCATGGATCACCCCTCTTCGAAAGTGGCGCCGAGCCATTGTCCTTGGTGGAGACCCGCCCGAGGTCGCGATGGCGCAGGCTGGCGGCGATGCCTTTTTGCCGCAGCCAGTCGCAAAGCCGATTGGCCACCGCGACCGAGCGATGCCGCCCGCCGGTGCAGCCGATGGCGATGGTCAGGTAGCTCTTGCCCTCGCGCCGGAAATCCGGAAGCCGCGGCCAGACCAACTCGGTGAGGGTCGCGAAGAACCCGGCGAAAGCGGGATCGGACGCGACGAATGCATCGACCGCGGGATCCTCGCCATCGCGTGGGCTGAGCGATTCGACGTAATGGGGATTGCGCAGGAAGCGCGAATCGATCACCAGATCGGCCTCGCGCGGCAGGCCATGGCGGTAGGAAAACGACATCACCGTCACCACGATGGAGCCGGGACCGGCGGGTACGAAGGATTCGGCGATCCGGCGCTTCAACTCGGCTTGGGCAATCTCGGTCGTATCGATGACCAGATCGGCGATCGCGCGCACCGGCGCCATCAGTGCCCGCTCCTCCTCGATGCCGTCGGCGACTGGCCGGTCGGGGGCCAGCGGGTGGCGCCTTCTCGTTTCGGTGAACCGGCGGATGAGCACTTCCTCGCCGCAATCCAGGTAAAGGATGCGCAGCCGCCAATCGGCGAGTGCGCGCATGGCGCGCGCGCGATCGAGGAGCGCCTTGGGATCGAAGCCGCGCGACCGGCTGTCCAGTCCCAGGGCCAGCGGTCGCGCGTTCCCGGGCGCCGCCGCCTGAAGCCCGGCCAGAAGATGCGGAACCAGATCCAACGGCAGATTGTCGACCGCCTCGTAGCCAAAATCCTCGAGCGCGCGCAAGGCGGTCGAGCGACCGGCCCCGGCCAGGCCGGTGACCAATACGATCTGTCGTCTTGAATCCAAGGGCGCGGCACCATCGCCGGCCGCGCCTACCCCTGTGCCAACTTTCGGAAAAGCGTGATTCATGAAGCGCTACGATACTTCGACGAAAGCTGGCGCATGTTGCCAAATCACGGTACCCGCCGGCGTGCGCTGGCGGGCTCCAATTGCTGAAACAGCCATCGGCGACGGCGGGTACCTGTGCCAACTTTCGGAAAAGCGTGATTCATGAAGCGCTACGATACTTCGACGAAAGTTGGCACATGTTACCAAATCATGGTACCCGCCGGCGTGCACCGACGTGTTCCAATTGCTGAAACAGCCATCGGCGACGGCGGGTACCGGGGGGGAGGTTCATGGGGCGGGGAGTATATCGCCGTCCCGGTGGCTGAGGGCAAGCCGGACTTTCGCCACGCTGGAGGCCTCCAAGGGGGTCAGTTCGACCCTTGGGAAGGTTAGGCCGAGATAGGACTCCGATCTTAGCTCCGGCAGGCGCTCGACCCTGTCCGGGGCGACCAGCCCGACTACCAGCGCCAAGGCAATTGGCACGGCCACGGCCGGAACGCTCACGATTCCGACCCCCTGGCCTCGATCCGGCCGCGCAATTCGGGGGGTGCCGCATCGGGAAAGGTGAGCAGAACCCGATCGCCCTCGCGGCGCAATTCGACGACATCGTCGCTGACCAGTCGCGCGCCGGCCTCGATCATGCGGATGGCTAGGTCGGACTTGCCGCAACCGGTGGGTCCCAGCAGCAGAATCCCCAACCCGTCCCAGGCCAGAGCGGTGCCCGAGACCAATCGATGCGGCGCATCTGGCATCGGGTCAGGCGCGCGGAAGGCGCAGCACGAATCTGGCGCCGGTCACTTGAACATTGGCGTCGATCGCGTTCTCGGCGCTCAGTTGGCCGCCCAGGGCCTCGACGATCTGCTTGGAGATACTGAGCCCGAGGCCGGAATGCAGGCCGAATTTCTCGCCCTGGGGGCGCTCGCTGTAGAAGCGCTCGAAGACGGCGCCGAGCTTGGCCGTCGGCACGCCCGGCCCCTCATCCAGGACGCTGACCAAGATCCAGCCATCCTGGCGCCTTCCCACAAGCTCGATGCGCCCGCTGGGCGGCGAGAAGGAGATCGCATTGGCGAGCAAATTGCGCAGCACCTGGCCGAGCCGGCCTTCGCTGCCCATGACCGTCAATGCGTCAAGAGTATCAATATCGACATGGATCGTGGGCCCGTCCTTGGTCTGGGTCACCGCGTGAATTTCGGCGATCGTGGCCAAGAGATCGCGCATCGACACCGGCTCGGCGGCGGCGCGCGACATTTCCGCGTCGACCCGCGAGGCGTCGGAAATATCGGTAATCAGCCGGTTCAGACGCTTCACGTCGTCTTGAATGATGGCCATCAGCTTGCGTCGGCGCTCCGGATCCTCGATGCGGGAAACGGTTTCGACCGCGCTTCCCAGCGAGGTCAGCGGGTTCTTGATTTCGTGCGCCACGTCGGCGGCGAAACGCTCGATGGCGTCCATCCGGCGCCACACCGCCTGGGTCATGTCGGCAAGCGCGCCCGACAATTCGCCGATCTCATCGGCGCGCCGGCTGTAATCCGGGATCACCACCTGGCGGCCCTTGGCGCGGCGCACGCGATGGGCGGAATCGGCCAGGCGGTGGATCGGCCAGGCGATCGAGCGCGCGAGGTAAAGCGACATCAGGATGGTGGTGCTCAAGGCCAAGGCGAAGACGCCAAGCACCGTCAGGCGGGTGTCGCGCAAGGTGGTCTCGATGCTGTCGCCCCGCTTGGTCAGCAGCAATGCGCCAAGGACCTTGCGGTAGCGCTGCACCGGAACCGCGACGCCGAGCACAAGCGTGCCCTCGCCGCCGTCGCGCACCTGGGTCGCCACGTCGCCCTCCAGGGCGGCCACGACTTCGTCATAATCGCGCGCCAACTGAACCGCGTTTTCGACATAGGGTGGCAGCGTGCCGATGCCCGACGGCCAGCGCGCCAAGACCCAATCATAGATCGCTTCGGCAATACGAATGAGCGGGTTGGGATTGTGCTCCAAGGGGGCCAAGGGCTGGATCTCGACCACGCCGCCGGGACCCGATAGCAGGAATGAATCGGCGATTAGGAATCCGTCCGGGGTGAATAGCCGCGCCCGGGTGCGCGAAACCTCGACCAGACGCCGTAGGGTCTGGCGCGAGGTTTCCGGCTGCAATTGCTCCTCGCCCACGGCGCTCTGGGTCACTCCGCCGGCGACCAGCGCGCTCGAAAACAGCCGCGCCTCGGTCTTCAGCAATTCCAGCTCCGAGACGATCAGGCTCTGCCGGTAATTGTCGAGATAGAGGAGGCCGACGATGGGAATCGCCAGTGCCACCACATTGACCGCCAGGATGCGCCTGGTGAGTGGCGAGCGCCAAAGCGGCCGGCGTGCCGCTTCCGCCGAGCGCGAGAATCTTTCCTCGCGGTAGGCGCCATCCCCGAGGGAGGGCGCGGGTGCCGCGAGCGCTTGCATCGCCGGTTCGCCAAGGCTTGGTTCCCGGCGTGGGGAATGCGCTTCCCGCGCGAAAAGACCGCCGCCGGAGCCGCCCACGCGGGCGCGCCCCTCGCCGATCCGCATCTCGCCATCGGCGCGCAGCGAGGGCTGGGGCTCGGCTTCGGTTGCATCCTTTCCCGGCGCCAGCGAGGTCATGAGCTCAGTGCCAACTTTCGAAGTGGGGCGATCCATGAAACACACCCATGGTTTCACGAAAGTTGGCACATGTTAACAAACGATAGTACCCGCCGGCGTTCATTGAAGGATCAATTCGCCGATTCATCCATCAGCGACGGCGGGTACTGGGCCGGGCTGGGTAAGGCGTCATCCATCGCGATAGCGATAGCCGACACCATAGAGGGTCTCGATCTGATTGTACTCGCCGTCGGTCGCCTTGAATTTCTTGCGCAGCCGCTTCACATGGCTGTCGATGGTGCGGTCGTCGACATAGATGTTCTCGCCATAGGCGGAATCCATCAGCTGGTCGCGGCTTTTCACATGGCCGGGCCGCTGGGCCAGCGATTTCACCAACAGAAACTCGGTGACGGTGAGTTCGACCGGCCGCCCCTTCCAGGTGCACAGGTGGCGGTTGGGATCGAGCACCAGTTCCCCCCGGGTCATGACGGTGTCGCCGTCCTTGTCGGCGGCATTCCGGCTGGCCTCGCGGCGCAAGAGCGTGCGGATGCGCTCGATCAGCAGGCGCTGCGAGAACGGCTTCTTGATGTAATCGTCGGCGCCCATGCGCAGACCCATTAATTCGTCGATTTCGTCGTCTTTCGAGGTCAGGAAAATAACCGGCACGGCGCTATTGCGGCGCAGCTTCTCCAGGAGTTCCAACCCGTCCATGCGCGGCATCTTGATGTCGAGCACGGCAAGGTCGACCGGATGCTGGCTCAGGCCCCTGAGCGCCTCCGCGCCATCGGAATAGGCGCGGACCAGGAAGCCCTCGGCCTCCAGGGTCATGGAAACCGATGTCAGGATGTTGCGGTCGTCATCGACCAGCGCGATGGTCTGGGGCACGGATGGGGTTCCTCTCGCCAATGAGAACAATTATAGAAAATCGGAGGCAAAGCCAAGGCTGAGGCTTGATCGTGACCGAAATGGGGCGGAAATCGCGCGAAACCGCGATTGGCGGGGGATTCGGCCGAATAGCGGCGAAATCGGAGGATCCCGAGCGGTTCCGAGGCATCAACCGGCCCGAACCGGGTTTGGTCGGGGTCTTGGGTGTGGTCGTGGCGCGCATCCTAGTACCCGCCGTCGCTGTTGGCTGAAGGAGCAAAATGACCCCGCCGATACACGCCGGCGGGTACTATCATTTGGAAACATGGGCCAACTTTCGTGGAAGCATCGGAGCGGTTCAGGTATCAATCACCTCCGAAAGTTGGCACAGGCCAGGCGTATCCTTGGCCGGGGAACGGCGATAATCCCGAATGGGCGATCTTGCCGCTGGGGAAAGGGAACATCGTGAGCTTTACCGACACCCTCAAGGAAGTCGTGTGGCGCCTGGTCACCGAGGAGCGGATTTCCTACCGCTCGATCAGGAGCGATTTCGGGTTGGACGACGAGAGCATGGAGGAACTGCGGTTCTTCCTGGTGCAAAAAAAGGCACTGGCGCGGGACGAGGACGGCAAGTTCCTGGTCTGGGTCGGCACGGGCGGGCGCATCGCCCCGTCCGTGCCGGAGGGCGTGCCACCGAGCGCTGACGCCGAAACCACGGCGCCAGAACCGATAGAAGCGCCGGCGCCGATTCAGCCCGCGATCATCGAGCCCACGATCGCCGCCACGGAAACTCGGCCGGAGGCAATTCTACAATCGAATGTCCCGGTTGGCGAATCCACGATCCCACGCGTGGAATTGCTGGCGGAGGTAGCTCGACAATTGAATGTCCCGGTTGGCGGATTCGCCGAGCCGGCAAACATCGCCAGCCATTCCGACCTAGAGCCAAAGCCGACGGAGGCGGAAACAAGCGCCGCAACAATGGAGCCGGTGGCTAAAACAGTTTTGGCGGTGCCGGAAACGGAATCCCAGCCGCAAGAGACTCCCGAAACACCGGTGCGCCAGCCGGCACTTTCCGATGATGAAATCAGCCAGGTCACGCAAGCGATTGCCGATCTGTACCGGCAAGGACAGGAGGCGGTGCTGCGCTCCGGCCACGACGAGGTCATCCAGCATGCGATGCGGGCGCTGGACTTGCTGCGAACACTTCCGGAAATTCCGGAGCGGGCGGCGAGCGAACTCGCGCTGCAAGATCTGCTTGGCGCGGCACTCGTCGCGACCAAGGGCTATGGCGCAAGGGAGACCGGCGCCGCCTTCGATCGCGCGCGGGCACTTTGCCAAACTGCTGGAACCAGCGCGGATCCGTGCCCGGCCCTGAGCAATGTGTGGGCGTTTCAATCGACCAGGGCCAATCACGCCGTGGCGCGGCAAGTCGCGGAGGAAATTTTCACCCGCGCCACGGCGACCGGCAACCAGGATTCCATCATCGTTGGGCAGGTTAGCGGCGCAACCAACGATCTGCATTTGGGCGAGCTCACGCTCGCTCGCCGAAATTTCGACCAGGCCACAGTACTCCTGGAAAAACATCGGCCGGCCAAGCTTGGCGATAGATTCGGCATCGATTTCGGCGCCGCCAACCATGCCTATGCGGCTTGGTGCGAATGCCTGCTCGGGCGGTCGGATCGGGCGCTACGGCTCGGCAATCTTGCCTTGAGCGTGTCGAACAAGGAGAAGCATCGCTACTCCATCGCGCACGGCCATTACTGGAACGCCGTGCTGTACCAGTTTCGCGGCGAGTGGCGGCAGGTCCGCGACCAGGCGAAGATCGCGAAGAATTTGGGCCTCGATAACGGATTCCCGGTGGTGGCCGCCGCCGCAAGGATCATGCTGGGCGCGGCCAATGTCGGCCTTGGTGAAGCAAGCGACGGCTTCCAGAAGATGCGCGAGGGCCTCGATGCCTATCGATCGACCGGCGCGCGGCTCCACCTTCCCTACCATCTGGCCCTCTTGGCCGAGGCGCTGAGGAGTGGCGGCGATCCGGAAGAATCGCTGGCGGCGCTCAACGAAGCCTCGACCCTCGTCAAGACAACCGGCGAGCGTTTCATCGAGGCCGAGATTCACCGAATTCGCGCGTCGGCGCTTCTCGCCGAAGAAAGCAGCGCCAAGACCGAAGCCGTCGCAAGCTTGCGGAAAGCGCTGGATATTGCCCGGAGCCAGGAGGCAAAATTGCTCGAATTGCGGGCCGCGTGCGATCTGGCTGGCATCTGGTCCGAGGACGGCGAGCGCCAGCAGGCTCATGATCTTCTGGCCGGCGTGTATGGGGATTTCAAGGAGGGATTGAATACGCCCCCGCTCACCTCGGCGCGGCAACTGATCAATTCGTTACAGTGATTCCGGCCCTGGCGGCGCGGCCGCGGGGACGTGGGCATGGCGAGCGGAATGCCTTCGGCGTATTCTCGCGTGGATCGGGAAAGCGCGGAAATGAGCAATATTGTGGCCGGATAGAGGGATTACGGTGAATTTCAACGAGACGCTCAAGGAAGTCGTCTGGCGCCTGATCACCGAGGAACGGATTTCCTACCGTTCGATCCGGCGCGACTTCGAGCTGGACGATGAGGCCATGGAGGAACTTCGGTTGTTCCTGGCGCGAAAGAAGGCCTTGGCGGGGCACCAGGATGGCAAGTTCCTGGTTTGGGTGGGCGCGGACGCGCGCGAGGATTCCCCGAAACCAGGAACCGAGCCGCCGCCCTTGTCAGCCGATCACGGCCACGCCGCATCACTCGCGGCCTCAGCGCCGGTTTCGGCGGCAATCCCCCAACCCTCGACCGGCAACGCCGAGGCGCGCGGGGCGGAACGTCGACAACTGACCGTCCTGTTCTGCGATCTCGTTGGCTCGACCGACCTCGCCAGCCGGCTCGACCCCGAGGACATGGCCGACATCATCCGCGCCTATCAGGAAATGGCGACGGCAATCATCCGCCGCTTCGACGGTTACGTTGCCAAATACATGGGCGACGGGATCCTGGTCTATTTCGGATTTCCGAATGCCCAGGAGAAAGAGGCCGAGCGCGCACTCCACACCGGCCTCGCCATCATCGAGGCGCTGCCCGGCCTCAATGCCGGAATCGGCCACGCCCGGAACGCCAAGCTTGCCGTGCGCATCGGCATCGCCACCGGATTGGTCATGGTGGGCGAGACCATCGGCACCGGCGCCGGGGCCGAGCGGACCGTCGTCGGCGAGACGCCAAACCTGGCGGCGCGGCTGCAAGATTTCGCCAAACCGGACGGGATCGTGGTGAGTGCCCTCACCAGGGAACTGGCGGGCGGTGATTTCGAGTACGCGGACCTTGGCACGCTGCGGCTCAAGGGCATCGCCGAGCCGGCCCGGGCCTGGGGCGTCACCGGGCATGCCCATGCCAGGAATGAGGCCGAAATGGAGGGCGAGGGCGGCGTGGCCATGCCCTTCCTGGTCGGTCGCGACGAGGAAATCGGCCTGCTGCGCCGCGCCTGGCAGCAGAGCAGCGAGGAGAAGCGCGGCCAGGCGGTGCTGGTCAGTGGCGAGCCGGGCATCGGCAAATCGACCCTGATCCGTACCCTGCGCGCGGATTTGCGGCAACAGAACCCGCGGCGAATCACCCTGCGCTGCTCGCAATATCACACCAACAGCGCGCTCTTTCCGGTGATCGAGCATCTCAAGCGAGCCTCGGAATGGCAGCCGGAAGACGATTCCGCGACCAGGCTCCAGAAGCTGGAGCGCCTGCTTTCCACCTACAGCCTGGCGCTCGCCGATACCGTGCCCTTGCTGGCGGCGCTGTTGTCGCTGCCGGTCCCGGTGGAAAAGTATCCGGCGCTCAAGGTGACACCCCAACAATTGAAACAGGGGACGGCGGATCTGGTGGTGGCCCTCACCCTGGAAGAGGCGGAGCGCCAGCCGGTCCTGCAGGTATTCGAGGATTTACATTGGGCGGACCCGTCGACCGTGGAGTTGATCGGCCTGATCATCGAGCAGGCGCCCACGGTGCCCTTGCTGTTAGTGCTGACGTTCCGCCCCGAATTCGTCCCGCCCTGGCCGCATCGATCGCAGGTGACGCCAATCACGCTCCATCGCCTGGAACGCCCGCAGATCGAGATCCTGGCCAAGAATCTCGCCGGGGGCAAGGATCTGCCGCGCGAAGTGCTCGATTACATCGTGGGCAAGACCGATGGCGTACCGCTCTATGTCGAGGAACTGACCAAGACGGTGATGAGTTCCGGTATTCTCAAGGAAACGGCCGATCGATATGTGCTGACCGGCCCATTGACCGGAATCTCGATTCCGGCGAGCCTGCAGGAAGTGCTGATGGCGCGCCTCGATCGCTTACCCTTGGTGCGCGAGGTGGCGCAGCTTGGCGCCGTGCTGGGCCGCGAGTTCGCCTACGAGATGCTGCACGCGACCGCAATCTTCGAGGAGGAAAGGCTCAAGGACGGCCTGGGCCAGCTGGTCGGCGCCGAACTCCTCTACCAGCGCGGCCGGCCACCCCGCTCGACTTACATTTTCAAGCACGCGCTGATCCAGGACGCCGCCTATCAATCGCTTTTGAAGCGCACGCGCCAGCAATACCACCACCAGGTGGCGACGCTCCTGGAGAGCCGATTCCTGGAGGTGGCGGAGGCGCAACCGGAACTGCTGGCCCATCATTATACGGAATGCGGCCGCGTGGAGCAGGCAATTTCCTATTTGCACAAGGCCGGGCAGCGCTCAGCATTGCGCTCGGCCAATCATGAGGTCGTGGCGCATGCTGCCCGAGCGCTGGATCTGCTGGAAACGCTGCCCGAGACTCCGGATCGGGCGGTGCGCGAACTGGGGCTGCAAAGGATGCTCGGCACCGCGCTGATGGCGACCAAGGGCTATGCCGCTTCGGAAACCGGCGTCGCCTTTGATCGCGCGCGGGCACTTTGCCATGTGGTTGGCGGCGGCGAGGATATTGGGCCGGTCCTGGCCGGCGTTTGGCTATTTCAGTTGACCGCGGCAAATCACGAAGCCGGCAGGCAAGCCGCGGAAGAGTTGCTCGCCAGCGCCACGGCGGCCGGCGATGAAGATGCAGTCATCTTCGGGCACTGCGCCGTCGCCGTCAGCAAATTTCATATGGGGGAGCTAAATTTGGCGCGCCAAGGCTTCGACCGGTTCTTCGCCCTCCAGGAAGTGCATCAACCGGCCATGGCCGGCTATCGCTTTGGCATCAACATGGGCGCTGCCGGCTGTGCCTACGCGGCGTGGTGCGAATGGTTGCTCGGGCGGCCGGATCGGGCACTTCATCTCGGCAATTTGGGATTGGGCATGCTCGGCAAGGAGCAACATCTTTACACCGTCGCGCGCGGTTATTACTGGAACGCCTTCTTGCATCAGCTTCGCGGCGAGTGGGCGCAGGTCCGCGAGCGAGCGAAGATGGCGAAGAAGTTGGGAAAGGAGCATGGATTCTCGATGGTCGTGGCATCGGCGCGAATCATGCTGGGCGCGGCCAGCGCCGCGCTCGGCGACGCCGAGGCCGGCATCGCAGACATGCGCCGGGGGCTTGATTCGTATCGCGCGACCGGCGCGCGCTTCAAGCGGTGCTACTATTTGATCCTCTTGGCCGATGCGCTGAGAAACGCCGGCAATCCGGCCGAGGCCCTCACCATCCTTTCCGATGCCGCCAGTCTGGTCGAGGCAACTGGCGAGCGCTGCTTCGAAGCCGAGATTCACCGAATTCGCGCGTCGGCGCTTCTCGCCCAAGAGAGCGGCGCCAAGAGGGAAGCCGTCGCAAGCTTGCGGAAAGCGCTGGATATTGCCCGGGGCCAAGGGGCCAAGTCGCTGGAATTGCAGGCCGCTAGGGATCTGGCGGCGTTGTGGGCCGAGGACGGCGAGCGCGAGCAGGCGCATGATCTTCTGGCGGGCATCTACGGGCAGTTCACCGAGGGATTGAACACGCCCGCGCTCACCTCGGCGCGACAATTGATGGGTGCGTTGCAGTGACCACGGCGATGGACGAGGAAAGATCGGCGCTCGCGGCCCAGGCCAGGCAATTGCTGGCCGAGGCCGGCAAGGCAATGCTGGGGACGCTGGCCGTTCGAGAGGGCACGCTTTTCCCGTTCGTGTCGCTGACCCAGCCGGCCATAGGCGCCGATGGCGAGATCATCCTGCTCATGTCCGATCTTTCCGACCACGCAAGGCATCTCGCGGCAAATCCCGCCGCCTCGTTGCTGATCGACGGAACGGAAGGATTGGCCCAGCCGCTGGCGGGCCCGCGGCTCACCATCATCGGAGAAATCCGGGGGTCGGAAACGCCGAAGGAGGATCGCGCGATCTATCTGGCGCGCCACGGGCACGCAGCCCTCTACGCCGATTTCGGCGATTTCAGGTTTTATCGGTTACGCATCCGCGAAGGAAATTTCGTCGCCGGTTTCGGCCGGATCCAGCGCTTCGGGCCGGACGATCTGCGCTGAAACGCAATGGCCTCAGCTGGCAGCCAGCGCCGAGCCCTGGCGCTTGGTCATGAACTTCTTGGCGGTCTCGACCGCCACCGCGGCGTCGCGGCAATAGGCGTCGGCGCCGACGGAATTGGCGAAGGCCTCGTTCAAGGGAGCACCCCCCACCAGCACCACGTAATCCTGGCGCACGCCCTTCTCGATCAGGGCGTCGACCACCACCTTCATGTAGGGCATGGTGGTAGTGAGCAGGGCCGACATGCCGAGGATGTCGGGCTGATGCTCGTCGATCGCGTCCAGGAATTTCTCGACCGAGTTGTTGATGCCGAGATTGATCACCTCGAAGCCGGCGCCCTCCATCATCATCGAAACCAGGTTCTTGCCGATGTCGTGGATGTCGCCCTTGACCGTGCCGATCACCATCTTGCCCATCTTAGGGGCACCGGTCTCGGCCAGGAGCGGGCGCAGGATGAACATGCCGGCCTTCATGGCGTTGGCCGCCAGCAGAACTTCGGGCACGAACAGGATGCCGTCGCGAAAATCGATGCCGACGATGCGCATGCCCTCGACCAGCGCCTTGGTCAACACCTCGTAGGGCGTCCAATTGCGCCCCAGCAGGATGTTGACGGCGATCTCGATCTCTTCCTTCAGGCCGTCATAGAGATCGTCGTGCATCTGCTGGACGAGATCGTCGTCGCTGAGCGTGTTGAGATCCAATTCGCCGCCGTCATTCGCCATCTGATCACCCATCGATCCCCAAACGCGCCAAGCCGCCGTGCCAGGCGACAACGCCCTGGTGCCTTGTACAAGGGCCGGGACCCCCAGACCCCAGCGCGGGCGACGCTTTATAGGCCGGATGCGACCTGACGGGAATTGCAATTCCTCGGTTTTTCCATGACTTTTCCGCGTGATAGCATGAGCGAGGCTGGGGTCCATGCGGCCCCCAAAGGCGCGTTGCGCCGGGTCGTGCCTACTTGTATATACAACTATAGACAACATGCCGGCTAACATGCCGCGGGGCGCGGAAAATGACGCGTGATGCCTTTGTTCTTCACCCAGGCCGGCTCGGCCTTCGGGATCTCGCGGATTTGGCGAGGAGCCAGCGGCCGATCGCGCTCGACCCATCGTCCTTCGCGGCGATCGACCGATCCCAGGGTGTGGTCCAGGCGATCATCGAGGGCAGGCGAGTTGTCTATGGCATCAATACCGGCTTCGGCGCATTGGCCAAGACCCATATTCCCATGGATCAACTCGGCGAATTGCAGCGGCGCCTGGTGTTGAGCCACGCCGCCGGCACCGGAGCGATGCTCGCCGACGAAGTGTCGCGGATGATCCTGATCCTGAAGGCGAACGCGCTTGGAAGGGGCTTCTCCGGCATTCGCCGCGGCGTCATCGAAGCGCTGCTGACGCTCGCCAATTCCGGAATAGTCCCACGGATTCCGGCCAAGGGATCGGTGGGCGCCTCGGGCGATCTGGCGCCGCTCGCGCATATGTCGGGGGTGCTCCTCGGCGTGGGCGAGGTCAGCCACGGGGGGCGCGTGCTGCCGGCGGCGGAAGGATTGCGCCTGGCCGGGCTGAAGCCGATCGAGCTCGCCGCCAAGGAAGGATTGGCGCTCTTGAACGGAACCCAGGTTTCGACCGCGCTAGCCGCCAAGGGCCTGATGGCGGCCGAGACGATCTTTCACGCCGCCTTGGTCGCGGGTGCCATGACCACCGATGCCGCCTTGGGCAGCGATGCGCCCTTCGATCCGCGCATCCACGAGATCCGCGGCCAGCAAGGCCAAATTGAGGTCGCCGCCACCTTGAAGGCGTTGATGCAGGGGAGCCCCTTGCGCGCCAGCCACGTCGATTGCGACCGGGTGCAGGATCCCTATTCGCTGCGCTGCCAGCCCCAGGTAATGGGCGCCATTCTGGATACGATGCGCTTTTGCGCCGCCACCATCTCGCGCGAGGTGAACGCGGTCAGCGATAACCCGCTGGTGTTCGCGGACGAGGGCGATATCATTTCGGGCGGCAATTTCCACGCCGAGCCGGTGGCCATCGCCGCTGATTGCCTGGCGATCGCGATGGCCGAGATCGGCGCCATCTCCGAGCGGCGCATCGCCATGCTGACCGATCCTAGGATGAGCAATTTGCCCGCCTTCCTGGTGCCCGATCCCGGTTTGAATTCCGGGTTCATGATCGCGCATGTGACGGCGGCGGCCTTGGCCGCCGAGAACAAGATGCTCTGCCACCCGGCAAGCGTCGATTCGCTGCCCACTTCCGCCAACCAGGAGGATCACGTCTCCATGGCGACCCATGGCGCGAGGCGCCTCCTCGACATGGCCGACAATTGCGCCGGGATCGTGGCCATTGAATTGCTGTGCGCTTCCCAGGGCATCGATCTCAGGCGCCCGGTCGCAACCAGCGCCAAACTGAAGCAGGCGTTGGCCGCCATTCGCCAAGGCGCCGCGTTCTGGGACCAGGACCGCCTGATGGCCCCCGACATCGCGCATGCCAAATCGGTGATCGAGAGCCGGGCACTGTCGGCCCTAGTGCCGATCGGCGTGCTCTAGCAGCAGGCGGCGGCGGAAGATTCCGGCCTTGCCGGGCAACAGGAATTGGCGGAAGCTGCGTCCAGGACCAGTTCGGTTCCGTATTCATCGGCCTCGCCGGTGGTCATGAAGGCCTCCCAGGAAATGCCGCTGGGATCCGTGGTCCAGCCCTTCACCGATTCATGGTAGCAGCAGGTGGTTGCGCCCCGATCGGCATAGGCTTCGTTCGATTCCGTCAATTGCCGCCGGAGTGCCTCCAATTCCTCTTCGGTCTCGACCTGGATGCCCAGATGATCGAGGCCGTGAGTGGTGTTACGATCGGAAATGGCGAAATTGACTTGTGGGTCCTCCAGCATCCATTTGGCGTAATCGCTCTTCTGGATGCCGGGCTTGGCCCCGAACAAGGTCGAATAGAACCGGATCGATCGCTCAAGATCGGCGACGGCGATGTGAACGTGCAGGCGCTTCATGGATGTCGTCTCCTTCAGGCTTTGTGTCCGCGGATTCAAGTAGCCAGTGCATAAAGTTTAGCGGTGTCTGGAGAGAGCGTAAAAGACCTCGTTGGGCGTTTTGAATCCGAGCGATTTTCTGGGCCTGCGGTTGAGCTGGCGTTCGACCTTCGCGACCGTGGCTTGAT
>CAZIUB010000061.1:0-73088 GCA_964542425.1 uncultured Rhodospirillaceae bacterium | reverse complement strand
GCTCCCCTCGGCGATGTAACGAACACCGAGCTGCCTGCCGATTTTTTCCACGTCAACCGACTGGCCCTTGAAGGTGAAGGAGGTATTGCGCGCGATCACGAACAGGAAGCGAAATCGCGACAACTCGGTGATGATGTCCTCGGTGATGCCGTCCGAGAAATATTCCTGCTCCGGATCGCCCGACATGTTGGTGAAGGGCAGCACCACGATCGATGGCCGGTCGGTCGCGATTTTGTTGGCGCCAACCGCCAGTTGCGGTTGGCCCGCGACGCGATAGATCCTGACCGGCTCGGCGATGTTCTTCAGGGCCCGCGCGCCAAGATCGGTGAAACCGACCCCTACCTTGTTCCGGGCGTGGTCATAGGCGGTGCCGGAAACCAGGATTCCGCCGGGTTCGGCGAGTGCTTCCAGCCGGGCGGCGACGTTGATGCCCTCGCCATAGAGATCGCTGCCCTCGACCATCACGTCGCCCAGATTGACCCCGATCCGCAGCACGATGCGCCGATCCTCCGGCAATTCACCATTGGCGGCGGCGAACTCCTCCTGCAACGCGATGGCGCATTCGACGGCGTTGACGGCGCTCGCGAACTCGACCAGCACGCCATCGCCCGTCACCTTGAAGACGCGGCCCTGGTGCTTGGCGACCAGCGGCTCCAGCACTTCCTTGCGCCGGGCCTTGAGGATGGCGAACGTGCCGGCCTCGTCCCGCTCCATCAGCCGGGCATAGCCCACCACATCGGCGGCAAGGATGGCGGCGAGACGGCGTTGAACGCGTTCCTGCGTCATGGGGCCTCATTGCCCTTGGAAATGCAACCGGGCCAGTTCTATGGACTTGAACCGAAAAGTAGACAAGGGCGGATCGGCGAAATAGAGCGCGATCGGCGGGGGTCTCGCGCTCACGCACCCATTTTCGGTGCCTTTTTTGGCTTGGACGCGGCCTTGTTCGCTGTCATTTTCTTGGCGGGTTTTTCCGCCGCCGGTTTCTTCGCCGCCTTTTTTGGTCGCGCGCCCTTCATCCCCCCGCGTTCAACGCGAGCCCGGATCAGCTCGATCGCCCGCTCCAGCGTCAGCGTGGCGGGTTCGACGCCCTTGGGCAAAGTCGGCGTCGGCCTTGCAACTAAGCCTATTCTGGCAGACCTGCCAGACGCAGCGTATCACTGAAATCCTGATGGCCGGGGAGATAGTCCATGAGTTCCGCCATCTTGGCCGTCGTGAGTTCGGGGATGATGGCCAGCAGCGCCTGAACTTGCGCACGCGCCTCGTCGATCCTTCCCAGTTTCATCATGGAGAAGGCGCGCCATTTCATTACGCTGGTATTCGGCGGATTGAAGGAATCGAGTTCAACCAGCGCCTCGCCATGGCGGCCGAGCAGGCTCAAGGAAACGCCTCGCATCCAATGGTACCAGGGGGTGACGGCCGGATTGCGCTCCAGCGCCATTTCCAGTTGCCGCAGCCCCAGTTCGGAATTGCCGAGGGCGACCTGGACGTAGCCCGAGGCAACCAACCCGTCGGTATCGTTGGGGTTGAGCGCCAGCGCCTTCTTCAGATGGACAAGGGCGCGGTCATATTGCTTTACGCGGAAGGCCGCTTCGCCGAGCGCCCAGTGGCTGACGCTGTCATTGTCGTCGAGGGCGACCGCCCGCGTGGCACTTTCGAGCGCTCGCTTCGCGTTGCCGGCGATGTCACCAAGTTCCAGCAGGCTGGAGCCCACGATATAGGAGAGCGTTCTGTAGGAATGCGCCCGCGCATAGGCCGGGTCGATCTCGATGGCCGCGTCGCAGTGCTCACGCGCGCGTTCGAGATCGGCGAGATTGGCGGGCGTATCCACCAGCAATCTCGCCTTCAGATAATGATCGTAGGCACGCATGTCGCCGGGAAGCTTACGCTTGGCGATTTGCAGATCCTCGGCCTGGACGCGTGGCGCGATGCTGGCAACGATGCGCTGGGTGACTTCGTCCTGGACCGCGAAGATATCCTCGAGGTCGCGGTCGTATCGCTCGGCCCAGACATGATGCCCGGACTGGGCGTCGATCAACTGCGCGGTAATGCGGACGCGATTGCCCGCCCGCCGCACGCTCCCCTCGGCGATGTAACGAACACCGAGCTGCCTGCCGATTTTTTCCACGTCAACCGACTGGCCCTTGAAGGTGAAGGAGGTATTGCGCGCGATCACGAACAGGAAGCGAAATCGCGACAGCTCGGTGATGATGTCCTCGGTGATGCCGTCCGAGAAATATTCCTGCTCCGGATCGCCCGACATGTTGGTGAAGGGCAGCACCACGATCGATGGCCGGTCGGTCGCGATTTTGTTGGCGCCAACCACCAGTTGCGGCTGGCCCGCGACGCGATAGACCCGAACCGGTTCGGCGATGTTCTTCAGGGCCCGCGCGCCAAGATCGGTGAAACCGACCCCAACCTTGTTCCGGGCATGGTCATAGGCGGTGCCGGAAACCAGGATTCCGCCGGGTTCGGCGAGTGCTTCCAGCCGGGCCGCGATGTTGACGCCGTCGCCATAAAGATCGCTGCCCTCGACCATCACGTCGCCCAGATTGACGCCGATGCGCAGCGCGATCTGGCGGTCTTCAGGCTGATCGCCATTGGCAGCGGCCATGCCCTCTTGAAGATCGACGGCACATTGTACGGCGTTGACGGCGCTCCCGAACTCCACCAGCACGCCATCGCCGGTCGACTTGAAGACGCGGCCCTGGTGTTTGGCGACCAGCGGCTCCAGCACTTCCTTGCGCCGGGCCTTGAGGATGGCGAACGTGCCGGCCTCGTCCCGCTCCATCAGCCGGGAATAGCCGACCACGTCGGCGGCAAGGATGGCGGCGAGCCGCCGGCGCGTGCGTTCCTCGGCCATCGGTGTTATCGCCCTCGGAAGTGGCCCAAGCGCCTGAATTTATGCACCCGGGCGGAAAGACAGACAAGAACTTACTGCCGGAACGGGTCACTGTTGTTTCCCCGGCCGAACATGGAGTTTGCAGCCACATGGGGTATACTTCGCGCGGCCGACACCATGCCGAGACGCGCGACTACCCTTGAGAGTCGCATCCTTCAAGAGGGAGAGTGCCATGACATTGGAATCATCCGTTGCCCAAGGCGTCAGCAAGCTGTCCGGCACGTTTGGCGGCCAATTGCTGCTTCCAGCCGACCCGGGTTATGAGGAAGCCAGAAAAGTCCACAACGGCTTGGTGAATAAACGGCCGGCATTGATCGCCCGTTGCAAGGGCACCGCCGACATCGCCGATGCCGTGAACCTTGCCCGTGAACTTCGCCTCGAAGTGGCGATCCGGGGCGGCGGTCACAATGTGGCGGGCCGCGCGACCGTTGATGGCGGGCTGATGATCGACCTCTCGACGATGAAGGGCATCCACGTCGATCCGAAAACCCGCACTGCCCGAGCGCAGGGCGGCAACACCTGGGCGGAGTTCAACCGCGAGACCCAGCTTCACGGCTTGGCCTGCACCGGCGGCGTCGTCTCCAGCACCGGGATCGCGGGGCTCACGCTTGGCGGCGGCCTGGGCTGGCTGATGGGAAAATACGGCCTCGCGCTCGACAATCTCCTGTCGGTCGAGGTGGTCACCGCGGAGGGAGTGGTGGTCGGGGCGAGTGCCAGCGAAAATGCCGATCTGTTCTGGGCAATGCGCGGCGGGGGCGGCAATTTCGGGGTGGCGGCGTCCTTCGAATATCACGTTCATCCGGTGGGGCCGACGATTACCGGCGGCCTTGTCGCCTATCCCTTTGAACACGCGCACGACGTGCTGCACCATTTCCGCGATGTCACGGCCTCGGCGCCGGACGATCTAACGGTCGTCGCGGGCCTCATCCATGCTGGCGACGGCTCGGGCGCGAAGCTGGCGGCAATGGTGGCCTGTCATTGCGGCCCGCTTGGAGCCGGCGAGGCGGCGATGCGGCCGATCAAGGCATTCGGCGCGCCGGCGTTGGACACCATCGGCCCGATGCCGTACTGCCAGATCAACACCATGCTTGATGGGGCCTATCCGAAAGGAGCGCTCAACTACTGGAAGTCGAGCTATCTCGCCCAACTGAGTGATGAAGCGATCGACCGGTTGGTCGAGTGCTTCGCCCAGTGCCCAACGCCGATGGGCCAATTGCTGCTCGAGCATTTCCATGGCGCGGTCGGCCGGGTTGGAATCGGTGATACGGCCTTTCCGCATCGCGCGGACGGCTATAACCTGGTCGTGCTGTCGGAATGGTTGGACCCACCCATGACCGACCGGTGCATTGCCTGGGCGCGCGATTCATATGCGGCGATGGAACCCATAATGGCCAAGGGCCGCTACGTGAATTACTTGGGCGATGACGAAGTCGCGGATGCGGTCGCCGCCGCCTACGGACCCAACTATCGGCGATTGCAGCAGGTGAAGGCCAAGTACGATCCGGCGAATTTCTTCCACATGAATCAGAACATCCAGCCATCGCCGTGAGCCTCGTGCCAACGGCGCGGAGACATCGCGCCCTAGCGATAGGGATGGTCTTGGCCTCGACCGTTCTGGTTGCCGCCGTACCGAATTTCGCGAAGTTGGCCTACGATTCCGGTGCCTCGGTCTTGCTGGTGGTCCTCGGGCGCTTCCTGGTCGGAACCTTGTTGCTGGGCTCCGCGCTCTTTGCTCTACGGCGTGACTTTGCCACCAGTAATCGGGTGATTCGGCTCTGTGTGCTGGGAGGATTTTCCGCGGGGATCATGACCTTTTGTCTTCTGAGCTCCATTGTGGCGCTCGATATCTCGTTGGCAATCCTGATCTTCTATTTGCACCCCGTGATCATCGCCTGGCTGGGGCATGTGAGGGGGACCTATGAGTTGACCCCGTCGCGCCTATTGTACTGTCTTCTCGTTCTGATCGGTCTTGCCTTGGCGCTTTCGGTCAGTTTCGCGCGTCTCGCGCCGGGCGGTATCGGCTTGGCGCTCGGTGCCGCATTCGCCGCCGCTTTTCTGGTGATCGCGAACGGCGACGCCGTATCGGAGGCTGGGTCGATCCTGGTGAATTTCCATACATCCCTGACGGCTCTTATCGTCATCGGGTTCGCCAGTTTGACCACCAGCGCCTTGATCGTGCCTGGGGCGGCGATGGGTTGGCTCGCCATCGTGGGCGCGGGCGCCGCCTTTTCTCTTGGCCTCGTGCTGTTTGTCGCGGCAATTCCCGCGATCGGCATGGTTCGGGCCTCCCTGATCGGGGTTGTCGAACCCCTGATCACAATACTGATCGCCATGGCCATGTTCGGCGAGCGCCTGGCGGGCTTGCAGTGGGTCGGTGTCGCCATCGTGCTCTCCGGCTTGGCCTTGCTTGAATTGCCGCCGAAGTATCTGAGCCAGCTTGTTGGGCGAGGGCCGCCTCAAACGTGAACCGGCGCCACCCGATGGGTTGGTCCTCGAAAACCGGGTAAAGTTCAGCCGAGCGAGGCGATCACGAAGAACGTTTCTTGGCGTTCACGCGTTCCCCCTTGCTCAGAATGTATTCGGCGCCCTTCAGCCCTCTCCCATGCCGCCCGGCCCAGATCAAATAATAGAGCGGATTGCCGAACGTGTTCTTGATCAGCCGCGCGGTGGAGACGTGGCCGAAAATCTTGCGCAAGCGGCCGCGATACCATTCCACCAGCTTGATGCCTGAGTCGCTGACTTTGCTTGTCGTCGGGCCGAGCAGGTCGGCATTGGGCTCGTAAACCAGTGCCCGCCAGTCCTTGGACCCGAAAAACCTATCCAGCGAATCTTGCCAGTCCCGCGGAATATCACCGGACTTCTTGAGCAGGCGCTGAATTCCCATAACCGGGAAATTGATGATGATCTCGATGGCTCCCTTCCTGGCAAGCGCCTCGATCGTCGACCACGGCACTTGCATGCCGAAGGGGTCGAGGAAGACGACGGCACGGTGATGCTGCCAGTCGATGGCGCTCGCAAGCCACGCCTGGAGCGCTGCATTGGCGTCGTTCTCTTGTATGGTAATGCTGCGTCGCGACGCGTATTCGTCCTTCAGTCGGTGCAGCTCGGCAATTCGCCGGGCATCGTGTTCGATGAAGATGTAGGAACTGAAGGGAATCGCGATGTCGAGCGCGACGCGTGGAGAGCCCTTCAAGTATTCGATTTCGGCCGGATCGGATTCCGAATCGCGGTCAAACAGCCCAGGCGGTTCTTCGGTTTTCTCCTTGGTCCTCACGCGGGACAGGCCAGGGCCGGCAAAGGCATCCACGAAGATCGTGCCCCGAAGCCAACGATCCTGCTTTTTCAGAACGGTGGTGTAGTAATGGAGATATTGCCCAAGCGCATCGAGCTTTTCCTTCGCCCAGGGGCCAACAGTGCTGTCGTTATGTCTTTTTGTCATTCGGCGGCGACGGGGTATCGCGAGATTGGCTTGGGAAAATCACTCCACGCGCGCCCGTCGAGTTCGCGCCCCCCGGATTTCGGCCGCAACCCTCCCCATTGCTTGAAGAAGAAGGCAACGCCACTCGCGCTACACTGGTCGCGAATATTCCGGACCCATTCGGGGTTCATTGGCCGCGCGCCAGGGCCGCTTTCACCGCCCACGATCACCCAATCAATCCCGGCAAGATCAAGCTTGCCCATGGGTCCAATCAGTGGTTCGATCGACAGGAAGCGCACGCCAGCCGGTGCTTCTTGAAGGTGCCTGATCCGGGACTTCTTGCTTCCGTCTTCCACGGAAACGCCGAACCACATGTGCCGGGGGCCGCGAGTTCCGAGGTAGCGATGGTGCAAGAAATCGCGCATCAGCGACGAGCGCTTGGTTAGAATCTGAAAAATGTGCCAGTTGGCGCGCTCCATGGTGTCGAAAACTCCGGCGATGAAATCCTTCGGTATTTCCTTGTGAAAGAGATCGCTCATGGAATTTACGAAGATCATTCGGGACGTTCGCCACCGCAAAGGCTGATCGAGCCGCAGGGGACGCAGCGTCAGATCGAAACCCGTTTCGAATGGATGGCCCGGTGTTCCCCGGAACCGCTCGGAGAAGCGTTCGGCATAGCAATGGTCGCACCCAGCGCTGATCTTGGTGCAGCCAGTCACCGGGTTCCAGGTCGCGTCTGTCCATTCAATCGACGTGGAGTTGTTCATGACCTCTCGCCAGAACAAACAGGGAAAGTAGCATGGGAAATTGTACCATGGGAAGGCCGATTCAGATCGAGCGAACCAAAAAAGGCGCGATGGATCGCCGCCAGCCTCACGCCCCCTTCTTGGGCGCCTTTTTTGGCTTGGGCGCGGCCTTGGCCTTGGGCGCGGCCTTGGTCGCCGTCATTTTCTTGGCGGGTTTTTCCGCGGCGGCCTTTTTCGCCGCCTTCCTTGGCCGCGCGCCCTTGCTCGGCCCGGCGCGCTCCGCACGAGCCTGTATGAGATCGATCGCCCGATCCAACGTCAGCGTGGCGGGCTCGACGCCCTTGGGCAGCGTGGCGTTGATCGTGCCGTGCTTCACATAGGGGCCATAGCGCCCCTCGTGAATCGTGACCGGTTGCTTGTCCGCCGGATGCTCGCCGAGCTTCCGGCCCGGTGGTGCCCCGCCCCGCCGCCCTTGCCCGCGCGACGGCTCGGCGAGCAGGCTCACCGCCCGGTTCAAGCCGATCGAGAGCACATCGTCGTCCTTCGGGATGGATTTGAACGCGCCCGCGTGCTTCAGGTAGGGGCCGAAGCGTCCGATCCCGGCCAGGATCATGTCGCCGGTCTCGGGGTGCTTGCCCAATTCGCGCGGGAGCGCCAGCAGCGCCATCGCGACATCGAAATCGACCTGCTCAGGTTCCAGCGCCTTGGGCAGCGATGCGCGCTTGGGCTTGGCGCCATTGCCCTCGCCCTCGCCGGCCTGCACATAAAATCCGTAGGGCCCCTTGCGCAGCGAAATTTCGTGCCCGCTGGCGTAGTCCTTTCCCAGAATCTTGGGACCCACCTGCTCCGGCTCATTCCCGTCGGCGACCGCAAGCGGGCGCGTGTAGCGGCATTCCGGATAAAGCGAGCAGCCGATGAAGGGGCCATTCTTCGCGAGCTTGATGCCGAGCTCGCCCTTGGCGCAGCCAGGGCACAGACGCGGGTTCCTGCCCGTCCCGTCGGCGGGAAAGAAATGCGGCGCCAAGGACAAGTTCAAGGAATCGATCACCTTGGTGCGCGTGCCGATGCCGGAATCGAGGAATGCGACCGCGTCGCCCATCGAAGGCACGGCCCCATCGGCGTCCTCGGCCGGCTGGTGCAGGCGGCTGAAATCCATCCAGAAATCCCGGAGCACGTCCTTCCAACGCACGCGCCCGCCCGAGATGTCGTCGAGCTTGCCTTCGAGATCGGCGGTGAATCCGTACTCCACGTAGCGCTCGAAGAAGCTGGTCAGGAACGCGGTCACCAGGCGGCCGCGATCCTCGGGAATCAGGCGCCGCTTCTCCAGCTTCACATAGGCGCGGTCCTCGAGCGTCTGCAGGATCGAGGTATAGGTGGAAGGCCGGCCGATCCCCAGTTCTTCCAGGCGCTTGATCAGGCTGGCCTCGCTGTAGCGGGGCAGGGCCTGCGTAAAATGCTGCTCCGGCTTCACCGATCTCGATTCCACGCCATCGCCTTGGCGGAGATTAGGGAGCCGCTTGCCGCTGTCGTCTTCCTCTTGCGGGTCGTCGCGATCCTCCTGGTAGAGCGTGAGGAACCCCTGGAACTTGACCACCGATCCGGTCGCTCGCAGCCGCGCGGCACCATTCGAGGTCACGATGTCGATTGCCACCTGGTCGAGCTCGGCGCTTTCCATCTGCGAGGCAAGCGTGCGTTTCCAGATGAGGTCGTAGAGCCTCGCCTCGTCCTCGCGCAGATAGCGGCGGATCTGGTCCGGGCGGCGAAAAAGATCGGTCGGCCGGATCGCTTCATGGGCTTCCTGCGCGTTCTTGGCGGCACTCTTGTAGAAGCGAGGGTGGCTCGGCAAATACTCGGCCCCGTATTGGCCTTCGATCAGCCGGCGGCTGGCCCCGATCGCCTCGCCCGACAATTGCACGCCATCGGTCCGCATATAGGTGATGATGCCGACCGTCTCGCCGCCGATGGTGATGCCCTCGTAAAGCCGTTGGGCGATGCGCATGGTCTGGCTCGCGCCAAAGCCCAATTTGCGGCTCGCTTCCTGCTGCAGGGTCGAGGTGGTGAAGGGCGGGAAGGGGTGGCGCTTGACCGATTTGCGCTCGACCTCGCTCACGCGATAGGGGGCACCCGTTTGCACCTTGGCGAGTGCTGCTTGCGCTTGCGTCTCGTTCGAAAGATCGAATTTCTCGAGTTTCTCGGCCCCGAGATGCGTCAGCCGCGCGGCGAACACCTGGCCGTCGGGCGCCTTGAACTCGGCCTCGATGGTCCAGTATTCGCGCGCCCGGAAGGCCTCGATCTCGGCCTCGCGCTCGCAAATGAGCCGAAGCGCCACCGATTGCACGCGCCCCGCCGACCGGCTGCCGGGCAATTTGCGCCACAGGATCGGCGAGAGCGTGAACCCCACCAGGTAATCCAGCGCGCGCCGCGCCAGATAAGCGTCAACCAGTTCCTGGTCGATGGCCCGAGGCTTGGCGATCGCCTCCATGACCGCGCGCTTGGTGATCTCGTTGAAGGCGACCCGCTCGATCGGGAGTTTGTCCAGCGCCCGCCGGCCCTTCAAGGCTTCCACGATGTGCCAGGAGATGGCCTCGCCCTCGCGGTCGGGGTCGGTCGCCAGGATCAGTTTTTCCGCGCCCTTGACCGCCGCCGCGATCTCCTTCAGGCGCTGGGCGCCGCGGCCCTCGATTTCCCATTCCATGGCGAAACCGGCCTCCGGGCGCACCGAGCCGTCCTTGGGCGGCAGATCGCGCACATGGCCAAAGCTGGCGAGGACATGATAGCCATCGCCCAGGTATTTGTTGATGGTCTTGGCCTTGGCCGGTGATTCGACGACGACGACCTTCATGAGTTTCGCACGCCAATCCTGTTCTCAAAACCGGTTCAGCCGAGCCTGGGCCGCCCGGCGCCCTATCCCGGAAACGGGAGCGGTTCAGGCGCCGACGATCAGTGACACGCGATTGCCGGGATGGCGCTCCAACCGGCCCGCCAGGTCCAGCTCCAGGAGCACCTGCCCGATTACGGGCGGGGAGGATTGACACTGCCGGAGCAATTCGTCAACCGCGACCGGCGAGGGGCCCAAGGCCGAGCGGATCTCGCGCCGCACCCGGTCCAATTCTGAATTTAACGCAGAATCAATGGATTGGTTGTATTCGTTGCGATCGAATTCAGGTGCGCCCCCGCGCCCAGGGAGCGTCTCCAGGGCCTCGATCACCTGGGCCGCCTCCTCTATCAGTAGGGCGCCCTCGCGAATCAGCCGGTTGGCGCCGCGGCATCTGGGGTCCAAGGGCGAGCCGGGAACCGCCATCACTTCGCGCCCCTGTTCGAGTGCCAGCCGCGCGGTGATGAGCGAACCGGAGCGGGTCGCCGCCTCGACCACGATGACGCCCATCGAGAGCCCGGCGATGATCCGGTTGCGGCGCGGAAAATGGATGTCGCGCGGCTGCAATCCGGGTGGCATTTCCGAAACGACGGCGCCCACCTCGGCGATTGCTTGGGTGAGGTCCGCGTTTTCCCGGGGATAGATCACATCGACGCCGCCGGCCACGATTGCGATGGTGCCCCCGCCCGAAGGTCCCGCGCCGAGTGCGCCTTGATGGGCGGCGGCGTCGATCCCGCGCGCGAGACCCGAAACAATGCAAAAACCCGCGGCCGCGAGATCGCGCGCCAGATCCTGGGCGATGCGCTTACCATTCGCCGAGGCGTTGCGCGCGCCCACGATGGCGATCGAGCGATCGTTCCCGAGCGTGCCGCCAAGTACCACCAGCACGGGCGGCGCGTCGTCGATCGCCCCAAGGCGCCAGGGATAATCGGCCTCGCCCAGGATGATGTGGCACGCGCCCAGGCGCTTCACCTCGTTCATTTCGGCATCGATCGTGGCTGGCGGGCAGGGGCGAAGCGGCTGCGCCCTGCCGCCGCGCCGCGACAATTCGGGCAAATGCCGGATCGCCTCGGCGGCGGTGCCGAAGCGGGCGACGAGCCGGCGCCAGGTGGCCGGGCCCACGCCTTCGGAGCGTGCCAGGCGCAGGCGCTCGATTCGTTCCAACTCCGGCAACTTCGCGGGTGCCACCATCATGCCGTCTAAAGTAGATCACCGAGTATTTTTTACAATTTACTTCGGTTCGGGCTTCCCGCCAGCCGATCACTCGGCGGCGCGCGAAGTACCGACCAGGCAGTCGTCGGCGAGCGGCACGATCGGCGTCAAATCGTAATGGTGCTGGTGGTCGGGCCGGCGCCGCCTGGTGGGCGCGTTGGCGACCGGGTTCACGATCAGCGAGAAGATCCGGCGCGGCCAGGGCGACATGTTCGGCGGCGAGCCGTGCACCAGGCAATCGCCGAAGACGAGCCCGGTTCCCGCCGTGCCCTTGGCGGCGACGATGCCGCCCTCGGCCACGAGGCTTGCCACCGTGTCGTTGTCAACGCACCAGAGCGGATAGCTGGTCGTCGCGGTGTCGAGCGTCGAGGGCGCCGGGCCATGTCGGTGCGAGCCTGGAATGAAATAGAGCGGCCCGTTGAATTCGTTCACGTCATCGAGGAAGACATGGAGATTGAGCGCCAGCGGCGCCGGCGATCCGTCCTCGCCGCGATGGGTCGCGAAATCGTAATGCCACTGCCAGGCCTCGCCGCCGAATTCCGCCTTGACGTTTACCTTGACCTGTTGGACGTAGAGATTGTCGCCGGCCAATTGCATGGCCGGGCCGATGAAGCGCGGGTGGCGCACCAGCCGGTCGAACACGGGGTTGCGCAGGTGCAGGCCCATCGCGGTCCGCACCACGCCGCTGTTCTTTTCGCGAAAGTTGGCCGGCGTATCCTCGGCGAAGAGTGCCGGAAGTTCCCGCGACAGGATGGCGATTTCGGCGGCCGAGAAGAGCGAGGGCAAGATCAGGAATCCATCCCGCTCGAAACGTTCCAGTTGCGCCGGGCTCAGGTTCATGGGGCCGCATCCGATCGAAGCACCGATCGTTCGACACTAGCGGAAAAACATTCTGGCCCAAACAGGGAAAATTGGGCGGCGGGCGCCATGCCCTAGGTCGGCTCGGGCTTGCGGCTGCCGATTCGGGGCTCCGTGCCTTTCAGCAGGCGCTTGATATTCTCGCGATGGCGGAGGAAGACCAGGATCGCGGCGAACCCCGCGAGCAATGCCTGGTCCACGCGCCCCAACAAGAGCGCGAGCACGGCCGCTCCCCCGACCGCGACCAGGGCGGCCAACGACGAATACCGAAAGAGCGCTGCCGTTCCGGCCCAGAGCACGCAGGCGCCAAGCCCCAGCATCCAATCAGCGGCGATCAGCGTGCCCAGCGTCGTGGCCACGCCCTTGCCGCCCTTGAAGCCGAGCCAGATCGGAAACAGGTGCCCGACGATGGCGGCTCCGCCTGCGACCAGCACGATCATGGGCTCCATGCCGATCATGCGCGCGACCAGGACCGCCGCCGCGCCCTTGGCCCCGTCGAGGAGAAGCGTGGCCAGGGCCAGGTCCTTGCGACCCGTGCGCAGCACGTTGGTCGCCCCGATATTGCCGGAACCCACCTTGCGGATATCGCCCAGCCCGCCCGCCCGCGTGAGCAGAAGCCCGAACGGGATCGAACCCAGAAGATAACCGGCAAGCAGTGCCAGCACGAATTGCAGCGCCCCGGTCATTTCTCGGCCCCCATCATCCTTCGCTCTCGGCCACGAACACGCTCCGCCCATCGACGATGGTGCGCATGACCATTCCCTGCACCGGCCTGCCGTCATAGGGCGAATTCTTGGATTTGGAGCGGAAGCGCGCGACATCGATCTTGCGCGGCCGGTCGGGGTCGAACAGCACCAGATCGGCCGGCGTCCCCTTGGCCAGGCGCCCTTGCGGCAGGCCCAGGATTCGCGCCGGGTGGTGCGTCATCGCGCGCAACAAGGCGCCTAGCGTCATCGCCCCCTTGTGATAGAGCTCCAGGCTGACCGGCAGCAGGGTCTCGAGCCCGATCACTCCGGTCTCGGCCTGGGCGAAGGGCAGGCGCTTGCTTTCGACGTCATGGGGCGCATGATCGCTGGCGATGCAATCGATCACGCCTTCCGCCAGCCCGGCCACGATCGCGCGCCGATCGGCCTCGCCGCGCAAGGGCGGCGACAGCTTGGCGAAAGAGCGATAATCGCCGATCTCCACCTCGTTCAGCGAGAAATAGGGGGGTGCGGTGTCGCAGGTTACGCGCAGGCCTTCTTTCTTCGCGCGCCTGATGGCCTCGATCGCCGCTTCGGTCGAGACATGGGCGACGTGATAGCGCGCCCCCGATAGCCGCACCAGATGGAGATCGCGCTCGATCATCATCACCTCGGCGCAAGCAGGAATGCCGGGCAGGCCAAGGCGCGTCGCCAATTCGCCGTTGTTCATGGCGCCGCCCTGGGCAAGGGCCGGCTCCTCCGGGTGCTGGATCACCAGGAGATCGAAGCCTCTGGCATAGGTAAGCGCGCGGCGCATCACTTGGGCGTCGGCGACCGCGCTCAGCGCGTCGGTGAAGCCGAGCGCCCCGCTTTGCGCGAGCAGGCCCATCTCCACCAGATCGTGGCCTTCGAGCCCCTTGGTCAACGCGCCATAGCAATAGATCTTGGTGCGCTTGATCTCGCGCGCGCGTCTCGCGATGAACTCGATCCCGGCCACATCGTCCATGATGGGTAGGGTGTTGGGCAGCGCGACCATGGAGGTGACGCCGCCGGCCGCCGCCGCCCGGCTCGCGCTCTCGATCGTCTCCTTGTGCTCCTCGCCGGGTTCGCGCAATTGCACGCGCATGTCGATGAGGCCCGGCGCCAGCACTTGGCCGTGGCAATCGACGATCTCGCAATCTTCGGGGACATTGGCCCGCGAGATCGCCGGCCCCAGTTCGCGGATCGTGCCACCCTCCACCAGCGCGCCCCCCATCTCGTCGCGATTGGTCGCGGGATCGACGAGCCGCGCGTTGAGGAGCGCCAGCGGCCGCTCCTGCTTGCGTGGCGCCTTGTCGGGAATCATGATGTCCGGGATCATGGCCGGTTGCCCGTCAAGGGCCGGGTGAGGGCATCGAGGCAGGCCATCCGCACGGCCACGCCCATTTCGACCTGCTCGCGGATGACCGATCGGTTGATGTCGTCGGCGACTTCGGAATCGATCTCCACGCCCCTATTCATCGGGCCCGGGTGCATGATGAGCGCGTTGGGCTTGGCCACCGCCAGCTTCTCGTAATCCAGGCCGAAGAAATGGAAGTATTCCCGGATCGAGGGCACATAGGCGCCCTGCATGCGCTCCTGCTGCAGGCGCAACATCATGACGATGTCGACGTCCTTCAACCCCTTCCTCATGTCGGTGAAGACCTCGACCCCCATGCGTTCGATCCGCGAGGGGAGGAGCGTCAGGGGTGCTATCACCCGCACCCTCGCCCCCATCTTGTTCAACAGCAAGATATTGGAACGCGCGACCCGGCTGTGCAGGATGTCGCCGCAGATGGCGACCAGCAATCCTTCGAGCCTTCCAAGCCGCCTCTTGATGGTGAGCGCGTCGAGGAGCGCCTGGGTCGGGTGCTCGTGCCTGCCGTCGCCGGCGTTGACGACCGAGCCATCGACCTTCTGCGACAGAAGATTGGCGGCCCCAGAATCGCCGTGGCGCACCACCAGCACGTCGGGGCGCATGGCGTTCAAGGTCATCGCGGTATCCAAGAGCGTCTCGCCCTTCTTGATGGCGCTGGCGCCGACCGACATGTTGATGACATCGGCGCCCAGGCGCTTGGCCGCGATCTCGAACGAGGTACGGGTGCGGGTCGAGGCCTCGAAAAAAAGATTCATGATGGTGCGCCCTCGCAACAGCCGTCGCGCACGCTCGTCGTCGCGGGGCAGATCGGCGTAGGAATTGGAGAGATCGAGAAGCCGCGAGATTTCGTCGGTGGAAAGCGCCTGGATGCCCAGCAGATGGCGGTGGGGGAAGAAGGAATTGATTGCGGGGGCCCCATTCATCGGGTGGGCATCATAGTCGGGCGCGGGCAGGGGTCAATGATCCAGATGTCAGATGTCAGATGCCAGATGTCAGTTTTCGCGGGATCAAGCCATTTTGACATCTGACATCTGACATCTGTCCTCTGCCACTCAAATAACGTTCCGCGCCTTGAGCGCTCCCAATTCTCCATCCGAGAGATACAGCAACTCGCGTAACACGGCTTGCGTGTGCTCGCCGCAGGATGGCGGGGCCAGGCGGTAATCGACCGGGGTCTCGCTCAACTTCAAGGGCGAGCCGATGAGATCGATTTCGCCCTTTGCCGCGATCGCGTGGGGCATGCTGATCTTCATCTCGCGCGCTATGACCTGCGGGTCGGCGAAGACCTGGTCGATGTTGTTGACCGGGCCGCAGGGGACGCCCAATTCCGTCAGCCCATCGACCCAATGCGCCTGGGGTCTCTTAGCGGTCGCCTCGTGAATCAGGCGATAGATTTCTTGGCGGTTGCGCACGCGCGAAGGATTGGTCTTGAAGCGCTCGTCCATGGCCCATTCCGGGTGGCCCGCGAAGATGCTGAACTTCTCGAATTGCGCATCGTTGCCGATTGCCAAAATGAAAAACCCGTCCGCGGCCGGCACCACCGAATAGGGGACGATGTTGGGATGGTCGTTGCCGATCCGTTTGGGCACCTCGCCCGAGGTGAGGAAATGCATGCCGATATTGGCGAGCCAGCTCACTTGGGTGTCGAGCAGGCCCAGATCCACCATTTGCCCGCGCCCGCTCAAATGCCGGTGCTGGAGCGCGGCCAGGATGCCGACCACCGCATAGACCCCGCACAGGATGTCGGTCACCGCCACGCCGACCTTTTGCGGGGGCGAGGCGGGATCGCCCGTCACCGACATGATCCCGCCCATTCCCTGGGCCAGGAAATCGTAGCCCGCGCGCGGCGCGTAGGGCCCGGTCTGGCCGAAGCCGGTGATCGAGCAATAGATGAGGCGGGGATAATCGTATTTGAGCTGGTCGTAGCCCAAATTGTAGCGCTTGAGATCGCCGACCTTGAAATTCTCGACCAGCACATCGGACTTGGCGATCAGGCGGCGCGCCAGTTCCTGGCCCTCGGGGACCGCGATGTCCAACGTGACCGAGCGTTTGTTGCGGTTGATGCCGAGGTAATAGGCGCTTTCGGACGTGTCCTTCCCGTCACGGTCCTTCACGAAGGGCGGGCCCCATTTGCGGGTGTCGTCGCCCTGGCCCGGGCGCTCGATCTTGATCACGTCGGCGCCGAGATCGCCCAGGATCTGGGTGCCGGTGGGCCCGGCCAGGATGCGGGTCAAATCGAAGACGCGAATTCCCGAAAGCGGGCCGGACATGCTGGGAAACTCCGTGAGGCGGATTGGGGCGCGCGTATGGCCCGCACTTTCGGGGCTTACGCGCCCAAAATCAAGCGCGGCCCGGTTTCTCTCGCCCGCTTGGCGTCGAGACGGCGCCGCGTACTTTCCCTCGCCCGCTTGGCGTCGAGACGGCGCCACGTACTTTCCCTCGCCCGCTTGGCGTCGAGAGTGTGCCGAGCGCGAGCCAAGGCGGGTGAGGGTATTTGTCGCGGGACGCCTGTCCCTACGCCGCCCGTGACAGCTTTCTGACCCGGATCTTGCCGGCCTTCGCCATCGCCCGCGCGAGGTCGTAGGCGGCCTGAAGCCGGTACCACGTCGCGGCGCCGCCGCCGAATAGCTTGTCGAGGCGGATCGCCATCTCTGGGGAAATGCCCGAATGACCGTTCACGATGTCGGACAATTGCTTGCGGCTGACGCCGAGCTTCGCCGCCGCCGCCGTCACGCTGAGCCCCAGCGGCTCCAGGCAATCGAGCCGGACCGACTGGCCCGGATGCGGCGGTTGCTTCATCAGCATGTCGCAGTCCTCTTAATGATAATCGACAAGGTCCACATCGCGGGCATGGCTCCCCTCGAAGCGAAAAATGACGCGGCAGTTCCCGGAAACTGAGGTGGTCCCACTTGGCCGGACAGGTTGGCAGCTGAGTTAAGGTGTATTCCGGTTGCCGATCATGCTGCCAAAACCTCAATCATTTTGATCGCTTTTCGCGGATGTTGGACCTGTGGGGATGTGGGCTTTGGCCACGAGCTTTCTCCATCATATCCGCAGGTTGCACAGAGCTGGTAATTGGCTGACCATTTCGCTTTCCCTGTCGGCGCCACTTCGTGGTTCTGAAGTAATTTTGACCAGCCGCCGAATTTAGCCCCTTCCCATCCCATCCAGCACTCCCTGGAGGATGAACGCCGCCGCCGCCTGATCGACGACGCGCGCGCGCTTGGCGCGGCTCAGATCGGCCTCGATCATGCCGCGCGTGACCGCCACGGTCGAGAGCCGCTCGTCCCACAGCAGGATCGGCAGATCGCGCTTTTGCATCAAGTTCTCGGCGAAATGCCTGACCGATTGGCAGCGCGGGCCTTCGCTTCCGTCCATGTTGAGCGGAAAGCCGATCACCAGCCCACCCACCTGGCGCCTATCGACGAGCGCCAACAACTCGCTCGCGTCTCGCGCGAACTTCGTCCTTCGGATCGTGTCGATGGGCGAGGCGACGATGAGCCCGGGATCGCTCAGCGCCAAGCCGATCGTCTTCTCGCCCACATCCAACCCAAGCAGGCGCTCGCCCCTTTTCAACGCCGCCTTCAGCGCCCGCGGATTCTCGACGATCAAGCCGGCGCGCTCCTGATGCGCGGGCTCCAGCTCTCCCGGATCGGCAGATGGATGAGCCCGGCGAACACGCCCAGTGCCACCGAGATCCACCAGATCACATCATAGGTGCCGGTATTGTCATAGAGCCAGCCGGCGAGCCATGCGCCGATGAAGCCCCCGACCTGGTGGCTGAAGAACACCAGCCCGAACAGCATGGTCACGTAGCGCGTGCCGAACATCTTGGTGACCAGGCCGTTCGTGGGCGCGACCGTCGAGAGCCACAGCAGCCCCAAGGCGGCGCCGAACACGCGGATCGAAATCTCCGTGACCGGAGCCAAGATGAAAACCGCGATCGCCAGCGCCCGCAGAAAATAAATCCCGCTCAGCAGATACTTGGATTTGGCCCGGCTCATGAGCCAGCCCAGGCTGATGCACCCGATCGCGTTGAACAGGCCGACCAAGGCCAGCGCATCGGTCGCGGCACTCGGCGCCAGGCCGCAAAGGGCGGCGAATTGCGGCAAATGAAACGCGATGAAGGCCAGATGGAACCCGCACACGAAGAACCCGGCGACGAGCAGGAGGAACGAGGGCGTGTCCACGGCCTCGCGCAAGGCTTCCTTGATGCTTTGGGCCGGGCCCACATGCGCCGCCGAGTGGCGCCCGCCCTTGGGCAACGCCAGCGCGCAGAGCGCGATGCCGGCCGCGCAGAACCCCAGCACGATCAGCGTCGATTTCCAGCCCACGCCTTCGATGAGGGCACCCGTCGTGGGCAGGAAAAACAGTTGGCCCAGCGATCCGCCCGCGGTCACGATGCCGGCATGGAGCCCGCGCTTCTCCGGGGACGATTCGCGCATGATGGCGCCCAGCACCACCGACATTCCGCCCGCGGCCAAGGCGACGCCGACCAGCAGACCGCTCCCCAACCCATAGACCAGCGGCGAGGGCGCGAAGGCCATCAGCCACAGCCCGGCCACGTAGGTGACGCCGCCGGCGAAGGCCACGCCCCGCGGGCCTCTCGTATCGGCGATGGCGCCCGCGACCGGCTGCAATGCGCCCCATAAGAGATTCTGCACCGCCCAACCGAGCGCGAATCCCCCCACACTCCAGCCGAGCTCCGCCCCGATCACCGGCACGAACACGCCGAAGGTCGTGCGAATGCCGAAGGAGAGCGCCATGGAGATGGCGGCCAGTGTCAGAACTAACCACGTCACGCGTTGACTCATGCATGTCTCCAGCCAGCAATGCGCGAAGCTACTTCGTTTTGCACATCGCCGGACACCCTATTCCGAATCGTCATGCCCGGCCGTAGGGACCCAAGTCCGGGGTTGATCCGGCAATCCATGGATGCTCGCGGTCCAAGCATGGGCATGACAAACAACAAAATCGATTCATGCCCGGCCGATGCTCCAATGCGGCGCCACGAAGCGCATGGCAATCCAGATCCCCGGCAAGGCCAACCCGGTGCCGATCACGGTCGCGACGACGAAGGGAAACAGCCCGACCTCGAGCGCGGGAAACCCGGCGGCACTCGCCAGTATACCGGCCAAGGCCGCGCCCAGGGCCGAGCCCAATCCCTCGATCGTCGGAATGGCGCCCGAGGTCACATCCTCCTCGCCGATGGCGCTCAGCGCGATGGTGCGCTGGGTGATGAAGCCGTGCGAGACGCCGAAGCCCAGCCCATTGACCACGAGCGCCACGCCCATGCCGGCCAGCGATTGCAACGAGAGGCTGGCCGCGATCCCGCCGATGCCCAGCGCCAGCAGAAGCGGACCGGCGACGATGAGGAGCGGCGCCACCTTTTGTGGCGCCCGGGCGACGATCAGGGCCGATGCCGACCAGCCGATCGCGGTCAGCGAGGCGACCTGGCCGGCGATCAGCGCCGATTGCCCGAAATGCACCTGCACGATGAAGGGCGCGAACATGAAGACCGAGGCATCGGCCAACAGCATCAGGCACAAGAGCCAGATGCCAAGCGAACTGGCGCTGTCGAAGGCCAAGAGCCGGCGCGGAAAAAGGCCCGCTTGCGCCCGCCGGTCGGCCCACAGGCCAAGCCAGATGAGGAAGATGGCACCCAGCCCGAGCGCCAGCGCCAGCGGCGTCAGGCCGGCCTCGCTGGCGACGCAGAGTGCCAAACTGCCACCCGCCAAACATGCCAACCGCCCGATCGGCCAGCGTGCTCTTCCCTCCGGCGGGACCGCCATCTTGGGCAGGACCTTGAGGCCCAAACGCACGAAGAGAAGTGCCGGCACGATCAGCGAGGCCGCCGCCCAGCGCCAGGACAGGAGATCGATGATGATCCCGGCGGCGATCGGCCCCAGGATCGTGGCCAGCGCCCAAACCAGCGCCATCAGCGCCCACAAGGGCGGGAGCGCGCGATGCCCGATCACCTCGGCCGCCATGATATAGGCGAGCGCATAGATGATGCCCTCGGCGATGCCTTGGATGATGCGCCCAGCGAGAAGCACGTACATGTTGGGCGCGAAGGCGATCACGAAGCACCCCAAGATGAGCGCCAGCGTGGCGCCCGGCAGCAGCGCTCGCAAGCCCATGCGCGACTTGAGGAAGGCCGCACCCGACGATCCCAGGATCGAAAACACCAAGTAAAAGGCGGTGACCCAGCTCAAGAGATCGGCCCGGCCCAGATCCAAGACCGCCGAAGGGGTCGCGGTGTTGATGACGAACCAGTTGAAAGCGTGGAGCGCGATCCCGAGGCAGATGGCCCAGGTCGCCACCCGCTTCTCGCCCAGCAGCAGCTCTCGCCAGGTCGTTCGATCGTGCTCTTGATGGGTCTCGGCCATGAGCGGGATAGGAGATTGTCGGAGAAATTCTGGCAAGGGCTCGACAATAAAATAACATAAATGTATTTTTATCAAGGGAATTAAAAAAACATACTTGTTTTTTTATTAGAACCTTGCTAATATCCAATTCATGAAACCCGGAACCGGCCCGCGCATTCTCGATCTCTTGAAGACCTCCGGTCCGGTCTCGGCCGGGTTTGTCGCCAAGCGCATCGGCATCAGCGAGGTGGGTGCGCGCAAGTACCTGATCCGGCTCCAGAAACGAGGCCTGGTGGTGGCCCAGGATCTGGCCGTATCGGTCGGCCGGCCCAAGCGCGCCTGGTCGGTCGCGGAAGGGGCCGACAGCCAGTTCCCGAACGGGCATGCGGATCTGGCGCTCGAATTGCTGCGCGGCGCTCGCGAATCGGGGGGCGGTTTCGGGCTGGATCGGATCATCGCCGCGCGCGAGGCCGATACGCTCGCCCGCTACAAGGCTGTAATGACTGGAAAAACCACGCTTCGCGCCGGACTCGAAAAGCTCGTGGAATTGAGGAGCGCCGATGGGTACATGGCCGAACTCAAGGAGGCGCCCGACGGCGCGCCGCTCCTCATTGAAAACCATTGCCCGATCAGGAAGGCGGCGGCGCATTGCCCAGGCCTGTGCCGGTCGGAGCTCGAGCTCTTCCGCCAGGTGCTGGGACCGGGCGTCTCGATCGAGCGGGTCGAGCATATCCAGATGGGCGCTAGGCGCTGCGCCTACAGGATCGCGCCCGCTCTCCTGCCCGCCCAGGCCTGATCGCCCCGGCCCGCCGGGCAATCGGGCGCGTCAGCAGGATTTCGGCCGGTGGAATAGCGCGAGGATCGCGCGCGGCGGCCATCGCCGCCTTGGCGCTTCCGGCGCCGAGGCGAGGGTGGAGCCGTTCCGCTCCGTGTGCGAGCTGTAGAGGCGCGTCGGCACGTAAATGGTGGCATATACATCGAGCAGATAAATGGTGGCATATACATCGAGCAGATCGAATCGCTTCATCGCAGTTTCTCCCCAATCATCGGCCGGTCCGGATCGACCGGGTCCTTGGTGGGGAAAACCTATTCGCCCTACCGTGAGAGGAGCGCTTGTCGCGCCCGCCCGCCGGCGTGATTTCGGCTGCCGGGCCGTGAAAAAAGCGCTTATATGGATGCAATCGAGCGGGAGGCGGCGAATTGTCGGATCAAGGCGGCAGAACCCGGATCGATATGCTGGGCGGCCTCGAATTGATCGCCACCGACGGCGCTCGCGTGCCGATCTCGAACAAGAAGGCGCTTGGGCTGATCGCCTATCTGGTGTTCAGTCCCGGCATGGCCGCCTCGCGCGACAAGATCGTGGGGCTGCTCTGGGGCGATCGCGACATCGAGCACGCGCAAAACAGCCTGCGCCAGACCCTGACCGGCCTGCGCCGCGATCTCGGCCCACGCGGGCTCGATTTCCTGGAGATCGACCGCGATCGGGTCGCCTTGCGGCCCGAGGCTATCGCGATCGACACCGGCGAATTCGAGCATGCGGCGGCGGCGCGCGATGCCGGTGATTGGGAGCGGGCGGCGCTGCTCTATCGCGGCCCCTTCCTGGACGGGTTTTTCATCCGAGCCGAGGAATTCGAGCGGTGGTCGAAGGGCGAACGCGACCGGCTGCTTGAACTGGCGATCGGGGTTCATGAACGGCTGGCGCAAGGGGCAAGTGTCGCCGCGCGCGTGGAATACGCTCGGCGCCTAGTGGCGCTGGACCCCACGCGGGAGAATTCCCATGGCGTGTTGATCGCGGCCCTGGCCGAGGCGGGGAAGCCGGATCAGGCGATACGCCAATACGAGGCCTGCCGCGAAATGCTGGCCCGCGAATTCGGCGCCATGCCCAAGGCGCGGACGGAAGCGATCAAGGCCAATATCGCGGCGGTCCAGACCGCGCCGGTGGCGCCCGAGGCCCGCGTCCAGCCGCGGGATTGGCCTTCGCCGCCGGAGAAACCCTCGATCGCGGTGCTGCCCTTCGTCAACATGAGCGGCGATCCCGCGCAAGACTATTTTGGCGACGGCATCACGGAGAACATCATCGCGGCCCTGTCCCGGTTTCGCGACCTCTTTGTCATCGCCAGGGATTCCACCTTCGCCTACAAGGGCAAGCCGGTGAAAATACAAGAGGTGAGCCGGGAACTCGGCGTTCACTACGTGCTCGAGGGCAGTGTCCAAAAATCACACGACCGGATCAGGATCAACGCGCAGCTGATTGACGGCGCGACCGGCCGGCATCTGTGGGCGGAGCATTTTGACCGCTTGATCGAGGATATCTTCGCAATCCAGGATGATGTGACGGAAATGATAGTCGGCGCGCTGGCGACGGTCTATGGCGGGCGTTTGCGCAAGGCCTGGCAAGGACGGGTGGAAAAGCCCGGCCCTCGGCATTTCCAGGCCTACGATCATTTTCAGCGCGGCATCGATCTCTTCAACCGCTTCACCCGCGAGGACGTCGCGAGGGCGCGCGAATGCTTTCATCAGGCCGTCGACCTCGATTCCAGTTTCGGGAAGCCCTACGCGAAGATCGCCTGGACGCACTTGTGCGATGTCAGCTTGGGGTGGAGCGAAGACCCCGCCGATTCCATGGCCAAGGCCCTGGAATTCGCCACCCTCGCCATCGCCCGCGATGATGACGAGGCCTGGGGTCATTGGGCCTTGGCCGGTCATCACATGCTGTGCGCTCGGCACGATCGCGCCATCGCGGCCTACGAAAAGGCGATGGAGATCAATCCGAACGACGCCGATGTGCTCAACGATTTCGGCTGGTGCCTCAGCTATGCCGGGCGTTCGCGTGATGGCCTCGAGATGGTGCGCAAGGCCATGCGCCTCAACCCGCATTACCCTGAATATTGGGTGTTGCAGCTCGGCCAAATCCAATTCGACGCCCGCCAATATGAAGAAGCCATCGCCACCTTGGAAAGTTTGCGGCTGCTGGATACGATTGCCGCTCGGCTCTATTTGGCGGCCAGCCACGCCGCCTTGGATCATGACGACCAGGCCCGAAAAGCCGTGGCCCGGGCGATCGAACTCGATCCGGGGGCCACGCTGCAAAAATGTACGAATCCCCGGATGGCCCCCTACAAGGACCCGAAGGATGCGGAGCATTTCCGCGCGAACCTGCGCCAGGCGGGGTTGCCGGACCAGGCCGCGCGCCAATACGAGGCCGGCCACGAGAAGCCCGCGATCGCGGTCTTGCCCTTCGTCAACATGAGCGGCGAGGCCGATCAGCAATATTTTTCCGATGGGATGACCGAGGAAATCATCACCGAGCTGTCGCGCTTCCGGTCGCTGTTCGTGATCGCGCGGCATTCCTCGTTCCAGTACCGGGGGGCGGAGATCGATGTCCGGCGCGCGGGCCGCGAATTGGGCGTGCAATTCGTGGTCGAGGGCGCCGTGCGCAAGGTGGGCGAGCGCGTGCGCGTGACCGCCCAGCTGATCGACGCGGCAAGCGGCAACCATTTATGGGCGGAGCGTTACGACCGGGATCTTCGCGATGTATTGGCCGTGCAGGACGAGATCGCGCGGGCGGTCGCGGGGACCATCGGGGGACGGGTCGAGGCGGCTTCGCGCGAGCGCGCGGCGCGGCTGGAAGCGCACGAATTGCGGGCCTACGATCTCATTCTGCGGGCCCGCGCGCACGGGCTCAAATTCACCAAGGCGGATAACGCGCTGGCGAAGGGATTGCTGCTGCGGGCGATCGAGGCCGATCCATCGAACGCCCAGGCCCATGCCTATTGAGGCCTTTGCTGGTATCTCGATTTCATTGGCGATTGGGTGCCGGACCCCGAGAACAGCATGCGCCAGTTAGGGGAATTCACCAAGCGCGCCCTGGCGCTGGACGATTCGGATTCCGTGGCGCATTGGATGCGCGCCCTGGTGAAGCTTCACCGCCGCGAATACGCGGAGGCCGCGTTCCATTACGAGCGCTCGCTTGAACTCAATCCCTACGATCTCGACGGGCGATGGAATTATGTTGCCTTCCTGTGTTGCATCGGCGAGGGCGAGCGCGCGGTCGAGGAAATCGCCATCGGCAGGCGGCTCAATCCCTTTGGTCTTTCATGGGGCCCGTGGATCGAGGGGATCGTCTATTTCAGCGCCCGACGATACGAGGACGCGATCGCCGCGTTGGGCAGGTCCACGATCGAGGTGAACGAAGTGCGCCTCTGGCAGGCGGCGAGCCTGGCCGAGGCCGGGCGGATCGAGGAGGCGCGCGGCAGGCTCAAGGAATACCTGCGCGTCGCGCGCACCGACATGGCGAATTATCCGGGCGACCGGCTCGGCGATTGGGAGGGCTGGATCGGCGCCACCATGCCCTATCGCGACCGGCGAGACCTGGACCATCTCCTGGGTGCCCTCGCCAAGGCCGGCATGGCGGAGTGAGTCGGGAGGGTTTCGAGGATCGCTTGACGAGCCTGTCCGGGTGTCATCAAATCACGCCGGTTGGATCGTTCCAATGAGGTCAATTCGATGCGATGACCGCGTATCGGGCTAAACGGCGCGGCCCCGATGAAAATGGTTGGGCGAGGGAAATCCGCTCGCCCGGCCCGGGAGCTGGCAAGATGGATGACACCAAATACGGAACACGGGACAAGAGTGGCCATTGGAAGCCCTTCAATCCGATCGCGTATCCACCGGTCTTCGTCTGGCCGGCGAAACCGAAGGGGGTACTCCGATGGCTATTCGGCTATCCCGGCTATCTCCTGCCGGATAACCTGTTCTATGCGCTCGTTGCAACCCTGGTGTGGACATATTTTACCCCGCCACTCGAGGCCATGAAGTCGTTCGAGCCAGGCTGGATCGCCTATCTTCTCGCCCGCAACGTGATGATTGCCCTGCTGTTCTATGGTTCGTTTCACCTATGGCTCCATGTCCGGAAGGCCCAGGGCACGCGGTTCAAATACCATCCGAAATGGCTGGGCACCGACAATCCCGCCTTCCTGTTCCGCAACCAGACAATCGACAACATGATCTGGTCGATCGGCAGTGGCTTGACCATGTGGACGGCATTCGAAGCGCTGACCCTATGGTCATACGCGAATGGCTACCTTCCGTTCGTGCGTTGGGAGCAGCATCCGATCTATGGCGCCCTGTTGATGCTGTCGATACCTCTCATTCGCGAGGTGCATTTTTACCTCATCCACCGCTTGATTCACTGGCGGCCTCTTTATCGGACAGTGCACAAGTTGCACCACCACAACGTCAATCCAGGGCCCTGGTCGGGCCTGGCCATGCACCCGGTCGAACATCTGCTCTACTTCTCCGGAATCCTGATTCATTGGATCGTGCCCTCGCACCCGGTCCACGCGCTCTTTCACATCATGCACGCTGGGCTTTCGCCGGCACTCGGCCATGCCGGGTTCGACAAGATCGAAATCGGGAAGAATAGCGGCTTCGATACGCAATGCCATGCCCACTACCTGCACCACAAGTATTTCGAGTGCAATTATGCCGACGGTTCTTTGCCGCTCGACCGCTGGTTTGGCAGTTTCCACGATGGTTCCGATGCGGCCCAGAAAGCGATGAACAAGCGGCTTCTTGCCCAGGCGGGCAATAGGTCGTGAGGAAGAAACCTTCCGTCCATGATCTCCTGCAATCGAAGGGAAAGCGCCAATTGCTGGAACTGCATGTCGACGACGAGCAAGAGGGTGCGGCGGCCGAGCTTGCCGGCATAGACATGTTCTCCTGCGAGATCGATGCCAATCTGCCGAAGATTCGCGCGGCCGCCCCACTGACCTTCATCCAGGCCGGTCTCATGCACGGCGCCGTCGCCAGCGCGGAAGAGGGGATCCGCAAGGGCTTCGACGCCCTCGGGATGGGCGCGGACGCCGTCTACTTTTCGGGGGGCGTGCGGATCCTCGAGGCGATGGCCAAGGAAGGCATCCCGGTGACCGGCCATGTCGGCCTCGTTCCCGATTGGGCCACCTGGACCAATTTCCGAGCGATCGGCAAGAATCCGCGGGAGGCATTGGAGGTCTACCGCAAGATGAAGACCCTCGAAAACGCCGGCGCTTGGGCGGTCGAGATCGAGGTCGTTCCGGTCAAGATCGCGGCCTATCTGACCGCGAATACACGAATGATCACCGAGGGCATGGGAAGCGGGTCGGTCTGCGATACCCAATATCTGTTCAGCTGCGATGTGCTGGGCACGAATACCGGCCACAAGCCCAGGCATTCCAAGCGCTATGCCGAGATCGGCGAGGAGCTGGCGCGGATCCAGGAGCTCCGCGTCAGGGCGATCGAGGATTTCGTCAAGGATGTTCGCGCCGGAACCTTTCCCGAGCCAAGGCACCAAATCGAAATCGACGAGAGTGTGTTCGAGGAATTCCTTTCGCTCGTCGGCTGAGGCGGTCTTGAGTTTACCGAGCGCTGTCGATCGCAAGCCGATGCGATCAAATCATGGCGTGAACCGGCTTGCCTCCCGGCAAGAATCGAGGATCGGCCAAACAAAATACCACGCGGCGAACTATTCCAAGCTCGCTTGACGATTTCGTCCGGATCGTATTTGATCGCATCGGTTGGATCGTTCTAATGGGGCCAATTCCATGCAAAGGCTGCGAATTGGGCTGGTCGGTGCCGGGCTTGTCGGGCAGGCGGAACATGCCTTCTATCTGTGGGAAGAGCGCGATCGCTTCGCCTTTGTCGGTCTGGCCGATGCTTCCCGGATGGTGCGCGCCGATGTGGGCGCGCGTTACGGCCTGGAAGCGGTTCATGCCGATCTCGATGGGCTGCTCTCGGCCAAGCTCGATGCCCTGGTCATCGCCGCGCCGGATTGCTTCCATCCTAAGCTCGCCATCGCCGCACTCGAGGCGGGGCTGCATGTGCTCTGCGAAAAGCCGATAGCGCTCTCGCTCGCCGAATGCGACCGCATGATCGCGGCCAGCGATCGCGCCGGCAAGGTGCTGCAGATCGCCTACATGAAGCGCCACGACCCGGCCTATCGCCGCGCGCTCGATCTGCTGCCCGGTCGCATCGAAGAGGTGAAGCTGATTTCGGTCGAGGTCAACGACCCGGATCACCAGCCGTTCGTGGCACACCTGCCGATGACTTGGCCGAGCGATCTGCCCGCCTCGTTGCGCGACGAAGCACGGGCAACGAGCGCCGCCCAGCTCAACGCCGCGGCGGGCCGAAATCTTGACGAGGCAAGCGCCCGCGCGCTTGGCGGTGGTTTCCTGTCCTCGCTCGTTCATGACATGGCGGTGGTGCACGGCATGCTTGCCCATCTGGGATGCGCGCTGCCCAGCGCGGCGGATCATGGCGCGCTGTTCGACCGGGGAAAGGGCGTGCAATTGGCTTTCGGACTGCCTGGGGGTGGCCGGGTCTCGATGACCCACCTCAATCTACCGGCCGTGCCCGATTACACCGAGCGCATCACGATCTACTGTGGCGATCGCATCATCGAACTCGTCTTTCCCTCGCCCTATCTGCGCCATTTGCCGACGCGCCTCACGTTGCGGCGTGCCGGCGGCAGCGGCCAGGCGCTCACGACCGAGGAGTTTCGCGTGAGCTACGAGGAGGCGTTCCGCAACCAGCTTCGCTCCTTCCACGACGCCGCCTGCGGCCAGGCGCCGGTCGCGACCGGGCCCGAGCAGGCGCGCGCCGATGTGGCACTCCTGATTTCCGCATTCCAAAAGGCCCTAGTACCCGCCGTCGCCGATGGCTGATCGAACCAAATCACCCGCCAGCACACGCCGGCGGGTACTGAATATTGGTAACACGTGCCAACTTTCGTGGAAGCACGGACGCGATTCATGGATCACGCATTTTCGAAAGTTGGCATGGGCATGAGAATCGGTGTCTTCTCGGATTCGCTCCCTAAGCTTGCGCGCCGCCAAATGTTCGCCTGGTGCGCCGAGCGCGGTGTCACGGATCTCGAACTGGGAATGGGAGCCTGGGGGCCCTCGCCGCGCCCGCATCTCGATTTCGCCACCATCGGGCGCGCGCACGAGCGCGATCGCCTGGCGGGCGAAATGCGCGAATTCGGAATCCGGCTCTCGGCGGTCAACGCCGCCGGCAATTTGTTGCATCCAAGCCCCTCGAAGCGCGCCGACGCGCAAGCCCGGTTCCGCGCGGCAGTGGATTTGGCGCGCGCCCTGGGCGTCAATCGCGTCATCACCATGAGCGGCTGCCCGGCGGGTGCCGGCGGGGGAGCCATCGGTGTATTCCCCTGCTGGGCGACCTCGGCCGATGACGAGAATCTGTTCGCCTGGCAGATCGAGCACGAATTGGCGCCGTTCTGGACCGAGACCAGCGCCTGGCTGGAACTGGAAGCGCCGGAAATCATGGTCTGCCTGGAAATGCATCCCGGCGTCACGATTTTCAACAGCGAGGGATTCGCTGTACTCGCCCGCCACGTCGGCCGGAACATCGGGCTCAATCTCGATCCCAGCCATTTTTGGTGGCAGGGCATCGACCCCTTGAGTGTCGTCGAGGCCCACGGGAACCGCATCGGCCATTCGCATGGCAAGGACACGCTGATGTATCCGGAGCGCATCCGCACGCAGGGCGTGCTGCATTACGCCCCGCCCGGCGATCCTGCCCGCGCGCCCTGGCATTTCGCCCCGGTGGGCGAGGGCCACGACGACGCGACCTGGGCCAAATTGCTGGGGGCCATGCGCAAGGCCGGCTATGACGGCGTGATTTCGATCGAACACGAGGATCCGCGCTATGACGGCCCACAGGGCACCGAGCGCTCGATCGCCGGCCTCAAGCGCGCGCTGGCGCGACTGGAGGCGGAAGAATGACCCGCCTGGTCGACATCGCGAAACGCACCGGCGTGTCGAAGTCGACGGTCTCGAATGTCATTCGCGGCACCGCGCTGGTGGCCGAGACCACGCGCAAGCGGGTCGAGCGCGCGATCGCCGAGGCCCAATATCGCCCCAACGCCATTGCCCGCTCGCTGAAGGCGCGCGCGAGCCTGGTGATCGGCCTCATCGTGCCCGATTTGACCAACCCCTATTATGGCCAGCTCGCCGCCGGCGTCGAGCGCGCCGCCAGCGCACGGGGTTACGCGGTCCTTGCCGCGCACACCGAATGCGCGCCGGCGATCGAGAACGAGGTCGGGCGCGCGCTCATCGACCGGCGGGTGGATGGCGTGGTCATTGGCGGGGTTTCCTTGGGCTCGCCGCTGCCGGCAATGCTGCTCGACCGCGACATTCCGGTGGTCCTGGCATCGCTCGGCGATCTCGACGATCCCAGGCTGGGGATGATTGATCACGACGATGCCGCGGCGATGGAGGCGATCGTCGCCCATCTGCTCGAGCTCGGACATCGCCGAATTACCTTCGCCTCGCATGGCCTGCGCGAGCACTCGGGCGAGCGCCGGCGGTTGGGCCTGGAACGCGCGCTCCGGCGCCGCCGGTTGGCGCCGGTCAAGCTCGATGACGGTGCAACCGCCATTGTCGCCCACAATGACGTGCAGGCGATCACCATGATGAATCGACTGGAGACACGCGGGCATAGCGTACCGGGCGACATTTCGGTGGTGGGCTATGACGATATCCCGTTGGCCGCGCATCATCGAATCCAGCTGACGACGATCCGCTCCAACGCCATGGAGATGGCTGGCCGCGCAATCGACCTGGTGATCGCGGCCGCGCGCGCCAATCGCCATGTGGCGCATCGCGAAATCGCGCCCAACCCGCTGGTGATCCGCGCCAGCACCGCGAAAGCAAAGAGATGAGCGCCGTTCGGTACGAGGCGATCGAGAAGCGCTTCGATTCCTTCGTCGCGCTGCGCAGCCTCGATCTCAACGTGCCCGATCGCGCCTTCCTGGCGCTCTTAGGGCCGTCGGGCTGCGGCAAGACCACGGCCTTGCGGATACTCGCCGGCCTGGAACGCCCGAGTTCCGGACGCGTCCTCATCGGGGAGCGCGACGTGACCCGATTGCAACCGCGCGACCGCGACGTGGCCATGGTCTTCCAGAGCTACGCCCTCTATCCCCACATGTCGGTTAAGGAGAACATCGCCTATCCGCTACGCATCCGCAGGATCGCGCCCAACGAGCGCCAGCGCAAGATCGCCGAGATCGCGAGCGCGCTGGAGATCGACCATCTGCTGGATCGCCATCCGCGCCAGCTCTCGGGCGGCCAGCGCCAGCGCGTGGCGCTCGCCCGCGCCATCGTGCGCGATCCGGCCGCCTTCCTGATGGACGAGCCCTTGTCCAATCTCGACGCGCAGTTGCGCCTGACCATGCGCGGCGAGATCAAGCGGCTTTGCCACCGGCTGGGCGCCACCACGCTCTATGTCACCCACGACCAGGCCGAGGCGCTGACCATGGCCGATCTGGTCGTGGTCTTGCGCGCGGGCGAGGTGCAGCAGATCGCGCGCCCACACGAGATCTACGACCGGCCCGCCAACAAATTCGTCGCCATATTCGTGGGCTCGCCGCCGATGAACGTGCTCGGAGTCGAGATCGCGAATGGCGGGATGCGTGTGGCGGGAGCAAGGTTGCTGATCGGCGCCGAACAGATTGCGGCCTGCCAATCCGGCCAGGCCACGGAAATCGGTATCAGGCCGGAGGATCTGCGCTTGGTAGCACCCAGCGACGCGCAAGCCATTCCGGGCGAAATCTATGTCGTCGAGCCGATGGGAAACGAAACCCTGGTCGACGTGCGGGCGGGTGGCGAGCGGCTAGTGGCGCGCGCCCATCGCGGCTTCAAGGCAGCCGTAGGCTCGACGATCGGCGTTGCCTTCGATCCGGCGGATTGCAGTTTTTTCGACAAATCGGGTTTAACAACGGTGCATCGCGCACAAAACAAGGGAGGAGAGTGATGACAAATATCAGGCCATCTCGACGCGGATGGAATCGCCGGCGCCTGCTGCGGAGCGGTGCCGGGCTTGCAATCGGGTCAACAATGCTTGCGACTTTCGCTACCGCGAGGGCCGCCAAGGCCGCCGGCGGCAAAGTGGTCATCGGCGCTTTCGCCGATGGCGGGCTGACGCCCTTCAAGGACAAGATCATTCCCTTGGCCAAGGCGGAGGGCGGGTTCGAAATCGAGTTCCTCGAGGACGAGTACGGTGTCACCCTCGAAAAATGGTTTGCCGACGCCCAGAGCGGCGCCGGGCAATACGACATGTATCTGCTCGACGATCCGTGGGTGCCGCAGTTCGGCGCCGCCGACGTGCTCGAGGATCTGGGCGCCGGCGGGATCGACGGCAACGATCCCGATTGGATCGGATCGATGATCGATATGGGCTACTGGCCGCCACGCCAGGGGCCGCGGGTGAAGGGTTTCGAAAGCACCGAACCCAAACTGATCTGCGTTCCCTTCGTCGGCGATTTGCAGACGCTCACCTACCGGAACGACGTCTACACCGGTGGCGCGCCCGCGACCTGGGACGAACTGATCGCCAAGGGCAAGGAGGGGGTGGCGGCCGGCACGATCAAGTATCCGATCGTGTTCCGCGGCGTGGCCGGCAACCCGATCGTCACCAGCTGGTATCCGATTTTCCTGTCCTTCGGCGGCCAGTTCTTCGACGAGAAATGGAACGTGGCCTTCAATTCCGAAGCCGGCAAGGCATCGGCGGAGTTTTTCGTCGGCGCCCTCAAGGCCAACGCGCCCGAGGGCGTGGTCGAATTCGATTCCGACCAGGAGGGTGCCGCGATCCTCGGCGGCGAGGCCGGGGCCATCATCCAGTATTCCGGCAATGCGCTGAAGGCCGACGATCCCAAGCAAACGAAGGTGGCCGGCAAACTCGATTTCGGCGTGGTGCCGAAACAGGTCTCGGCGATCGCGCAGATGGGCATTTTCATCACCGGTGTTCCCAAATCGGCGCCCAACAAGGCGAGCACGATCGAGTTCCTGAAATGGTACACCAGCGGTGCCACCCAGGCCAAGCTTGGCCAGGCCGGCTCGATCCCGGTCAAGCGCAGCGGCTTTGCAGCACCCGATCTGGGCAACCGCCTGATTCCGGTCGCGCTCGAACAACTGGATGCGGGCGCCCTGCCGAGGCCCCGCACGCCCGATTGGGCGAAGGTCGAGGAATTGCTCGGCATCGAACTCAATAAGGCGCTGCAAGTGGGCTCGGGCGGCGGTGCCGCGCTCGACGCGGCGGCGGCGAAGGTGACCGAGTACCTGACCCAGGCCGGTTATTACTGAGGGACCTCGCGGTAGGTGTGTCGCTTAGTCTCGGCGATGGTGATTCACCCTAACCCCGGCCCTCTCGACGCCCCGTCCGCGGGGCGGGAGAGGTCGCGCTTTTTTTCCCTCCTTCCGGGAGAGAGCGGCGCGGAGCGCGCCGGGTGAGGGTGAATCGACGACATCGGATCGAGTGATGAGGGGCCGCGAGCGGCGTAGCGGCGCTGGGTTGGATCTCGCCTTGCCCTATCTGCTGCTGGCACCCAGCGTGCTGCTGACGCTGATCGTGCTCGTGTATCCGCTGTGGGATGGCATCAGGGCCAGCACCAAGCTCTACCGTTATGGCAAGCCGCTCCGCGATGTCGGACTCGAGAACTACACGCGCCTGTGGTCGGACGAGCAGTTCCTGAACGCGCTCTGGGTGACGTTGCGGTTTGTTTCGTTTTCGGTCGCCATCGAGACGGTCCTTGGCCTGGCGCTGGCGCTGTTTTGCCTGCGCGAGTTCCAGGGCATCCGCTGGCTTCGCACCATTTTGATCATGCCCATGGTGATCACGCCGGTCGTGGTCGCCATCCTTTTTCGGCTGATCTATGCCAGCGATGCCGGCATGCTGACCGCCATCTCCGAGGCGCTGGGTGGCGAGCCGGTGCAGATTCTAGGCCACCCGCTGAAGGCGTTCATCGGGCTCGTTGTGCTCGATGTGTGGGAATGGACGCCGCTCATGTTCCTGATCCTGCTCGCCGGCTTGCAATCCCTGCCGATGGAACCGATCGACGCGGCGCGCGTGGATGGCGCGGGGACTTGGCGCGTCTTCACCGATCATACGCTGCCGATGCTCAAGCCCACGCTGGCGATCGCCATCGTGCTCAGGACCATCGATGCGTTCGGCACCTTCGATCAGGTCTTCGTGCTGACCCGAGGGGGGCCCGGCGAGGCGACCAGGCTCATTTCGATCTATGGCTACGACACCGCCTTCAAGTTCCAGCAGACCGGCTACGCCGCCGCGCTCTTCGTGACCATTGGCCTCGTGGTGCTGGCTTTCGCGCTGGCCGCGGTTCGGCTGTTGCGCCGGGCGGGAGAATCATGAGCGGGGCCGGCATGAACGGGCCAATCGTCAATGGGACAAGCATGAACGGATCCGGCATGGGTGGTGGCGTCGCGCGCGCGGGCGTGATCGCCATGCTATTGGCGATCGTGCTGGTGCCCATCTATTGGATGGTGGCGGCCTCATTGAAATCCAACAAGGAGATTACCCAGGAGGCAACGCTCTATCCGCACGAAGCATCGTTCGACAATTACGTGCGGCTGTTTTCGCAGCGGGAGTTCGGCGACTATTTGGTGAATTCGCTGGCCGTAACCTCGATCTCGGTCGCCCTGGCGCTCCTCATCGGATCGCCGGCGGCCTACGCCATCGCGCGGTTCCATCTGCGCTTTCGCCTGGAGCGCGTGGTCGGGCTGTCATTGCTCACACTCCGCATCGTGCCCCCGGTCGTCATCCTGATCCCGGTCTATCTGTTGATGCTGAAGCTCCGGCTGCTCGATACCTGGTTGGGGCTGATCATCACCTATACCGCGCTCAACATCACGTTCTGCGTCTGGATGATGGAGAGTTTTTTCCGGGAAATCCCGGTCGATCTCGAGGAAGCGGCCATGGTCGATGGCGATTCGCGCCTGGGCGCCTTGCTCCGAGTTACCCTGCCTTTGTCGGCACCGGGCTTGGCCGCGACCGCGATCTTCGCTGCGATCGTGAGCTTCAACGAATTCATGTTCGCGCTCGTGCTTACCGCGACGCCCAGGGCCATGACCATGCCGCGGGGTGCGGCTACACTTATCGGGCGCATCGATACCGATTGGGCCTCGATGGCGGCGGCCGGCGTCATCGGGGCACTGCCGATCGTGATCTTCGCCCTCCTGGTGCAGCGCCATCTGGTGCGCGGGCTCACCATGGGCGCGGTGAAGTGACGATGGGCCGGGGCACTATTCTCTTGGCGTGAATCGCCCCCAACGTGGCTCCCTCGCCCGCGCGCGCGGGCGAGGGTTGGGGTGAGGGTAGCGCGCGATTGCCGCCCCTTCAGCCCTACGAGCGCCGACGCCCTCGCGACCTCTCCCCGTCGGGGCGAGGTGAAACCTTGCCGTTCTGTCGGGCCTTGTTCCGCTCCCCGCCCTATTTCACGCTGAGATCCTTGGCCGTCAGGTCGAGCGCCTTCACGGCGAGGCCCATGAATTCGTCGATCTCGGCCTTGCCCCAGGTCAAGGGCGGCGAGATCAGCATGGTATCCCTGGTCGCGCGCATGACCAGGCCGTGTCCGAAGGCGTGGTCGTGGCATTTGGTGCCGGCCTCGCCCACGGGATCGAAGCCCTGGCGCGGATTCTTGTTCTTGACCAGTTCGATCGCGCCCATCAGCCCGACATTGCGCACCTCGCCCACCAGCGGGTGATCAAGCAGTTCCCGGAGCCGCTTGGTGAGATAGGGTCCGCTCTCGCCCGCGACCTTTTCGACCAGGCGCTCGTCCTTGAGAATCCGGATGTTCTCGATCGCGACCGCGCAACAGGCCGGATGGCCGGAATAGGTGTAGCCGTGGCTGAAATCGATGCCCGAGGACAGAGCCTCGGCCACGCGATCGCTGACCATCGCCGCCGAGAGCGGCAGATAACCCGAGGACAGGCCCTTGGCGAGGGTCATGAAATCGGCGCCCTCGATGGCGAAATGCTCCGATCCGAACCAGCTTCCCAAGCGCCCGAAGCCGCAGATCACCTCGTCGGCGATCAGCAGCAAATCGTATTTGCGGCAGATCTCCTGAATGCGCGGCCAATAGCTCATCGGTGGAATGATGACGCCGCCAGCGCCCATGATCGGCTCGCCGATGAAGGCGGCGACATTCTCCGGGCCCAATTCGCGGATCTTGTCCTCGAGCGCGTCGGCGCATTGGAGGCCGAATTCCTCGGGCGATAGGCCGCCCCCTTCGGCGAACCAATAGGGCGGGCGGATATGGACGAAGCCGGGCAAGGGCAGATCGGCCAGCGCATGCATGTAATCCATGCCGCCGAGCGAGGTCGAGGCGATGGTCGAACCGTGATAGGCGAATTGCCGGCTGATGATGGTCTTGCGCTTGGGTTGCTTCTTCAGATTCCAATAGGTGCGCACCATGCGCACGATGGTGTCGTTGGCATCCGAGCCGGAGAGGCCGAAGAAGACGTGGTTGAACTGCTTGGGCGTGAGCTTGACCAGGATGTCGGAGAGCTCGGCCACGGGCGGCGTCGTTGTCTTGAAGAAGGTGGTGTAATAGGGGAGCTCCAGGAGCTGCTGCTTCGCCACCTCGGCGATCGAGGCGCGGCCATAGCCGACGTTGACGCACCACAATCCGGCGAAGGCGTCCAACAGCTTCTCGCCTTCCGAATCATAGAGATAGGTGCCCTCGGCCCGGGTGATGACCCGGCTGCCGATCTTGTGCAGGCCGGCATGGTCGGTGAAGGGATGGATGTGGGAGCGGTCCAGCGCCTGCCACATTGCGGTGGTGTTGCGCTTGGGCTTGGTGGAAGCAGTGGTCATGAAATGCCTCGTTCAATGATCCTAGGTTCGCGTTCTTTCGTCGTGGGTGGTGGCCCGAGCGGTCCCGATGGGACGCCAGGCAAGAGCCATGCGCGATCCGAGGCTCAGGGATTGAAATTGATCCGCGCGGTCAGAATGAGAATCTCGGCGCGAAGCGAACGTGAAGGCGTCGAGCCATCGGGGCGTCCCAGATGAACTTGCGCGTTTTTCAGTTGCGTGGAATCTGGCTTTTCCCCGTCATGCCCGTGCTTGACACGGGCATCCATTAATCGCCGGATCGAGTCCGGCCATGACGATCGAGTGTGTATTCTCGACACGCTCGGATCGCTCCGTGGTCGCGCGATGGTGGCCCGCGCGCTCATACGTTCAACAGCAGATGCTCGCGCTCCCACGAGGAGATGACGTTCTGGTAGGCTTCCAGCTCCGACATCTTCACGAAGTAGAGCGATTTCACGAAACGCTCGCCCAATAGCGCCTTGACCGGCTTGCAGGCACTGAACTTGGACAGGGCCTCATAGGGTGTCTTGGGGAGCGTATGGGCCATGCGGTAGGCGCTGCCCTCGATCTGATCGGTCGGTTTCAGCCGCTCGACCATGCCGAGATAACCGGCCAGCAGCGAGCCGGCGATCGCCAGATAGGGGTTGGCGTCGGCGCCGGCCAGGCGGTTTTCGATCCGCCGGCTGCTCGAACTGGAGATCGGCACGCGCAGGCCGCAGGAGCGATTGTCGCTGCCCCATTGCACGTTGATGGGTGCGTCGAATTGCGGGCGCAGGCGGCGATAGGAATTGACGTTAGGCGCCAGCATCGGGATCAGTTGCGGCAAGTATTTCTGCAAGCCGGCCACGTGATGGCGAAACAGCGAGGTGTCGCGGCCCTTGGAATCGGAGAACAGATTGCGGCTGGTGCGCTTCTCCACCACCGATTGATGGAGATGCATGGACGAGCCCGGCTGGTTGGCAAGCGGTTTGGCCATGAAGGTGGCGTAGATGTTATGCTTCAAGGCAGCTTGGCGGACCGTGCGCTTGAACAGGAAGGCCTGGTCGGCGAGGTCCAAGGGCGAGCCGTGGTTGAAGTTAATCTCCATCTGCGCCGAGCCGGATTCATGGGTCAGCGTATCCACGTCGATCTCGGATTTCTCGCAGAAATCGTAGACGTCCTCGAAGATGTGGTCGAATTCGTTGACCGCGTCGATGCCATAAGCCTGGCTGCCGGTCTCGGGCCGGCCGGAGCGACCCGTCGGCGGCAACAGGGGCAGGTCGGGGTCGGTGTTGACCTGGACCAGGTAAAATTCCAGTTCCGGCGCCACCACCGGCTTCCAATCCTTGGCATCGTAGAGGCCCAGCACCTTCTTCAAGATGTGGCGCGAGGCCATCTCGACCGGCCTGCCGTCGTCGTATGTGGCGTCGTGGATCACCTGGGCGGTCGGGTCGCGGTACCAGGGCACGATGCGGATGGTGTCGGGATCGGGTTTCAAATAGACGTCCGGGTCCTGGTAGGAGCCCACGCCCTCGTCCACGGTGTCGGGATATTCACCGGTCACGGTCTGGAAAAAGATGCTTTCCGGCAGGCGAAGCGAATGCTCGCGCAGGCTCTTGGCAAATTTGTGCGCCGGCAGAATCTTGCCGCGCGGGATGCCGTTCATGTCGGGGACCAGGCACTCGACCTCGTCGATCTTGCGCTCGTCCAGCCATTCCTCGAGGTATTTCATGATGCCCGAAAAATTGAGATCGAATTGGCGCCCGGCCGGAGGTTTTCTCGCACCCGGCCAAGCGCAGGCCACACTAGCCGATCGGATCATGGGCTGGCAAATGACCGGGAATAAACGATGCAACCCATTGTCGATAAACATTTATCCGGCACTTTGGGAGCTGCCGCCCTTGCCTTGACTTAGGGCGCGCGATGTCTATATTCCGGCCTCGCTTGCCCTCGCCGGACGACGCCAAACGCGCGCCGCCCAGCCGCCGGTGGCCGCGCCATCCGCGGTTTCCGGGACGGACAGCCGAGACATCAACCACATCGCGTGAAGCGGGAAGGACAAGACATGCCCAGTAAGCGCCTAGGCGCCAAGCACAAGATCGACCGTCGTTTGAACGTGAATTTGTGGGGCCGGCCCAAGAGCCCCCTCAACGACCGCGAATACGGACCCGGCCAGCACGGCCAGCGGCGCAACAAGAAGCCGTCCGATTTCGGCCTGCAGTTGATGGCCAAGCAGCGGCTCAAGGGCTATTACGGCAATATCGGCGAACGGCAGTTCCGGCGCTTCTATGCCGAAGCCTCGCGCAAGCGCGGCGATACCTCGGAGAATTTGATCGGCCTTCTGGAGCGGCGCCTGGAAACGGTGGTCTATCGCGCCAAGTTCGTCGCGACCGTGTTCGCCGCCCGCCAGCTGGTCAATCACGGCCACGTCAAGGTCAACGGCAAGCGGGTCAATATCGGCTCCTATCTGTTGAAGGCCGGCGATCTCGTCGAATTGCGCGAGAAGGCCAAGGACATGGTGAATGTCCTGGCAGCAACGCAATTGGGGGAGCGCGACGTGCCCGATTACATCGAGGCCGATCACCGCAAGATGAGCGCGAAACTCGCGCGCGTGCCGCAACTGGCCGACGTGCCCTATCCGGTCAGCATGGAGCCCCACCTGGTGGTCGAGTTCTATTCGCGCTGAGGCAAGCATCACGGCCCCGAACGGACCAGGCCCGGGCGCGAGCGCTGGGCCTTTTTCGTGGAAAAGGGGACGCTACCCTTTTCTCCGATCTCCCCCGCATGTGGGGGGCTACGCAGGCGTGAAAAGGGTAGCGTCCCCTTTTACTCTCGACGGCGGGTACTAGATGCGGGTGCCGGGACTTTTTCGCGCGGTCTAGCAGGCAAGATCAATGAACCAGCGCTGGCTCGGGAACTTGGCGCTGCTTGGCGTGGCCGCGGCCTGGGGCACCATGATCCCCGTGATCACGCATTTGTCCGAGCGCTGGGATCCGTTTTTTCTGGCGATGTCGCGCTATGTGCTGGCGGTGCCGGTGCTTTACACGGCACTCTGGATCGTCGAAGGCCCTGCGCGGCAATCCGCACGGCCGGCTTTGTGGCGGGTCTTGGCGACCGGTTGGCTCGGCCTCGGCAGTTTCGCGTTTCTGTTCACCTTCGGGGTCGCGCACGCGAACCCGGTCATCGCCGCCGTGCTCGCCGCCGCCAACCCGATCATTTCCGCCCTGGTGGGACGGGTATTCTTCGGGGTTCCCATGGAGCGTGCGATGCTGCCCGCGATCGTGCTGGCGGTGGTGGGCTGCGCGCTCGCCAGTATCGACTGGCGGGCGGGGCAACTCGAGCTCACGCTCAGGGGCGGCGAATTCGTGATGCTGGTCGCCGCCGGGTGCTGGGCCTGGTATTCGCTGGCCATCCACCGTTGGCTGAATGCCTGGTCGCAGTTGAGGATCGCCGCCCACACCATGGCGGCGGCGGCGCCGCTGATGCTGGCGGGGTATGGCCTGGCCATCGTGGTCGGGTGGGCGCATTGGGCGCCGCCTTTGCCCGGCGGGTGGGATGGGGCGATCTTCGCGTGGATGGTCGTGGGCCCGGTGGTGCTCGGCCTGCTGCTGTGGAATTTCGGCGTGTCACGGGTCGGCATCATGGTCGCGGCCCTGTTCGTCAATCTTTCGCCCGTCGTCGCCGTGGGCCTGCTGGCGCTCGGCGGGCGCACGCCCACCGGATTGCAGATCTTCGGTGGGCTGCTGGTGTTGGGCGGCGTGGTCTGGTGCGAGGGAAGGGTCATTTGGCAAGGGCGGTGCGCCGGCAAAGTATCGCAAGAATAAACGGGAAAGCTTTGAATTTTAACTAAATTGCAAGGAATTGGCGCAACCCTCGGAAAGCCAGACGAAAGGGGGCGACAACCCTTTCGGTGCTGAACAGACGAGGAGGGCGCAAATGACCGACGCAATCAAGCGCTTCATGGATAATGGTTCGCTGTTGGGCGCAGGGTTTCTGCCCGAGGGTGAGGAGTTGATCCTTGTGGCCGAAATCGCCAATCCGGCGATGCCGGTCGAAGGTGAATGGCTGGCCGCCACGCCGATCTTGCCTGGATCGCCCAGCGCGAACCGGAACAATGAGACCCAGGCCTGGCCGAGCGCGCGCGACGCGCTGTCGCTGGAGGAGGATCCGGCGTTGGCATCCTATCTGGCGGAGGTTGCGAGCTTGACGACTGCCGCGAATGCGCCGGCGCCCGATCAACCGCCCGAGCCGAGCGGAAACGGCATCTTCGTGCCCTTTGAATCCGCCACGCCCTTCGCCGGCCTGGAGGCGGTCGGGGTCCTTTTGCCCACCTGACGGAAGATCGCAGCACTCAACTCAAGCCGAAGCATTCTTGCCGCCACCGCGCCGCGCCGCCTCCGCCTCGATGGCGCGGGTCAGTTCCGGGTGCCGGCCGGTAGGCCACGACAGGTGCCCGACTTCGGCGATCACGCCGGCACCCAGCGCCTGGAACAGCGGCACCTTGGCCACCAGATTCCAATTCCCCAGTAGGTCGCGCCGCCAGATCTCTGGCCAGGTTTACCGCGCCACTGTTCCCATCGAACGCGAGATGAAGCGCCAGTGGGGGCCGCCAGCCTCCTCGAAATTCTCAATTCTGGTAGTCACGACCAGGACCGCTACCAGCGAGCAAATCGGTGAGCGGCGGTGGCTCCGACGAGGGCAAGGCCGGCGATGGCGATCGTGTACCAAGTCGCGACGAAAAGCGGGGAATCGTCCGTGCATTTGGCGGCATAAAAGGTGGCCGCGATGGCGCCTGCAAGCAGTCCCGCGACCGTGCCCGCAAGGGCCGGTCTCGCTGGCGCGCCGTGGCGCAGCGCCAATAGGAAGACAGCGAGTGGGCCAATGCCGATCAGCGGAATAAAGGTCAGGCAAGCTATGCTGTTCGCGCCAATCAACTTGGCCGACCACGTGTCTGGCGGCAAAAGAAAGAGTTCGACAACAACCGCCACAGCAATGAGCGTCGGGGCGGCCGCGAGATGCGGCATCGCATTGCGCCAGGACTCATCCGGCCGCGACAGCGCACGGGCAAGACCGAATGCGCTTGCGGCAAGCGTAATCGTGACCACGAATTTGAACAGAAAACGCGGCGTTTCGGCGGCGGTCGTAAAATCGGGCCTCGGACCAAGCGTCGCAAAGAAGACGGCAGTGGCAAGAGCAATCGCCAGACCGACCGCGCCCCACCAAACGGACGATAGCGACGCCGGGTGCTGTCGTGTGTCGGCTGCCAAGGTCCTGATGAGTTCGTTCGTATCCATCTCAACTCCGGCCGAAATTCCTGGTAATTGCCGTCAGGCCGCGATGGAGTGCAACCCGCACCGCCGCCTCGCTCGTGCCGAGACGCTTGGCCGTGTCGCCGATCGAGCGCCCATCGACGCAAACCGCTGCCACGGCGGAACGCTGGCCAGGTGCGAGCGTGTCGAGGGCGCGGCCAATCTCACGGTCGCTAACGGTCTCAGGTTCCGGTTGGGCGTAGCTTTCGGCGATCTCGTCGATCTCGACCTCCACCCGGCGGCCACGGCGGCGAAAGGCGTCAATGAGCTTGTAGCGCGCGATCGCGTAAACCCATGGCGTCACGGGCGCGTCGTCCCGCCACGTATGGCGCTTCATGTGGATCGCAAGCAGCGTCTCCTGCACGATATCTTCCGGGTCGATTCCGCCCTGCGCCTTCCGCCGCGCGAAGCCACGCACAAGACCGGCTACCTGACGCAGGAAACTGTCATAGGCTCTTTCATCGCCCGCGATCGCGGCTCGTATCAGCCGGGCAAATTCGTCTTCGTCCCTGCCGTCCAAGCCTGCCTTCCTCTCCTACTACGTTCGTGCCCGGTCTTTTATTACATGGAGTAAAATTTTGTTCACGCCGCGCGGGCGCATGATCACGAAATCGTGTAGCCGGAACGATGTAACGTATGGATCGCCGGATCGAACTAGCTATCGTGCGCCCGAGGTATGGCGCGCGGGCAAATACAGCATAAGGAGAGCAACATGTCTATCAGATCAGCCGTGAGCTCGGTCGTCCTGGCCAGCGCCGTCGCCACCGCCCTTGCGTCGTCCGCTTTCGCAGGGCCGCTGACGAAAGCGGAAGCAGATGCGGCGATGGCCGCGAGCAAAGAGCAGTGCTACGGCGTCGCGCTCAAGGGTCAGAATGACTGCAAGGCCGGTCCTGGCACGACATGCCAGGGCATGTCGACCATCGACTTCCAGGGCAATGCCTGGAAGTTCGTGCAGGCCGGCACTTGCGCCACGATCGAACTGCCTGGGCCTGGCGACCGCATGGGCTCGCCCGAGCCGCTGAACCGCGACCTCCCGTCGTAAGGGAAGGCAGCTTGCCGGGAAGCGGAGACCACGATGAATGAATCGGCGGCACGCCTGGATTTGCGCGTGTCGGGAGCCCTCCGCTTTCCGGCGGATCCCGTTGCGGGGCTCGCGGGCACCAGCCTCAAGCACGAGCACCTGACGGCAATCCTGGCCGGGGGGAAGCAGAAAGGTTTCTTCGAGGTTCATGCCGAAAACTACATGGGCGCGGGCGGTCCGCCACACCATGCCTTGACCCGCATCCGCCGCGACTACCCGCTATCGCTGCACGGCGTCTGCGCGTCGATCGGCGGGCCGCAGCCGCTCGACAACGCGCATCTGGGGCGTCTCAAGACGCTGGTCGATCGCTATGCGCCAGCGATGGTTTCCGAGCACCTCGCCTGGTCGACCCACGACACGACTTATTTCAATGATCTGCTTCCACTCCCCTGCTCTCCGGCGACGCTCGTTCGCGTCGCCGATCACATCGACGAGGTGCAAGAGGCGATCGGCCGCCCGATCCTGCTCGAGAACCCATCGACCTATGTCATTTTTCCGGAATCGACCATGAGCGAGACGGACTTCATCCGGGAACTGGTCCGGCGCACTGGCTGCGGTTTGCTGCTCGACGTCAATAACGTCTTCGTTTCGGCCACCAATCACGGCTACTCCCCGCTCGATTACCTCGCCGATTTTCCGCTTGAACATGTGGGCGAGATTCACCTGGCGGGCCACGTCGAACAGGCGGACGATGAGGGCGACCTTCTGCTCATCGACAGCCATGACTGCCCGGTCGCCGACGCTGTTTGGAAGCTCTTCAACATCGTGATCAGCCAAAACGGACCAATACCAACATTGGTCGAATGGGACGGCAAAATCCCCGAATGGCACGTCCTCAAGGCGGAGGCCGCCGCCGCGCAGGCGATTCTCGATCGCCACGCACACAGTTTCATGCCCCGAGAAGCCTATGCTGCCCGTTGAACGTTGCGCGCGGGATTTTGGCGACCGGCCTTCTTATGCGGCCATCTTTGCTCCGGCACTGCTCGATCCCGATTGCGCCACGCCCGCCGTGGTGGCCGGGCCGAACGGCAAGGCCGCGAGGAAACGCTACAACGTCTATCGCAACAACGTCACTGTCAGTCTCATCGACGCGCTGGCGGCGGTGTTCCCGGCCACCATGCGCATTACCGGCGTGGATTTCTTTCGCGCGATGGCGCGCTTCCATGTGCGCGCCACGCCGCCAACCTCGCCGCTGCTGTTCGAATATGGTCGCGACTTTCCTGATTTCGTCGGACGCTACGAATATGCAAGGCCGATGCCGTGGCTGGCGGATGTGGCCCGGATCGAGCGGGCATGGCTCGACGCCTATCACGCCGCCGATGCAGAACCGCTGGCGCCTCTTGCCTTGGCTTCCATCCTTCCAGACCGGCTGGCCGATGCCATTTTTACGCCGCATCCTGCGACGCGGATCGTGCGCTCACGTTTTCCGGCGGTCACCATTTTCGCGGCAAACCGGAGCGACAGTCCAGTCGGCCGTATCGAGGCGACCGAGCCGGAGGATGCGCTGGTGACCAGGCCCCATTTGGAGGTCATCGTGCGGCGCCTACCACCAGGCGGTGCGGTCTTTCTGGCGCGCCTCATCGCGGGCGAACCGCTCGGCGCGGTCGCTGCGGCGGCGTTCGCGGATGGCCCGGCATTCGATCTTCCCGCCAACATCGCCGGAATGCTCGAGGCGGGCTCCTTCACTGCAATCCATCAGCGAGGCTGATAACGATGGATATTGAACCGCAAGTCCCCAGCACTGACAAATGGCGGAGGATCATCGGGCTCGTTGAGCGGTCGAACGCCATCGTTCGGGCGGTTGCCCGGCCATCTCTTACCCAGCTCGTGTTGCGCTGCGGTCTCGCAGTGCCGTTCTGGCGATCCGGCGTCAACAAATGGGACGGTTTCCTGCAACTGAACGATGTCGCCGTGCTGCTTTTTAGCTCGGAGTTCCAGCTGCATCTGCCCGGCGGTCCCTATCTTTTCCCTGCGCCGGCTGTCTTCGCGTTCGCCGCCGGTTCAGCGGAAATCCTGCTGCCCATCCTTCTTGTTCTCGGCCTGGCAACACGATTGGCCGCATTGGGGCTCCTGGTGATGACGCTGGTCATTGAGCTAACCGTGCCGGATGGTTGGCCGCTGCATGTAACCTGGGCAGCTATGGCGCTCGGCGTCATGGCTTGGGGGCCGGGGCGCGTTTCGCTCGATCACTTGATAGTGCGGCGCAAGGGATAGGCCTATCTGTTTGTGCGGGCCGCTAGCGCATCTGGGTCGCAATTGATCCGGTCGCCGCTGGAAGGTTGATTGCAACCGGCAAATAAAAAGGTCGGCTATTGCGTGACGGCGCGGCGGCGCGCGGCTTCCGCCTCGATGGCGCGGGTCAGTTCCGGGTGCCGGCCGGCGAGTGCTCGAAAATCGGCGATATCGAGAGTGAGGAGTTGCGTCGCCCGACGCGTGGTGACGCTGGCGCTGCGTGGCTCGCCGGTGACCAAGGCCATCTCGCCCAGGAAGGCGCCTTCGCCAAGGCGCACCGGCATCGGCTCGACCGCCACCTCGACCTCGCCCTCGACGATGAAGTACATGCAATCGCCAGGATCGCCCTTGCGCAGCAGCAGAACGCCAGCGGGCAGACGCCGCGGCCGCAACAAACGCGCCACTTCGGCGATCACGCCAACGCCCAGCGTTTGGAACAATGGCACCTTGGCCACCAGATTCCAGTTCCCCAGAAAATCGCGCCGCCTTATCTCGGCCGCGAATCCGGTTGCGACGATACCGGCGCAAAGCGCGAAGATGGCAATGCCCAGGATCATCACCAGGCCGGCGATCACACGGCCCAACGCGGTCACCGGAACAACATCGCCGTAGCCGGTGGTAGTCAGCGTGACGATGCACCACCAGAGCGCCGATGGCAGCGAGCCGAAGGCCTCCGGCTGGCCCTCGCGCTCCAGCAAATACACCGCCGTGCTGGCGAGCAGCAGCACGATTGCAAACGCCGCCAGTACGCTGAGGAGGGGCCCGCGCTCGTTGCGCAGTACCCGCCCGATCAACGAGAAGCCGGCGACGTAGCGGGCGAGCTTCAGCACCCAGATCACACCGGCGGTGGCGGCCAACTCGGGCGGCACGTCCAGCAAAAGCGCCAGCGGCAGGCCCCAACCCGACAGCAGATCGATCACGCCAAGATGAGAGAGCAAATATCGCTGCCTTGCCCCGGGGCGGCCGCGCGGCACGGCGAGCAGGGGTGCTCGCACCAGCCGGATCAGCCATTCCAGCAGGAAGAAGAGGGCGACCAGCAGCGCCACGCCCAGCAACAGCGATTGCGCCATGCGCGCGTTCGGCACGGTGCTCGCGACCACCGCGCACAATCCGATGAACAGAGCCAAGTGATGGATCCACCGGAATCCGCGCGCGCGGCCTTCGCGCGATTCCGGGTCCAGTAACGATTCCAGGGGCCAATTCCGCATGATCCGAAGGGTCCAGTTGGGTCGGCTTGTCGCGGAGGAGTGTGCTCCATTGGCGGTGATCTCACAACGCCTTGTCCGGCGCGGATGCGCCGCCGTGAGCGGATCAACCGCTGCGTGAGAGCTAGCGCGGCGCCTCGATCATCGAGACCGAAATCAGCTCACTTTGCTTTTGCTGCAGGAATCGGCGGATTGCCGGATCGGTTTCCAGGCCGATCGCGAGTTGGTAGGCGCGCTCGGCCGCCGCGACATCACCGATGCGCGCATGAAGACCGGCGCGGGCCGCCCAATAGGGTTGATACTGGACGAGGCCCGGACTGTCCTTGACAGCGTCAAGAGCCGCGATACCGGCGGTCGGACCCTCGATTTCGGCCAGTGCGATCGCGCGGTTGATCGCCACCACCGGCGAACCCGTTCGCGCCAGTAGCAGGTCATAGATCGCCAGGATCGCCAGCCAATCGGATTTTCCGGTTACGCGGCGGATCGCATGGGCCGATTGCAGGGCGGCCTCCAACTGGTAGCGCCCGGTTGCTCCGGTCGTGCTGGCGCCACGCAGTAGAGCTTCCGCTTCGTCGATCATTGCCTGGTCCCAAAGCGCGGTGTCCTGTTCGGCAAGCGGCACGTAATTCCCGGCTGGATCGCGCCTGGCCGCACGCATGGCTTCGGCATGCAACATGAATGCGAGCAAGCCCAGGGCCTCCGGCTCCTCGGGCAAGAGTGACGCGACCAGGCGGCCCAGCCAGATCGCCTCCAAGGCGAGGTCGCGGCGGCGAATCTCCACGCCGGCCGGATCCGCCCAACCTTCCGCGAAGGCCGCATAGATCGCGGCCAGGATTCCGTCCAACCGCTCGGCCAGATCGGATCGCTCGGGCAGGCGGAACGGAATGCCGGCATTCCTGATCTTGTGTTTGGCCCTGACCAGGCGCTGGCTCATCGCGGCGGGCGACACCAGGAAGGCCGCGGCGATGGTCGCGGCATCGAAACCGAGCACTGTTTGCAGGATGAGCGGCGCATGGGCGGCAGGATCGATCGCCGGATGGGCGCAGGCAAACATCAGCGCTAGGCGCCGGTCGGGAATCGCCACTTCCCCGGAGAGAGCCAGGGCGAATTCCTCGGCGAACAACCGGAGTTGCTCGGCCACCGTATCGCCGCTCTGTCGCGTTCGAACGCCGTCGATCCATTTCCGCCGCGCCACCGTAGTCAACCACGCTTCGGGATTATCCGGGATGCCCCGAACCGGCCAATCGGCGAGGGCGGCCGCGAAGGCCTCGGACAAGGAATCCTCGGCGCCCGCGACATCGCGGGTTCGCACCGCCAGGAAGGCGACCAGCTTGCCGTAGCTGCTCCGCGCGACCGATTCCGCGGTCGCGCGGGCAAGCTCGCCCTCCTCCAGACTCATCAAAGAGGCGAGGCTACATCGCCATGATCGGGCGAATTTCGATGGCGCCGTAATTCACCCCGGGGCAACGCTTGGCCCAGGTCGAGGCCGCATCGAGATCGGGCGCCTCGATGATGTAATAACCGCCCAATTGCTCTTTGGTCTCGGCATAAGGACCGTTCAGCACCTGGGTTTTCCCGCCGGTGGCCCGGACAGTCGTTGCCGTGGACGAGGGCTGAAGCGGATCCCCGGCGAGGAAGGCGCCCGCTTTCTTCATGGCCTCAGTATAGGCGCCATAGGCCGCAAACATCTGCTCCATATCCGACTTACTGGCCTTTTGCATGCCGGCCTCGTTGCCGTAGATCAGAAGCATGTACTTCATATTGGTCTCCATCTCTGGGTTCGGGCCGGAACCGATGTTCCGCCGCATCAATGACGTTCGGGCCAAGGGGAATTCGACAGCGTCGCGAAAAGAAATATTCTGGTGGCCGGGTTAAATTGGCAAGCGATTGTTTTGGCGGGAGAATTCAAAGTGGTCTTGGGCGCGAACTAAATCTCCGCCGCCACCTTGAGGCCTTCGAGGACCGCTTCCTCGGCGGTGCGCGGCGTCAGGCAATCCCCGATCAGATGCAATTCGCCCTGCCAGCCCTCGAGCTCGCGCTCGAGCGCGCCGTCGCGGTGGTGCCCGAGGGAGGCGACCAGCGTGTCCACGCCCTCGAACACGATGGGCTCGCCGCCGCTCGCGTGCTGGAAATAGACGCTGCCGCCATCGATCCCAAAGAGCCGCGCATAGGGCTGCACCTCGACCCCCAATTTGTGCAGCACTCCCGCCCAATGGTCGCGCACATATTGATGGATGCGCTGGCCCGGCATGTAGCCATCGACGCAAAGCCGCACCCGGCAGCCCTGGCGGGCCAGCATTTCGGCCAGGCCCATGCCGATCCAGTCGCAGCGCCAATCGGCGATCACCACCGAGGAGCCGACATTGACCTCGTTCTTGATGACCTGCCAGGCATTGACGACGTGGCCGGTCTCGACGCCCTCGATCTCGGCGGCGCGGGGCGTGGCGCCCGTGGCGACGATGATGGCATCGGGCGCCTCGGATTCGACCATCGCGCGGGTGACTTTCGAGCGCAGGCGCACCGAAACGCCAGCCATTTCCATCTCGCGCGAAAGGTTGGTAACGATGCCGCCGAATTCGGCGCGGCCCGGCAATTGCTGGGCGAGGAGCGCCTGTCCGCCCAATCGTTCGGCCGCCTCGTGGAGGGTCACAAAGTGGCCGCGCTCGGCGGCGATGGCCGCCGCCTTCATGCCGGCCGGGCCGCCGCCCGCGACCAGGATCTTCTTGGGGCGCGCGATCGGCTTCAAGGTTCCATAGGTCAATTCGCGGCCGGTCTCGGGATGCTGGATGCAGGAGATGGGATAGCCGAGATGGAAATGCCCGATGCAGGCCTGGTTGCAGGCGATGCAGGCGCGGATGTCGTCGAGCCGGCCCGCTTGGGCCTTCTTGGGCATGTCCGGGTCGCAGATCATGGCGCGGGTCATGCCGACGAGATCGGCCTGGCCGGACTTCAAGATGCGCTCGGCCTCCTGCGGCTGGTTGACGCGACCGGTAACGAGGACCGGAATCGCGACCTGCTGTTTCACCAGGGCGGCGAAGGGCGCCACGTAACCCGTTTGGAAGGCCATCGGCGGGGCGATGTGAATGGCGCTGCCGAAGCCGGCCGAGGATCCGGCGACCACGCTCACATAATCGATCTCGGGTGCGAGCGCCACGATCGCGTCCAGGCTCAAGGCCTCGGTCAGGCCGTCTGGGTCCTTCTCGTCGCCGCTGATGCGCATGCCGATGACGCAATCGGCGTCGACAGATCGGCGCGCGCTGGCGATCGCCTCGCGGAGGAACCGCAAGCGATTTTCGGCAGAGCCGCCATATTCGTCGTCCCGCAGATTGAGACGCGGGTTGAGGAATTGCGCCGGCAGATATCCCTGCGAGGCGACGATTTCGACCCCGTCCAAGCCGGCCGCGCGCAGGCGCTTGGCGGCCGCGCCATAACCGGCGACGATCTCGCCGATCAGGCCCCGAGACAAGGGCCGGGGCATGACATGGAAGCGCTCATTCGGAACCGCCGAGGGCGCATAGGCCACGGGCAGGCTGCCATCCTGGCTTTCCATGATCTCGCGTCCCGGATGGAACAATTGGCCGAACACGCGCGCGCCTCGCGCATGGCAATCTTGCGCGATCCGCCGATAGCCGGGAATGCATTCATCGGTATTGGCCATCAGGAGACGGGCTGTGTAGCGCGCGGTTTCGTGCACGCCCGCCACCTGCAGGATGATGAGGCCGGCGCCCCCTTCGGCGCGCGCGCGCTGATAGGCGATCAGCGCCTCGTTCGGCAGACCGGTCGTGGGGAGCGTGGTGTCGTGGCCGGTCGAGACGATCCGGTTCTTGATCTCGCATCGGCGGATGCGAATGGGCGAGAACAGGTGGGGGAGATTGTTGGGCATGGTCGTTGCCGGGTTCGAGTGGGCGCGCGCGTTCAGGCGATTCCGTGGCGCTGGCGCCAATCGACCGGAGAGAGGGCGTAGAACACTTTCGCTTTTTCGCCCTCGTAGCGCAGCGCCGTGTTCTCCGGAATCCAGATGACGTCGCCCGGTCCGCCTTCGATGATTCGAGTTCCGAGGCGCAGCCGGAAGAGGCCCTCCAGCACCACGATCACTTCGTCGTAAAGCACCGTCCATTCGACCGAGCAACCATCGAAGGTGGCGATACCGGCGCCCATGGAGCGGCTGATGTCGGGCCCCACCAGGCTCGCGATGGTGGCCACGCCCGGCGACACGGCCCAGGGCACGAATTGGCGCCCCACCGCCCGACGATGGATCACGTCGCCCGTGCTTGCCGTGTTTTCCGCCATGATTTCACCCCAGCATCCTTTTGCGTGATCGACCGGCACGGAGCCTATCGTGTGGTGCCACGGGCGGCAATGGCGGCAAGGAAGGCGCGCCTATCAACACGGAATTGCCCGAAATGAGCTTTTCCGAGGCCACGACACCGGCCTATCCTGCGCCATCGCTCATGCTGGTCCATGTTCTGGACCATGTTCCAGCGGTGTTAAGACGTTTGCGCATCATCAGAGGGCAGTCATGATCAGCGCAGATCTTTCGGGCAAGGTGGCCCTGGTCACAGGCGGCGCGTCGGGCATTGGCCTGGCCACGGTCGAGCGATTGGTGGCCAACAACGCGCGCGTCGCGATCAATGATCTTGAGGGCAATCCGCGCCTCGCCACCGAAGTGGAGCGCTTGCGGGCGGAGGGCCATGGCGTAATGGCGGTTCCCGGCGACGTATCGAAACCCGGCGACGTGGATTCGATGATCGCGGCCGCAATTGGGCACTTCGGACGGCTGGATTACCTGGTCAACAATGCCGCGACACCGGGCACGCTCGATCCCATTCCGGTCGATGATTTCGAGCGCATGGATGAGGCCTTTTGGGCGAAGCTCGTTAGCGTCAACCAGATCGGCCCCTATCGCTGCCTCCGGGCCGCCGCGCCGCATCTGAAGGCGGCGAAGGGCGCGGTCGTCAATGTCGCTTCCACCGCGGGCCTGGGTCGTGGCGGCTCGTCCAGCGTCTATGGGGCGACCAAGGCGGCGCTCATTCTGCTGACCGCGGAATGGGCCCATGCCTTGGGACCGGAGGTGCGGGTGAACGCGATCGCGCCTCACATCGTGGAGGGCTCCGACTGGGATTGCCGCTTCGATCCCGCGGCGCTCGCCCAGACCGTGGCGAAGCTGCCACTGCGCCGCGCCGGCAAGCCGGAAGACTATGCCGAGGTGATCTTCTATCTGCTTGCGGGTGCCGGCTACATCACCGGCCAGACCATTGTGGTCGATGGCGGTGGGGCAAGATAGTGCTGATCGCGCTGCGCAACGCGAGTGGAGAAGAACCACGCGGGTCTTCGACGCCATGATCGTGTCAAGCTCGAGTGGCGCCGGCGCCAAATCACCGCCGATCGGGTGGGATATCCTTGATACGCGCCGAATGCGCGGCTATCTCGTCAAGGCTGTAAGAAAGGTGAACGCGTTTGCTTGATGGCGGGCGCTTTGCCACCGATAGGCCGGGGCGCCACTCGGTCGCGGGTCGGATGGGTCGAAGGGCAAATCCGCCACCGCAATTTGGGCAAACATTGTGCAGCTTGCTCTCGACGCATTCCGCGCAAAACGTGCATTCGAAGGAACAGATCCGCGCCTGGTTGCTTTCGGGTGGTAGGTCCTTGTCGCAGTACTCGCAGTTCGGGCGAAGTTCCAGAGCCACGATTGCCTCCTGCCTTGGTAGGGAAAGTTGAAACGGGAACAGCTCGGTGTTCGATCGAGGGTTGCCAGCTTGCCGGGGGCGTGGGGCCGGGTCAGGCGACAGAAAAATGTCCGGCGGTTGCTATTATGGCATAACTGACATAATACTGCCATGCACGAATTTGGGAGGCAATGTGAAGAAACCGGAGGCCGGCAGCGTGTTCCATGATTTGGGGGAACCGGACGCCGACGAGCTGGTCTTGAAGGTCAACCTGACCATCGAGGTCGCCAAGAGATTGAAGCGAAGGAAACTGACACAACTCCAGGCCTCCGCCGTGCTCGGCGTAGCGCAAGCCGATGTGTCGCGCCTGCTGAATGTTCGGCCGACGCGGTTTTCCGTCGAACGCCTTATGCGGCTTCTGACCAGGCTCGGCTGCGACGTGAAGGTCACGGTCTCCACCGCGCGCCGGCGCGCGGCTTCGGGGCATGTCACCATCCGGGCGGCGTAGAATTCCATGATTCCCCGCTATTCCAGGCCCGAGATGGCCCGCATCTGGGAGCCGGAGAACCGGTTCCGCATCTGGTTCGAGATCGAGGCCCATGCCTGCGATGCGCAAGCCGCAATCGGCGCGATCCCGAAATCCGCCGCCGAGACGCTGTGGGCAAGGGGGCGATGGGAAATCGAGCGTATCGACGCGATCGAGCGAGAGACCAAGCACGAATTGATCGCGTTCCTGACCAATCTGGCCGAGCATGTCGGGCCCGAGGCGCGTTTCGTGCACCAGGGCATGACCTCGTCGGACGTACTCGACACGTGCCTGGCCGTGCAATTGACGCAGGCCGCCGATCTCTTGGCTTCCGATCTCGATCTGGTGCTGGTGGCGCTCAAGCGCCGCGCGATCGAGCACAGACTAACCCTTACCATCGGCCGCAGCCACGGCATCCATGCCGAGCCCACGACCTTCGGCCTGAAATTGGCCGGGCATTACGCCGCCTTTGCCCGCGCGCGCGAGCGCCTGGGACAAGCGCGCAAGGAGGTGGCGATTTGCGCCATCTCGGGTGCCGTTGGCACCTTCGCCAACATCGATCCCAGCGTCGAGGCCCATGTCGCGGCGAAGCTTGGCCTTGCCGTCGAAGCGATCTCGACCCAGATCATTCCGCGCGACCGGCACGCCATGTTTTTCGCGATCCTCGGCGTGATTGCCGGCTCGATCGAGAATCTGGCGATCGAAATCCGCCACCTGCAGCGATCCGAGTTGCGCGAGGCCGAGGAGTATTTCGCCCCTGGGCAGAAGGGCTCCTCGGCCATGCCGCACAAGCGCAACCCGGTGTTGAGCGAGAATCTGACCGGCTTAGCGCGCCTGGTGCGGAGCGCCGTCACCCCGGCCTTGGAAAACGTGGCACTATGGCACGAGCGGGACATTTCGCATTCGGCGGTCGAGCGGGTGATCGCGCCGGACGCGACCATCGCGCTCGATTTCGCGCTGGCGCGGATCGAAGGGATCATCGACACGCTGATCGTCTATCCGGAGGCCATGGCGCGGAACTTGAACGCTTGCGGGGGTCTGGTGCATTCGCAGCGCGTGCTGCTGGCGCTGACCCAGGCGGGCACGGCGCGCGATGAGGCCTATGGATTGGTGCAACGCAACGCCATGAAGGCGTGGCGGGAAGGCAGGGACTTCCTGGCCGAGCTGAAGGCCGATGCCAAGGTGATTTCGCGCCTGAAGCCCGAAGTGATCGAATCCTGCTTCGATTTGGAGTATCATACCAAGCATGTCGATCTCATCTTCCGACGAGTCTTCGGCGAATAGCCCGATCGTCCCGGCCGAGGCGCTGCGCCCACTGCTGGCTCGCAAGGACGGGCCAGCTCTTGCGCATCTGGCGGGGCATCTCGCACTCCTGGTCGCGGCCGGGCTGTTCGTGGCCGCCCTCAGGGGGACGATCTGGGTGTGGCCGGCGATGTTCGCCGAGGGGGTGGTGCTGATCTTCCTGTTTTCGGCGCACCATGAGTGCATTCACCGCACGGCCTTCCGTACCCGCGGCCTCAACGATGGCCTGGCCTTCGCGATCGGGCTTCTGCTGCTGCTGCCGCGGGAATATTTCCGCGCCTTCCACTTCGCGCATCACCGGTACACCCAGGACCCTGCCAACGATCCGGAACTGGCCAGGCCGAAGCCGGCCAATATCGGGGAATGGATGCTCAATGTCTCGGGCCTCCTCTATTGGTGGCACCAGGGCAAGGGCCTGATCAACCATGCCCGGGGATTGACGCCCGAACCATACCTCCGCGATTCGCCGATGGCGGCCAAGGTGGTGTGGGAAGCGCGCGTGGCCCTGGTCATCTACGCGGCGCTTCTCGTAGCCTCGGTCGCCTCGGTTGACGCCTCGCTGCTATGGTTCTGGGTGTTGCCGGTCCTCCTCGGCCAGCCGGTGCTGCGGCTCTTTCTGCTGGCCGAACACACCTTGTGTCCGCTCGTTCCCGACATGCTCAAGAACTCGCGCACCACCAGGAGCAACGTGGGCATCCGGCTGCTTTCCTGGAACATGCCCTATCACGCCGAGCACCACGCCCATCCAGCGGTGCCGTTTCATGCCCTGCCGCACTTGCACGAGATTCTGGGGCCGCATCTGGGCTGCGTCGCGGAAGGGTATGTGCAGGCCAATCGGGAAATTCTCACAGCGTTGGGGCGATGAGCGGGGACTTCCTCGCCGAGCTCCTGGATTTTTGCCGCGAGCATCCGGTGCCAAGGGCCGATCCCGAACGCTTCTTGCGTCATCTGGCCAGTGTGCCGGAGGCACTGGTGGATTTGCGAGCGCGCGGGTGGCTGGGCGTCATCCTCGACCGCGCGCGCGACAGGGAAGGTGCTACGCCCTTCGAGTGGGTGGGAGCCAATGCCGCCACGCTCGAACCCGAGACCGCGCGGATAGCGCTGGCGGAGATCGCCGCCCGGGCACGGGCACTCGGCGTTCCGCAAGTCGATATCCTGATGACGCCACATTGGGCCGGCGCCGAGGGTTCGTTGCGCCAAGCCGGCGCAATTCATGCGTATCACGACTGGGACATGACCCATGCCGACGGCGAATGGGGCCCGGAGGTCGCCATTCCAACCGGCTGGCGCTGGGTCGGTTACACCGATGATTTGGCCGAGAGATACCTCGATCTATTGCAGCGGAGCTTCGATTCCCAAAAGGGATTCTACATGCCAGCCACCCAGGATCTGTTGCGGGGCTTGGCCGAAACTGCCAAGGGAACCCGGCTGTTGTTCGACGAGGCGGGCGAGGCGCGGGCGTTGATACGGCTCCGGATCGAGCGGCGCTACATCCACGCCATTGCCCGCGATCCCAAATGCCGGGGCCGGGGGCTTGGCCGGATGGCGATGGACGAGGCTAGGCGGGTGCTCGGGCCGGGGCCCATCTGGCTTTCGACGGTGAAGGAGAACAACTCGGCGGCCGCGCTGTATCGGAAGTTGGGCTTCACGCTCGAGGTGGAATACAAGACCTGGGCGCTGCCCACGGGTCAGCTTTCGGATTGAACTTGATCGGCGGCGGTCACCAACAATTCGTTCATTTGGCGGCGGAGCCTGTTCTCCGACATCTCGACGTTCCGCGTCTTGAAATCGCCCATCACCTTGTCGAACACGTCCTGATCGCCTGGGCGGTCGAAATCGGAGGCAATCACCGACTTGGCGTAGGCCTCGGCCTCGGCGCCGTGGATGCCGAGCTGTCCAGCCGCCCACAACCCCAGGAGCTTGTTGCGCCGCGAGTTCGCCTTGAACTGCAATTCCTTGTCATGCTTGAACTTGTTTTCGAAGCTGGATTCGCGTTCATCGAACGTGGTCATGCTTTGTCGCCCCCAATGAGATGCCGGATTGAAGCCGTAGTGCCAACTTTCGAAAGAGCGTGATCCATGAAACGCTTCGACGCTTCCGCGAAAGTCGGGCTGCATGTTACAAATCGTTAGTACCCGCCAGCGTGCGACTTCCGACGTCATCTAGTGTCATGGTTTTTAAAGTTCGCCAGATCACGCGGCCAGGAGCGCCAAGCGAACTTCGAAACCAAATACGACACTAGACTCGAATAGGTTGCTAGTGTCCTGTCGATTCTGAAATTCACTCGGGGTGTCGCCGGATGGTCTGGCGAATTTCAGAATCGGGACACTAGTTGAATCATCCGTCCGAGACGGCGGGTACCAGGCGGCTACCATGGTAAGATCGCAGGGCGCCGTCAAGCAAATGTCCAGACTTTAGAATGTGCACCGTCGTCATCTTGGTGAGACCGGGACATGATTGGCCGGTGATCTGGGCCAGCAACCGGGATGAAATGATCGACCGGCCGTGGTCGCCGCCTTCGCGCCATTGGCCGGAGCGACCGGAAGTCGTCGCCGGCCGCGATGAATTGGCCGGCGGCACCTGGCTTGGCGCCAACGACACGGGCGTTATAGCCGGCGTCCTCAACCGGCCGGGGACATTGGGGCCGCTTCAGGGCAAGCGTTCGCGCGGCGAATTGGTGCTGGACGCCCTCGATTTCGCCGACGCCGCCAATTCGGTCGCAATGTTGGCGGAACTGGATGCGCGGGCCTATCGGCCGTTCAACATGGTCGTTGCCGACAATCGCGATGCCTTTTGGCTGCGCTCGCTCGGCCAAAGTGTGGAGATATCGCCGTTGCCGGAAGGCCTGTCGATGATCACAGCGCATGATCGCAACGACCCAGAATCCTTGCGCATCCGCCACTATCTGCCGCGCTGGCGGGCGGCCGAAATTCCCGATCCCGGTCGGGCCGAGTGGTCGCAATGGCGCGAATTGCTGATGTGCCGTGACCACGAACCCGAGGGCAGCGTGTTCGACGCCATGAACATCGTCTCCAACACAGGGTTTGGCACAATGTCCTCATCGCTCATCGCGCTCCCGGCGCCGGGCTTTGCCGGCAATCCGGCTGTCTGGCTGTGCTCCCGGGGAAGGCCGGACAGGTCGCCCTGGGTTGAGGTCGAGTTCTGAGACGCCGTCCGGGAACTGACCGACCCGGGAGCGCCCATGTGTTATGTTATAACATTACATCGGTGCATTTTTGTTTGGGTAGGATCGGTATTTTTTTCGTCATGCCCGGACTTGATCCGGGCATCCATGAACCGCCGGGTCAAGCTCGGTGGTGACGAAAGAGTGCCCGATCCCAATTCGAGCAAACCGCACTTTGGATCGGATGTGGCGGAATGCGTTTGTTGTTGGCTTTGTTGCTGGTGCCCTTGCTGTGCACGGCCGGGTCGGTACCGGGTGCGGCGGCGGAGCGGCTCAAGGTGGTGGCGAGCTTCACCATCCTTGCCGATTGGGCGCGAACGATCGGGGGCGATGGCATTGAACTAACATTACTGGTCGGGCCGGATTCCGATCCGCATGCATTCGACCCCAGCCCGCGTCAGCAGGCGATGATCGGTCACGCCGATCTCGTGATAGCCAATGGCCTTGGCCTGGAACCCTGGCTGGATCGGGTTCTGGCGGCGGCGGATTTCAACGGGGAGGCTGTGATCGCGAGCGCCAGCATCGCGCCGCTCACGCTTGGCGAGGCTGGGGGCCAGCCCGATCCGCATGCCTTCCAGGACCCAAAGCTGGCGGCAATCTATGTCGAGAACATCCGCGCGGCATTGAGCGCCGCCGATCCCACGCGGGCACCGGAATACAACGAGCGCGCGTCGCGCTATCTCGTGGAATTGCAGGCAATCGAGAAGGAGATTCGGTCTTCGCTGGCGAGCGTGCCCAGTCAACGCCGGAGGGTTCTGACGTCGCACGATGCCTTCGGCTATTTCGGGCGGGCCTTCGCGATCGAGTTTGTCCCGATCCTGGGGTTGAATTCGGAAAAGGCGATCTCGGCCAAGGAGCTCGCCGGTCTGATCGGTGAAGCGCGCGAAGGCGGTTTTGCCGCCATCTTCCTCGAGAACATGACCGATCCGAGGCTGGCGGAGACCATCGCCGGCGAATCGGGCATCGCCATCGGCGGTCGGCTCCATGCCGATGCGCTGTCGGGGCCGAATGGCCGGGCCCCCGATTATCTTGCCCTGTTGCGCCACAATGCCGAGCAATTGCTGGGCGCCTTGCGTTGACTGGAGAGGAGTGGAGCGGAATTATCAAGTCATTGTGAATACAAGGGATTTGGCGTGCGAGCAGCACTTGTGCCGGGGCGCGAGATCGATTGTGTTTCGGGTGCATGGCTGCTAGAAGGGGGCCGATTTCGCGCCAAGTGCCAACTTTCGAAAATGAGTGATATATGAACCACTTCGATGATTCGACGAAAGTTGGCACATGGCACCAAATGATAGTACCCGCCGGCGCGCACTGGCCAAGTCAAATTGCTGAATCACCTGTCGGCGACGGCCGGCACCAAGCGAATCCTTGCCTGTTTTTCGCGCCATCGCCATCCCAAGTGCCAACTTTCGAAAAGGCGCGATGCATGAAACGCTCCGATGCTTCCACGAAAGTTGGCGCATTCCACCAAGTGATAGTTTCCGCCGACGTGCATTGGCGGTGTCAGACTGGCGAATCAGCCATCCGCGTCGGCGAGTACTGGGAGGGCCGATCATGACCCGCCGCCGCCGCATCTATGAAGGCAAGGCCAAGGTCCTATTCGAAGGCCCGGAACCCGGTACGATTGTCCAGTATTTCAAGGACGACGCCACCGCCTTTAACAATCAGAAGAAGGGCACGATCACCGGCAAGGGCGTGCTCAATAACCGAATCTCCGAATATCTGATGCTGAAACTGGGCGAGATCGGCATTCCCACGCATTTCGTGCGCCGGCTCAATATGCGCGAGCAATTGGTGCGCGAGGTGGAGATCATCCCCTTGGAGATCGTGGTGCGCAATGTCGTGGCCGGGTCGCTGTCCAAGCGCTTCGGCATTCCCGAGGGCACCGCGCTGCCGCGCTCGATCGTCGAGTACTACTATAAATCGGACGAGCTCGGCGATCCCATGGTGTCGGAGGAACACATTACCGCCTTCGGCTGGGCCATGCCCCAGGACATCGACGAGATCCTGTCGCTGGCACTCCGGGTCAACGATTTCCTGCTCGGCCTGTTTCTTGGCGTGGGGCTGAAATTGATCGATTTCAAGCTCGAATTCGGCCGGCTCTACGAGAACGACGAAATGCGGATCGTGCTCGCCGACGAGATCAGCCCCGACAATTGCCGGCTATGGGACGTCAAGACCAACGAGAAGTTGGACAAGGACCGGTTCCGCCGCGACCTCGGCAATGTCGAGGAGGCCTATCAGGAGGTGGCGCGAAGGCTCGGCATCCTGCCCGAGGGAGGGCCCCGCGACATGAAGGGTCCCGCCACCATGCAGTGAATCCTAAGTACCCGCCGTCGCGGATGGAAGGTTCAGCAATATGATCTCCCTGGTGCACGCCGGCGGGTACTATCATTAGGGAACATTTGTCGACTTTCCTGAAACCAGAGGCGCGGTTGATGCATCACGATTCGTCGAAAGTTGGCACCGGGAAAGGGATTTCAGGAATATGAAGGCGCGCGTCCACGTCACCCTGAAGACCGGCGTTCTCGACCCCCAGGGTCGCGCCATCCAGCATGCCCTGGGGGCGCTCGGCTTCGACACGGTCAAGGACGTGCGCCAGGGCAAGTATATCGAGATCGACTTGGCCGAAGACGACAAGAGAAAGGCCAGGCAGGCATTGGACCAGATGTGCGCCAAGCTCCTGGCCAACACGGTGATCGAGAACTACGCCATCGACCTGCTGGATTAGAGCTTGCCCGCATGAAAGCCGCGATCGTGGTCTTTCCCGGATCGAACCGCGAAATGGACGCCAAGGTGGCACTCGCCCAGGTCATGGGGCGCGAACCGATCATGGTCTGGCATCGCGACAGCGAATTGCCGAAAGTCGATCTGGTATTGGTGCCGGGCGGCTTCTCGTATGGCGATTATTTGCGCTGCGGCGCGATCGCCGCCCATTCGCCGATCCTGCGCGAAGTGAAGGCGCGGGCGGTTAAGGGCATGGCGGTCCTCGGCATTTGCAACGGCTTCCAGATCATCACCGAGGCGGGAATGCTGCCGGGCGTCCTGTTGCGCAATGCCAGTCTGAAATTCGTCTGCCGCAACGTCGGCCTTAGGGTCGAGAACACCCAGACCCTGTTCACCAGCCGCTATGAGAAGGGCCAGGTCCTGAGCGTGCCGGTCGCCCATCACGACGGCAATTACTTCGCCGATGAGCGCACGCTGGACGAGATCGAAGGCAATGACCAGGTCGCGTTCCGCTATTGTGGGCCATCGGGCGAAGTCGATCCCGAAGTAAATCCCAACGGATCGATCCGCAACATCGCCGGCATTTTCAACAGGACCAAGAACGTGCTGGGCCTGATGCCGCACCCGGAAAACGCCATCGAGAAGATGCAGGCCTCGACCGATGGGCGTGCGTTGTTCGAGGGGCTAGTGCAGGCGCTGTCTTGAGCGCGCGGGCCGCACGCATCACGCCCGAAATGGTCGCGGATCACGGCTTGACCGCGCAGGAATACGCGCTCGTGCTGGAAATCATGGGCCGCGCGCCCAGCCTGACCGAGCTTGGGATTTTTTCGGTGATGTGGAGCGAGCATTGCTCCTACAAATCCTCGCGGCTGCACCTCAAGAAACTGCCGACCAGCGCCCCCTGGGTGATCCAGGGACCGGGCGAGAACGCCGGCGTGATCGATATCGGCGGTGGCCAGGCCGCCATCTTCAAGATGGAAAGCCACAACCACCCGAGCTTCATCGAGCCCTATCAGGGGGCGGCGACCGGCGTGGGCGGCATCATGCGCGACGTGTTCACCATGGGTGCCAGGCCCATCGCCAATCTGAATGCACTCCGCTTCGGGGAGCCCGGCGATCCCAGGACCCGGCATCTGGTCTCCGGCGTGGTGGCCGGGATCGGCGGTTATGGGAATTGCATGGGCGTGCCGACGATCGCCGGCGAGGTCAATTTCCACGCCAGCTACAACGGCAACATCCTGGTCAACGCAATGACCGTGGGAATCGCCGATGCCGGCCGCATCTTCTATTCCAAGGCCGCCGGCGTGGGGAACCCGGTCATCTATGTGGGCGCCAAGACTGGGCGCGACGGCATCCATGGCGCGACCATGGCCTCGGCCGAGTTCAGCGACGATTCGGATGAAAAGCGTCCGACCGTGCAGGTGGGCGATCCCTTCACCGAGAAATTGCTGCTGGAGGCGTGCCTGGAATTGATGGCGACCGATGCCATTGTCTCGATCCAGGACATGGGGGCGGCCGGCCTGACCTCGTCCTCGGTCGAGATGAGTTCCAAGGGCGGGCTTGGCATCGAGCTCGATCTCGACCAAGTGCCGGTGCGCGAGTCGGGCATGAGCGCCTATGAGATCATGCTCTCCGAATCCCAGGAGCGCATGCTGATGGTCCTGAAGCCCGAGGCGATGGAGCGCGCCCGCGCCATCTTCCGGAAATGGGAACTGGATTTCGCCGAGATCGGGCGCCTGACCGCGACCGGCAGGCTGATCTTACGCATGGGTGGCAGGATCGAGGCCGACATGAAGGTGGCGCCCTTGGTGGACAAGGCGCCCGTCTACGAGCGGCCGTGGATTGCGACCAAGAAACGCGCGGGGATCGCGCCCGAGCAGGTGCCGGCACCGGAGGATTTGCTGGCGGCCCTGCGGCAATTGCTGGGATCGGCCGATCTTTCCTCGCGCCGCTGGGTGTGGGAGCAATACGATCATCTGGTCATGGGCCGAACGTTGCAGCGCCCGGGCGGCGATGCGGCGATCGTGCGGCTTCCCGGCGAGGGCAACAAGGGCATGGCCATGACCTGCGATTGCACGCCGCGTTATTGCTTTGCCGATCCCATCGAGGGCGGCAGGCAGGCGGTCGCGGAAACCTGGCGCAATTTGACCGCCGTAGGTGCCACGCCGTTGGCCATCACCGACAACATGAATTTCGGCAACCCGCTGCGCCCGGAGATCATGGGCCAGTTCGTGGGCTGCATCGAAGGAATGGCGGAGGCCTGCCGGGCCTTGGACTATCCGGTCGTCTCGGGCAATGTGTCGCTTTACAACGAGACCAACGGCAAGGGTATTTTGCCGACGCCGGTCATCGGTGGCGTGGGGCTGATCAATGACGTGGGCCGTGCGGTGTCGCTCCCCTTCAAGGAGGCGGGCCACACGATCCTGATCGTGGGCGAAACACGAGGCCATCTGGGCCAGTCGATCTATTTGCGCGAGATCGAGGGCCGCGAAGAAGGAACGCCGCCCCCGGTCGATCTCAAGGCCGAGCGGCGCAACGGCGATTTTGTGCGCGCCGAGATCGAGGCCGGACTTGTAGCGGCGTGCCACGATTGTTCCGATGGCGGGCTGCTGGTGGCCGTGGCCGAAATGGCGGTTGCCTCGGGCATCGGCGCGGAAATAATCCAACCGAAAGACGCGGGCGCGATACCGGCGCATGCCTTCTGGTTCGGCGAGGACCAGGGACGCTATGTGATCGCGGCCTCGGCCCAAGCGGCCGCCAAGATTCGCTTGGCGGCAAAGGCGGCGGGGGTGCCGTTGTGCGAAATCGGGCGCTCGGCGGGCACGGGCCTGACGCTGGCCGGCCACGGCACAATATCAATCGAGGCCCTGAAATCGGCGCATGAGGCGTTCTTTCCGAAATTGATGGACGATGCATGAAGAAGGAAAAATGACATGGCGATGGAAGCAAGCGAGATCCAACGGCTGATCAAGGAGGCGCTGCCAGACGCGGAGGTCACGATCGAGGATCTGCGGGGCGATGGCGACCATTACGCGGCCATGATCGTGTCCGCGGCCTTCATCGGGAAGTCACGCGTGCAGCAGCACCAGATCGTCTATCAGGCGCTCAAAGGGCGCATGGGGGGCGAGTTGCACGCGCTCGCCCTCCAGACCGCGGCGCCGAAATGAATGCCGCGAGAGGAGCGGGGCTTTATTGACTTCGCGGACGATTGCGGCCATATGCAGAACAGAAAGCGCGGGTTAATCCCGTGATGAAATTAGGGAAATGCCAGGATGAGCGATAATTCGGTACTCGAGCGCATTCGCGCCGATATCGGCGCCAGCGACGTGGTCCTCTACATGAAGGGCTCGCCCGTTTTCCCGCAATGCGGCTTTTCCGCCGCCATCGTGCAGGTGCTCACGAATCTGGGCGTCAAGTTCAAGGGCATCGATGTGCTGACCGATTCGGGCCTCCGGCAGGGGATCAAGGAATTCGCCAATTGGCCGACCATCCCGCAGCTCTACGTCAAGGGCGAGTTCGTCGGCGGCTGCGACATCGTGCGCGAGATGTACGAAACCGGCGAGCTCTTGGAATTGCTCAAGACCATGGGTGTGGCCACGACCCAGGCGGCGTAACCCCCCGCCACTGAACGCTCAGGGCTCGCCGAACGCCTCCTCGAAGAAAGTTGCCATTCGCCTGAACAGGGTTTCGCGGTTTCCCGCGCGGTGGATGCCGTGGCCTTCGTCCGCGAAGGTCAGCAATTCGTAAGCGATCCCCGCGCGGTCGAGATCGCGGCAGGCGGCCGAGGTATTCTCGGGCGAGACATTGGTATCCCGAAATCCATGCACGATCAGCAGCCGGCCTTTGATGCGGTCGATGAAATTGGCCGGCGAGGCCTCGAAATAGCGTTGTGGCTGTTGGGCTGGCGTGCCGCCCATCATCTCCTCGCTATAGGCGCGGCCATGCGGCATTCCGGTCTCGTCGTAATCGATGGTCAAATGGTACATGCCGCAGATCGGAACGGCGGCGACGACGAGATCGGCGGATTTGGTGATCTGATACCAGGACGAATAGCCGCCATAGGACAGCCCGACGATCCCGATGCGGCCGATCCTGGCCTTGCCGGCGCGGACCAGACTTTCCAACCCGGTGCGGATATCGACCTGCTCGCGCCCACCCCAACCATCCACCTTGATCGCCTCGCGGAAGAGACGGCCATGACCGGTGGAGCCGCGATAATTGGGATCGAGAATTGTGTACCCGGCAGCGACCAGGAAATGGTTCATGCTGTCGACCCAATCCTGGGTGTGCCAGGTGGGTCCGCCATGGATGTGCGCGATGAGCCCGCGGCTGGGGCCTTTGGGTTCATAGAGAGAGCCCCTGATCTCCATGCCGTCGACCGATTGCCAGCGCCAAATCGTGGCCCGGGTGAAATTCATCTTGCGCGACGGCAGATACTCGGAGGTCCGGGACAAATCCAGCATCTTGGCCGAAGCTGGATCGTATTGGATGAGCGCATGGGGGCCGGCCGAGGAATAGCGCTCCGCGATCCAGGCGCCCCCCGGCAACTCTGCGATCGGCAGGACGCTCTGCCCCGCGCTCTCGATCGGTCGCTCCGTCGCGGTCCTTGCATCGAGGAGGCTGGCCCGGACTTGGCCCCCACGAAAATCGACGATTGCGATGGTATTGCCGTCGTGTCCGGCGATGACGTTTTCGATCGAGCGTTTGGGATCGTCGATCAGCCATTGCACGCGCAGGTCGGCGCGATGGAGGATTCCCACCCGGTCGCAAGTATCGGATTCGGCGCGCACCAGGATTCGCTCCCGATCCAGCCAGAAGCCATGCGCTTTACGCGAAGCGCCGACATTCAAAATCTCGCGATCCTCGCCGGTCGCCAAATCCAGGAGCCAGATTTGATCGCCAGCGGGGTGACGCTCGCAGCGATGATAGAGAACCAAGCGGCCATCCTCGCTGAGGGCAAGCGGCCGCGTGGTCAGACTTTTCGAGGAAGAGACGATCTTCCGGTTGCCGGTTTCGAGATCGTGCAGATAGATGCGTTGGCCATCGATCGGCGATCGGCTCTCATCGTCATGACTGGCGGTATAAAGGATGTACCGGCCGTCCGGCGTGAACGCGCCACCGAAAACGTAGTGATTGTCCTGTGGCGGCGTGACCAGGCGGCGCTCGCCGGATCGGTGATCCAACAAGATCAGGTGATCATGCTCGGAAGCGCCTTGCGACTGGCCGAGCAGCATCCGCCCGCCATCGCGGAAAAATGCCCGCACATAGGTGTGATCCGGCTCGTCGGTCAGGCGGCGGGGCGGGAGCGATCCGTCGGTGGGTGCCAACCAGACGTTGCCGATTTCGGTGACACCGGTCCAGGTCCAGGCGACCCAGCTTCCGTCGCGCGAGACTTTCGGTTCCCAGAATTGCGGATAGCGCGCCCAATCACGCGCCAAATCATCGATCTCGGTCATGCGCTCAGTGTCTACACGAAATGACACGCGACTAATCTGCCATCTTCGCGCGGTGTCAAGGGGGGCTCGGTGAGGTGGCAGATCTCGCGCGCCATCGGGCAGCGCGTGCAAAACCGGCAACCGATGGGCGGATCGAGTGGCGATGGTAGATCGCCTTGCAAAGTCACGCGTGTTCGGGCGCGTTCCAGTTTCGGATCGGGGATTGGAATGGCGGAGATCAAGGCCCTTGAATAGGGATGCATCGGATTGGCGCAGAACGCATCGTTGGGAGCGATCTCCATCACCCGACCCAGATACAGCACCATCACGCGCTGACTGATGTGACGGACGGCCAGCAGATTGTGCGAGATGAACAACATGGCAAGGCCAAGTTCGGCCTGCAGCTTGCGCAAGAGATTGATGATCTGCGCCTGGATCGAGACGTCGAGGGCGGAGACCGGCTCGTCGCAAACGACGAGCTTGGGCCGAAGCACGATCGCGCGCGCGATGCCGACGCGCTGACACTGGCCGCCGGAAAGCTCGTGCGGATAGCGGCGCGCCAGTTCCGGCGCGAGGCCGACTTCGGTCATCGTGCCTTGGACGCGGGCGTCGATCTCGGCCCTTGTCATCTCGGGATGATAGGTCCGGATCGGGCGCCCGATGATGGCGCCGACATTCATCCGCGGATCGAGCGAGGCCAGCGGATCCTGGAAAATGATCTGCAGATCGCGCCTTGCGCCGCGCAGCGCCTTCTTGTCCAGCGCGAGGAAATCCTGGCCCAGCCAGTCGATGCGACCGGCACTGGGCCTTGTCAGCCGCAGAATCGCGCGCCCCAGCGTTGACTTGCCACAGCCGGATTCACCGACGATGCCCAGCGTTTCCCCGGCATTGAGATCGAACGAGACGCCGTCCACGGCCTTGACGGCGCCGGCGCCGCCGCCGAGGAACCCCCTACCGATTCCAAAATGAACGGCAAGATCGCGAACGCTGAGCAGCGGTCCCGACACGGCTTTATTCCTGACCTTGAACCAAGTGACAGGCAGCCAAGCGATGCGCCGCGATGGGCGCGAGTGGTGGCGCCTCGCGCAGGCAGCGTTCGATCCGCCGATCGCAGCGCGGCGCGAAAGGGCAGCCATGGCTCGAACCGGCGAGGGTGCGCGGTGCGCCGGGGATGGTGCGCAGATCATGCCGCACGTCGTCGTCCAGGCGCGGTGTTGCCGCCAGGAGACCCTGGGCGTAGGGGTGTTGGGGGTCTTCGAACAGCGCGTCGATCTTCGCTTCCTCCATGATCCGCCCGCCATAGAGCACGATCACCCGGTCGCACATGCGGGCAATGACGCCCAAATCGTGGGTGACGATGACGACCGACGCGTTGAGGTCGCGGACCAGTTCGGCGAGGAGATCCAGGATCTGCGCCTGCACCGTGACATCGAGCGCCGTCGTCGGCTCATCGGCGAACAGCAATCTGGGCCGACACAGGAGGGCCATGGCGATCATCACCCGCTGGCGCATCCCGCCCGAGAATTCGTGCGGATAGAGCGAAATACGCCGCCCGGAATCGGGAATTCGCGCGCGATCCAGCATTTCGACGGCGAGGTCCATGGCCTGGGTTCGGCTGCTGCCCCGGTGGGCGGTGAGGATTTCGGCCAATTGATCGCCAATCCGCATATAGGGATTGAGGGAGGTCATCGGATCCTGGAAGATCATCGACATGGCCGAGCCGCGCAGACGATCCAGTCGTTCCGACCGGGCATTCAGGATTTCCTCGCCTTCGAATTTGACGCTTCCCGAGCAGCTCCCATTGATGGCGGTCAGTCCCATGGCGGCCATCAGGATCTGGCTCTTGCCGGAGCCGGATTCGCCGACGATGCCCAATACTTCCCCCGGCTGTACCTCGAACGTGACGCCATCCACGGCGCGCGCAAGACCGTTCTCCAGCTTGAAATCGACCGTGAGATCGCGGACCCGGAAAATGGGCTCAGCGTTCGTTGGGATCGAAGGCATCGCGCAATCCGTCGGCAATGAAGTTGAGGCAGAACAGGGTCGCGACCAGGAATCCGCCGGGCAGCAGCAGGAGGCGCGGATCGGTTTCGATCGATCTCGCGCCGGTGTCGATCAGGGATCCCCAGGAACTGGCCGGGGGCTGGATGCCGAGGCCGAGAAAGCTCAGGAACGATTCGGTAATGATCACTTCCAGCACCAGCAGGCTGGAATAGACGATCACGACATTCAGCGTATTGGGGACGATATGGTGCAGGATGATCTGCCATTCGGTCATGCCGCCGGCCCGCGCGGCATCGACGAATTCCCGGTGCCGGAGCGACACCGCCTGACCGCGCGCGATCACCGCCGGCGTCAGCCACAGAACGACCACGATCGAAAGAAAAAGGCCCATGATGGTTCGGCCGATCAACAGGTTGATCAGCACCACCAGGAAGAAATAGGGGATGCCGTAAAGCACGTCGACGACGCGCATCAGGAAGCCGTCGAAAATGCCGCCGACATAGCCAGCGGCCGCGCCATAGATCACACCGATGATGACGGCAGCCAGCGCGGCGGTAAATCCGACGGCGAGCGACACTTGCCCGCCCACCAGGACCCGCAACAGCAAGTCGCGGCCGAACTCGTCGGTCCCGAAGGGATGCAGCGAAAAAAGATCGATGGGTGCCGCGATATTGTCGAAATCGGCGTCGTCCGGGCCGTAGGGAAACAGCCAGGGCGCGACGAAGCACAAGAGCACGATCGCGCCCAGAACGATCAGGCTGCCCAGCGCCAGCTTGTTGCGGCTGTATCGCCGCCAGGAAACCTTGAGCGGGCTTTGCGCGACCGAAGTGGCGCTATCGAGATCGGGAACATTGTCGAAGGCGAGATTACTCATGGTTCACCCCGGGCTTACCCTGGGATCCAGGAGGCCACGCAGCACATCGACGACAATGTTCGCCAGGATCACGATCCCGCCATAGAGGATGGTCACCCCCATCACCAACGGATAGTCGCGGTTGCTGGCGCCCTCCACGAAGTAGCGACCGATTCCGGGGATGCCGAAAATCTGCTCGACCACCACCGAACCGGTGACGGTGATCGCGGTCGCCGGGCCGAGATAGGCAATGACCGGCAGCATGGCGCCGGTCAGCGCGTGCCGCCAGATGACCCGCCTCGGGCCGATACCCTTGGCGCGCGCGGTCCGCACGTAATTGGCGCGCAAGGTCTCGATCATGCTGCCCCGCGTCAGGCGCGAGATGTAGGCGATGTTCGGCAGCGACAGCACGATCACGGGCAGGATCATGGCGCGGATCGATCCGTCCCAGCCGGCGATCGGCAGCCAGTCAAGTTTCAATCCGAAGAGAATCTGCAGCAGCGGCCCGATCACGAACACCGGCACCGCGATCCCGACCATGGCCACGATGCCGGTCGAAAAATCGACCACGCCGTTGCGGCGCAAGGCCCCGGCGATACCCAGCGCGACGCCGACGATGGTCGCGATCAGCATCGCCCAGAAGCCGACTTCGATCGAAACCGGGAATCCCTGCGCGATCAGTTCGCTGACCGAGAAGTCACGGTACTTCATCGAAGGGCCGAAATCGAAATGCAGCAATCCCCAGAGATAGCGCCCGAACTGCATCAATAATGGCTCATCCAGATGGTAGGCCCGGTTGATGTTGTCCAGGATCGCCTGCGTGAGCTTGCGATTGTCGGAGAACGGGCCGCCGGGGGCCACGCGCATGATGAAGAAGGAAATCGCGATCAGCGCGAACAGGGTCGGGATCGCGCCAAGAATGCGCCGAATGGCAAAGCGCGGCATCATTCCAGCGGCACGATGCCGGCGCTACCGGTCTCCAAAGCATGAATGGGCCTCGTCGATCGCATGGATCTACCCCCTCACCCCGCCCTCTGCCCCGCGATCGCGGGGCAGAGGGATGCGGAGGGTTTTCATTCCACATTCATGTATTTCGACGGGTGGTAATCCAGAATGTTGTCAACCCAGCCCTTCAGCTTCGGGCTGACCAGGTGGCGCGTGGTCGTGTTGTTGAGGGGCGCCGTCAGATAGGAATCGAGCAGCACCCGTTCGGCCTTCGCCATGCTCTCGTAGCGCCTGGCGATATCGCTCCGCGCGCTCGCCTCGTCCATCAGTTTTTCGTATTGGTCGCTGGTCCAATTGTAGCCGGCTTCGGCACTCGGGCGCATGTAGGCCAGATGCGATTCCGGCCCCGGGAAGTCGGCGACAAGATTGTCGCCAAAGACTTCCCACCCGCCGGTATTGAAAGTGTCGAGCCAGGCCTGGAACTCCTGCGCGTTTACCTTGGCGTTGACGCCAAGCACCTGTTTCCACATCAGGGCCACGCCCTCGGCCTGGCGCTTGGCGGTGTTGTCCGTCGTCGATTCAATCGTGAGGTTCAGGGGATTGTCCGGCCCGTAGCCAGCCTCGGCCAGCAGCGCCTTGGCCTTGCCCTCGCGATCCGCCTTCTCCATGTCGCATTCCGGGACGCGCGGGTTCTTGTAGCGCGGATCGTTCGCCGGCGCGTAGCCGCAGGAAATCTTGTAGCCGGCCTTCAGGATCTTGTCCTGAAGCGTCTGCCGGTCGATCGCCATCGACAGCGCCTGGCGAACCTTGATGTCATCGAACGGCGGCTTGGTGATGTTGAAACTCATGTACTGCGTTTCCACGTAGGGAGCGAGGCGCACCTGATCGCCGAGTTCCGCCTTCAGTTTTTCGAGCTGGTCGCTCGGAATTTCGTTCGTGACGTGCAGCTCGCCGGCCTGAAAGCGCTTGAGCTCGGTCAGATCGTCCTCGGTCACGTGATAGACGACCTTGTCGATTTTCACGTTCGCGGCATCCCAGTAACTCGGGTTTTTCGTGAGCGCCACATGCGACTGCGGCACGTTCTCGGACATGATATAGGCGCCATTGACGACGATATTCTCCGGCTTGATGAAATCCGCGCCGAACTTGTCGAAGCTCGGGCGATGCAAAGGCGGCATATGAAACGAACCCATCAGGTAAAGCATGTTGGGTTGCGGGCCAAGGAGCTTGATCACCAGGGTCCTGGCATCGGGCGCGGAAACGCCGACGCTCTTGGGATCCGTGCTGGTCCCGTCGATGAATTCCGCGGCGCCGACCACCTGGATCGTGGAACTGAAATAATAGGATTTGTCGGAGGCGGTCGCGGGATCGATGGTTCGAATGAGCGCGCTGACGAAATCCTCAGCGACCACGGGATCGCCGTTCGACCATTTGATTCCATCGCGTAGATGGAAGATCCAGGTCAGACCATCATCGGAGACCTCCCACTTTTCCGCCTGGCCGGGCACGATCTCGGCCGCGGCATTGAAGCCGATCAGGGCCTCGTACATGTCGTCCTGGATCCAGGCCTCGCGCGCGCCGAAGACGTGGTGCGGGTCCAAGGTGTCGGGCGAGGACCCAAATCCTCGGTTCAACACGGTTTCGGCGAATGCCGGTGTCGCCAAAATGGCGGCTGCGACGATCGTTGCGCCCAGGAACGCCTGGCTTAACCGGCGCGCGATTGGATTGCCCATTTGGTTGCCTCCCCGTATTTCGATGTCCCGCCGGTGGGGTCTTGGCGCCCCCGATTTACTTCGGCCAACCTTGCGTCGATCATCGGCGGAATTATCTGTGTCAAACTAGCTTACGCCCTTTGCCGGTCGCAAGGCCCAAGCAGGCCGCCGGCAATTGTAACGATATCGATTGCAGTCTAAGTAGTTCTGTATTCTCAGTATTTTCTTGACCATTAGATCCCCCAGCCATAGGCAGCCATCGAAAGCGCGCCGTATTCGAAGCTGCCGTGGAGCTTGGTGGCCTTGCGATCGCCCTCAGCCGCGCCAAGCGCCACCAGGAGCGGCAGAAAATGATCCTCGGTCGGGTGGGCCATCGTGGCGGAATCGATCATGGTCCGGTAGCTGACGAGCTCGGTGGAATTTCCCTCCTTCAATTGCCAGTCCAGCCATTCCTGAAAATCGGCGGCCCAGCGCGGTGTCGTGCCACCCGACCATTCCAGCTGGCGAAGATTGTGGATGGCGCCGCCAGAGCCGATGATGAGCACGCCTTCATCGCGTAATGGTGCCAGCGCCTCGCCCAGGCCGAGATGGGCGTGCGTCGATTGCCGACGCAGGAGCGAGAGCTGAACCACCGGCACTTCCGCCGCCGGATAGGCCAGCATCATCGGGACCCAGACGCCGTGGTCGCGGCCGCGTTCGGAATCGAGAACCGGATCGTGGCCGGCCTGGCGCAGCAATTGCCCGGCGCGCTCGGCGAGTTCGGGGGCGCCCGGCGCTTCGTATTGGAGTTCATAGAGTGGCTTCGGGAAGCCGAAAAAATCGTGGATGGTCTCGGGATTGGATGCGGCGGTGAGGCTTGGGCGATCCGCCTCCCAATGGGCCGAGGCGACGAGGATGGCGTTGGGGCGCGGAACCTTGCGTGCAAGCTCAATCAGGAAGCGCCTCGCCGGGGCCTCGTCGAAGGGCAAAGTCGGCGCGCCGTGCGACACGAACAGGACGGGCATGCGTTTGCTCACCGTCATCTCACTTCCACCCTTCGACCAGTTTCAAGCTCCGCAACGAGGAATGCCCCTTGCGACCGATGATGATGTGGTCATGCAACGAAATCCCGACCGCCGCCAGGGCCGCCATGACCTCCTTGGTGATCAGAATGTCGGCGCGCGAGGGCAGGGGATCGCCGGTCGGATGATTGTGCGCCATGACCAGCGATACCGCACCCAACTCGAGCGCGCGCTTCACCACCTCGCGCACATAGACCGGCGTGTGATTGACCGTGCCCTTCTGTTGCAATTCATCGGCGATGAGCGCGTTGCGCCCATCAAGGAACAGCAGGCGGAATTGCTCGGCCCGTTCGTGGGCCATGACCGAATGGCAATAATCGAGCACCCTTTCCCAGGAGGCGAGGATCGGCTGTTCCAAGACCTCGCGCCGGATCATGCGCTGGGCAGCCGCCTGTATGATCTTGAGTGCGACCAAGGTGGTTTCGCCCACACCCGCGACCGAGCGCAGCGATTCCGGGTCGGCCGCCATCAGCGCCGGAAGCGAGCCGAATTTCCGCAGCAATTCCTTGGCCAGCGGCTTGCAGTCGATCCTGGGCCTTGCCAGCGTCAGCAGCAATTCCAGAATCTCGTAATCGGGAAGTGAACTCGGCCCGGCCGTCAGGAACCGTTCGCGCAAGCGTTCGCGGTGGCCGAATTGGTCGGGCTTGTCCAAGCTGGTTTCGGACGCCGGCTCACGCGCCATAAGGTGGGCTGTGCCAGTCTTTCGGCGATTGGGTGAAGATCTCGACACCGGTTTCGGTGACGGCCACGGTGTGCTCGAATTGGGCGGAAAGCTTGCGGTCGCGTGTCACCGCGGTCCAGCCATCCTCCAGGATCTTCACTTCGTGGCGACCGGCATTGATCATGGGTTCGATGGTGAAGAACATGCCCGGGCGCAGCTCCGGCCCGGTGCCGGGGCGTCCATAATGCAGCACGCTAGGCGAATCATGAAACACGCGCCCGATGCCGTGGCCGCAGAAATCGCGCACCACGGAATAGCGATGCCGTTCCGCCAAGCTCTGGATGGCGTGGCCGATATCGCCCAGGCAGGCGCCGGGTTTGGCTGCCGCGATGCCCCGCATCATGCAATCGTAAGTGATTTCGATCAGCTTGCGGGCCTGGATTCCAACCTCGCCCACCAGGAACATGCGGCTGGTGTCGCCATGCCAACCGTCGAGGATCACGGTCACGTCGATGTTGAGGCTGTCGCCCGCCTGCAGCTTCCGGGGGCCGGGGATGCCATGGCAGACCACATGGTTGATCGAGGTGCAGATCGATTTCGGGAATCCCCGGTAATTGAGCGGCGCCGGCACCGCGCCCTTGGCCACGATGTGCTCGTGACACAGGCGGTCGAGCTCCTCCGTGGTCACCCCCGGCACCACATGGGGGGTCACGAAATCCAGCGTTTCGGCCGCCAGACGCCCGGCCCGGCGCATGCCGGCGAAGGCCTCCGGGCCATGCAGCACGATCTGCCGCTCCTCGGCGGATAGCTGCCGCGCCAGGTTGCCGTCGTTCATACCCAGACCCGCTCCTTTGCGGTTGTCCCGCGAACATAAGGCGGCCTACCCGGGCTGAGAAGCCCTGCTGCCGCCACCGCTGCGCTGCACCCTCTGCAATGGGCGGAACCCCTGTTAGAGCACTACCGCGCCTTGCTTTTTCCCCCTTCGCCGACCATCTTGCGAGGAGATGAGAGTCGCCGGAGTCGCGAGCCCAGGGCGGGGATGGGGCGGTCGGCGCAGCGTTACGGAAAGGCTGCCGCCATGTCGTTCG
>CAZIUB010000060.1:0-103059 GCA_964542425.1 uncultured Rhodospirillaceae bacterium | reverse complement strand
CGCTGCCGGCGCGTCTGCTTGCCATGAATTTCAAAACCCAAACTCGAAAATGTCTTCTGGCGCATGGTTTCCTCCCAAAAACACTCGAATCACTTGAATCAGAATGACAAATCAAGTGCAAGCGATTAAATCAGAGGCTTCCTAGGTAATTCACCCTGTATCGTCAAGGCAGCGACGGCCTTGGCCAAAACCCGAGTCGAATCGAATAGTCATGACACTTCAGGACATCGACCCCTTGATCGCGGCACTTATGGGCGGCCTGGCCGCGGCCGTGCTGATCCTTCTTGCGCTGCTTTGGCGGCGCGGCGCGGCGGGCGGCGTGGCGGGGATCGCGGGAAGGCTGGAGCAGATGGCGGCGGGCCAAGCCGCCTCCCAGGCGGCACTTGGCGAAAGGTTGCAGGCCCAGGAGCGAGCCTTGGCAGGCACCATCGAGGAACGTCTGGCGGCACTCGCCGATCGGGTCGGCCAAGGTCTGCACCAGAGTTCCCAGGAAGCCGGCAAATCGCTCGCCGATCTGCGCGAACGTCTGGCGCTGATCGACGCCGCACAGGCCAATATCCTGGCACTCTCCAGCCAGGTGGGCGATCTGACGAATGTCCTTGGCAACAAGCAGGCGCGCGGCGCCTTCGGCGAGACGCAATTGGCCGATATCGTGCAATCGGCGCTGCCGGCGCAGAGTTATGAGTTCCAAGCCCAGCTGGGCGCCAAGCGCGTCGATTGCCTGTTGCGTCTGCCCAACCCGCCGGGCCCGATCGCAATAGACGCCAAGTTCCCGCTGGAGGCCTGGCGGGCCCTGCGCGAGGCAAGGGACGAGAGCGCTATTGCCGAGGCCAAGCGCCAATTCGCGATCGCCATCCGCGCGCATGTCCGCTCGATCGCCGAGAAGTACATCGTGCCGGGCGAAACCGCGGATTCGGCGCTGATGTTCCTGCCATCGGAGGCGGTCTACGCCGAGTTGCACGCCGGATTCCCGCATCTGGTGGATGAGGCCGGCCGGGCCCGGGTGTGGATCGTCTCGCCAACCACGCTGATGGCCACACTGACCACCATCCGCTCGGTCCTGAAGGACGTGCGCATGCGCGAGCAGGCGCATCTGGTTCAGATCAAGGTGGTCGAGCTGTCGAAGGACGTGGAGCGCCTCGACGAGCGGGTCAGGAACCTGCGGAAGCATTTCGAGAAGGCCAATGCCGATATCCGCGACATCACGATCTCCACGGACAAGATCATCGACAAGGCCGCCCAGATCGGCGAACTGGAAGTCGCGGCTGGCCCGGCGCCGGCGACGCTCGTCCAACCCGAAACCGTGCAAACCCGCTTGAACTAGGGCGGGTTCGGGTCCAAGTATCCACCGCCGCGCCCGTTCGGGCGCGGCCCCAAGGGAGGTAAGGAATCATGAGCGGCTTCGGCGTTTTCGTGATCGCGATTCTGGTCTTGGTCGTGCTCTTCGTGTTCATGTCGGTGAAATCGGTGCCGCAGGGCAACGAATGGACGGTGGAGCGTTTCGGGCGGTTCGTCAAAGGCCTGCGGCCGGGTCTCGGCTTCATCGTGCCCTTCGTCGACCGCATCGGGTCGAAGATCAACATGATGGAATCGGTCCTGGACGTGCCGACCCAGGAGGTCATCACCAAGGACAACGCGATGGTTGCGGTCGACGGCGTGGTCTTTTATCAGGTGCTGGACGCGGCCAAGGCGGCCTACGAAGTCAACAACCTCGAGAACGCCATTCTCAAGCTCACCATGACCAACATCCGAACCGTGATGGGCTCGATGGAGATGGACGAGCTTCTTTCGCAGCGCGACAAGATCAACTTGAAGCTGCTGCACGTGGTCGACGACGCCACCACGCCCTGGGGCATCAAGGTCACTCGCATCGAGATCAAGGACATAGCACCACCGCGCGACCTCGTCGATTCCATGGCCCGCCAGATGAAGGCGGAACGGGAAAAGCGCGCGCTGGTCCTCGAGGCCGAGGGCCAGCGCCAGGCGCAGATCCTGAAGGCCGAGGGCGAGAAGCAATCGGCGATCCTGCGGGCCGAGGGCATGCGCGAGGCCGCCTTCCGCGAAGCCGAGGCGAGGGAGCGCTCGGCCGACGCCGAGGCCAAGGCGACGACCGCCGTATCCGAAGCCATCGCCAAGGGAAACGTGCAGGCGATCAATTATTTCCTTGGCCTCAAATACACCGAGGCCCTGCAGGCGCTTGCCGCCGCGCCCAATCAGAAGGTGATCCTGATGCCGCTCGAGGCGTCGGGCGTCATCGGCGCGCTGGGCGGTATCGCCGAACTTTTCAAGGAAGCGAGCGCCCGCAGAAACTCATGAGACCAGGAACGCGGAACATGGAAATGATGGAATGAACGGAGGACGAGACGCGAAATGGAAACCGGTGGCTTTCTGGCAAACATCGAATTCTGGCACTGGTTGATCCTGGCGGCTATCCTGGCGGCGATCGAGATCCTCGCGCCGGGAGTGTTCTTCATCTGGCTGGGCGGGGCGGCGGCGTTGACCGGCCTCATTTTCTTCTTCCTGCCCAATGCCGGCTGGGAAGTGCAGGGCCTGGTCTTCGCCATTCTGGCCGCGATCAGCGTGATTGGCTGGCGGCGGTTCCAGCGCGCGACCATGGGAGAGGAACCGGCAACCACGCTCAATCGTCGGGGCGATCAATTGATCGGCCGGGTGGTGGCCTTGAACGAGCCCATCGTCAACGGCCGCGGAGCGGCGCGGATCGGCGACACGGTATGGCGGGTCGAGGGCCAGGACATGCCGGCCGGCACCAAGGTGACCGTCACCGGCGCCGATGGCGCCATCCTCAAGGTCGAGGCGGCAGCGCAATAGCGATTGCCGGCCCGCAGGCGGCAATTGACCGTAATTGCTCTATTGGATAGCGCCCATACGATTGGTGTATTTGGACGATTTAGCCACCTTCTGCGTACGAATCGCGTGCAACCGGAAAGGGGCCGGCGAACTGGCCTATTGTGATTCCGGGGCATTTTCGATAGAGAACAATGACGGAGAGATTGTAACATTATTGACATCAGGCTTTAACAGGCGGGCGGCTAGACGAAGAGCCTCGGAAAACGAGGCAAACAACAGGGAGATACACATGAAAGCAAGATGGCTGATGGCGCTGCCGATCTCGGCTTGCGCATTGCTGGCCGCGTCCGGATTCGCGCTTGCGGATGCGATGGACGATCTGGTGGCGGCGGCGAAGGCGGAAGGCCAGCTGACTATCATCGCCGTGCCGCATGATTGGTGCAACTACGGCGAAATGATCGAGAGCTATAAGTCGAAATACGGCCTCACCGTCAACGAACTCAATCCCGACGCCGGCTCGGGCGACGAGATCGAGGCGATCAAGGCGAACAAGGGCAACATGGGCCCCCAGGCGCCCGACGTCATCGACGTGGGCCTGGCCTTTGGCCCGTCGTCCAAGGCCGAAGGCTTGATCCAGCCCTACAAGGTTTCGACTTGGGATTCGATCCCCGACAGCGCCAAGGATGCCGAAGGTTATTGGTACGGCGATTATTACGGGGTTCTATCCTTCGAAGTGAACAGCGACATCGTAAAGAACGCCCCCAAGGACTGGGCCGATCTGATGAAGCCTGAATACGCCAATTCGGTGGCGCTTGCCGGCGATCCGCGTTCGTCCAATTCGGCGATCGTCGGCGTTCATGGCGCCGGCATGTCGACCGGTGCGGCCCCCGGCGCCGCGGCCGGCGAGGCTGGGCTGAAATTCTTCAGCGATCTCAACAAGGCGGGCAATTTCGTGCCGGTCATCGGCAAGGCCGCTTCGCTGGCGCAGGGTTCTACCCCGATCATCATCCGCTGGGACTATCTGGCGCTGGGCGATCGCGATACCTTGAAGGGCAACCCACCGGTCGAGGTCGTGGTGCCGCCGAGTGCCGTCGTCGCGGGTGTCTACGTGCAGGCGATCAGCGCCTATGCGCCGCATCCCAACGCCGCCAAGTTGTGGATGGAACATCTCTATTCCGACGAAGGCCAGCTTACTTGGCTCAAGGGTTATTGCCATCCGATCCGATTTGGCGATCTGGTGGCCAATGGCAAGGTTCCGCAGGAAATGCTGGACAAGCTGCCGCCAGCCGAATTCTATGAAAAAGCCGTCTTCCCGACGCTGGACGAGCAGGGCGCGGCGAAGGAGATGATCACCAAGCAGTGGGACACCGTGGTCGGCGCCAACGTCCAGTAACTAAGGCCGGTCAACGCGGCCGTGCCGTCGATTTCAAGATCCACCGATCGTGAGGCCGGTGTTCCGACATCGACGGTTCGTTTTCGAGCCGTTGATGTCGGAACACCGGCAAACTCCATGCTATGTGTTGTGGTTCCGACGAGAAGGATTGGGAATCAAGCGTTGGAACCACAACACTAGCGGCGCGATCCGATGGTTCCTTGATGCGCGCTTCGATGGATAGCGAAACCGCGACGGCGGGTACTCGTTGGCCAAGCGCCCTTGGCGGGCTGCGCGACCGGTTTTCGTGGGCTTGGCTTGGCGTGATGCCATTCCTGGCCTTCGCCATCCTGTTCCTGATCCTGCCAACGATGAATCTGGTCGTGGGTGCCTTCCTGGACAAGGACGGCGGATTTACGTTCGACAACATCCGAAACCTCAACCAGCCCCACCTGATTTCTTCTTACTGGATCAGCATCAAGATCAGCGCCGCGTCGGCGATCTTGGGTGGGCTGATCGGATTTGCGCTCACCTGGGCCATCGTCATGGGCCGGCTGCCCGACTGGATCCGGCCCACGCTCCTTACCTTCAGCGGTGTCGCCTCCAATTTCGCCGGCGTACCACTTGCTTTCGCGTTCCTGGCCACTTTGGGCCGCAATGGTCTGGTGACGATACTCTTGGTTAAATTTTTCGATTTCAATCCGTACCAGACCGGGTTCAATCTGTTGAGCTTCTGGGGCCTGACCCTCACCTATCTTTATTTCCAGATTCCGCTGATGGTGCTGATCCTGACGCCTGCCATGGATGGGCTCAGGCGCGAATGGCGCGAGGCGGCCGAAATCCTCGGCGCCAGCAAGGCACAGTACTGGCTCCATGTCGGGTTTCCGGTGCTGTGGCCAAGCCTGATGGGCGCCGTGCTGCTGCTGTTCGCCAATGCCTTCGGCGCGGTCGCTACCGCCTTCGCGCTGACCGGCAGCTCGCTCAACATCGTGACAATCCAGTTGTTCGCGCAAATCCGAGGCGACGTCCTGCACGACCAGAATCTGGGTTATGCCCTGGCGCTCGGCATGATCGTGATCACGGGTGTTTCCAACGGCGCCTATATCTGGCTGCGCCAGCGCTCCGAACGGTGGCTGCGATGAAGCAGACGCGGATCGGCGCATGGATCGCGCTTACAGTGGGCGTGCTGTATTTCGTGGTGCCGCTGATCGGAACCTTCGAGTTCTCGCTGCGCATGCGACGGGGCGAATACAGCTTCGACGCCTATCGGGTGGTGTTCGGCGATCCGCAATTCCAGGCGACCTTCGGCTATTCCGTGATCCTCGCCGTCGCGACCATCGTGGTCGGCGTACTCCTGGTGGCGCCGACGGCCTATTGGATACAATTGCGCCTGCCCAAACTGCGGCCGTTGGTCGAATTCGTCACTCTCTTGCCCCTGGTGATCCCGGCTATTGTCATCGTGTTCGGGTATCTGCGGCTTTATAACAGCTCTTCCTTCCTGCCGTTCACCGCCAACGAACGCGCGACCGATTTGTTGCTGGTGTTCGGCTACACGACGCTGGCGCTGCCTTACATGTACCGGTCGGTCGACACCGGGCTGCGCTCGATCGATGTTCGAGCACTGACCGAGGCGGCGGAGATCTTGGGCGCCGGATGGCCCACCATCCTGTTCCGCGTGATTCTGCCCAATGTCCGGGTCGCGATCCTCTCCGGCGCCTTTCTCACCTTCGCCATCGTGATCGGGGAATTCACCCTGGCCGCCCTGCTGAACCGCCCGGCCTTCGGCCCCTATCTGCAATTGATCGGCGCCAACCGCGCCTATGAGCCGTCGGCGCTGGCGATCATCGCTTTTTTCATCACCTGGGCGTGCATGGGGATCATCCAATTGTTGGGCCAGGCCAAGGCAACCAAGCCCGCGCCCTGAGGCGCGAAGCGAGCGGAGGTCCCAAGGATGGCGTTTCTCGAGATCGAAAGCGTTGAAAAGAGCTTTGGCCAGCAGGCCGTGGTGCGGAAATTCGACCTCGCCGTCGAGAAGGGCGAGTTCGTTTCCTTTCTCGGGCCGAGCGGATGCGGCAAGACCACCACCTTGCGCATGGTCGCCGGATTCGAGACGCCGAGTTCCGGCGCCATCCGCATCAATGGCAAGGACATGACCGGGCTGCGGCCCAATCAGCGCAATGTCGGGATGGTGTTCCAGTCCTACGCGCTCTTCCCCAACATGACGGTGGCGCAGAACATCGCCTTCGGGCTCAAGGTGGCGCGAAGGCCGGCCGCGGAGATCGCCGCCAGGGTCGCGGAGATGCTGGGGATCGTGAAGCTGCCGCATCTGGCGGGGCGCTATCCCTACCAGCTTTCCGGCGGCCAGCAGCAGCGCGTGGCACTGGCGCGCGCGCTGGCGCCCAAGCCGCAGGTCTTGCTGCTCGACGAACCCCTGTCGGCGCTCGATGCGAAGATCAGGGTCTCGCTGCGCGAGGAGATCCGCAACCTTCAGCAAGCGCTCGGCATCACCACGGTCTACGTGACCCATGACCAAGAGGAAGCCCTGTCGATGTCCGACCGGGTGGTGGTGATGAACGAGGGCCGCGCCGATCAGATCGGCACGCCCTTCGAAATCTACAACGATCCCAAGACCAATTTCGTCGCTTCCTTCGTGGGCACGCTGGGTACGCTTCGAGGGCGCGTAGTCTCGGCCGGCGACGGGCGCATCGAAATCGACGGACAGGAAGTGATCACCAGTCGCGGGCGGCAAAAGCTGCGCGCCAATGCGCAATGCGTCGTGGCACTCCGCCCCGAGGCGGTGTCGCTGGTTGCGCGCGAGGGCGCGGACAACGCGCTCAACGGCACGATCGAGGAGGTCACATTCCTTGGGTCGGTCATTCGGGTGCGGGTGAGGTTCAAGGAAAATGCGATCTCGTTCGACACCTTCAATCAGCCCGGGACCCGGCCACCCGGCCGTGGCGATGCGGTCGCGGTGCGCTTCTCGCCGCGCGATCTGCTGGTTCTAGACGATTCCTGATCAAGAATCCGGCTGCTCCCGGTAATAGAGCGTGATGGTGTGCCGGGCTTCGGCGAAGAACAGCCAACGCTCAGTGAGGGTGCCGAGCCCGTTCAACAGGGCCGCCAGCAGCAACAGAAATGAAGCCGCCGCGAAGCCCATGTGGCCGCCAGCCAGCGCCAGCACGCCGGGCACGATGAAACCGCCCCAGAGGGCGAGGCTGCGCAACCGGCTCGAATGCTTGCGGGCGATCCGGAAACCCATTTCCTTCATCAGGTAGTTTTCCTCGGTTTGCGGCGCGAAGAGCGGCCGTGGCGCGCCCGCGCCGGCAAGGCCGATGGCGCTTTGGGCGCTGGCGGCCAGGCCGGCACGATCGATGTGGCGCCAATAGAAGAGCTTCACCAGCCCCGATGCGATCGCGCCCTTGATCGCGATGATCGTGAGGATCGCGGTCGCCTTCAGGCCGAAGGCAGCGGCAAGAAACGCCGCCCACATTCCGCCGCTGCAAAGGCCAAGAAACAGATAGGAAGGCAAGGTCCAGGAATTGTTCCAGGCCCGGATCGGCTTCAGGCTGGCATAGATCATGGCGGTCGCCAAGATCGTCGCCACCGACAGCATGGCGGTCGAAATTGCCGCCCAGACCCAGATGCGTCCCTCGATCACCCAGCCCCAGGCGAAGGCCAGGCTCGGCACGAAGGTGGCGAGCGCCAAAATCCCTTCGCGCGAGAGCCATGACGAGCGCCATTGCGAGAAGGCGCGCCAGGCGCGCTCCGGGTGCCCGAGATGGAAAGTCGAAGCGATGAGGCCCACACCGATGGCGCCGAGCCCCAAGCCGAACCCGGCCAACCCGAACCCCCGATCGGCGGGCAGAAGGCCGGCAGCCGACATCAGGCCCATCAGCGCCAGCAGCATGTAGCCGCCGCCCGAGGCGGAGGTAAACAGAATGACGGATAGAGCCGGATGCATGGGCGTCTATCTCGGTCAGCGCATCATCAGCGCGACAACACGCGATCGACCCACCGTAGCAGCGCCGATCCCGGCCCGACCGGCCCGACCGGCCCGACCGGCGCCGGTGGGCCGGGAGATTCCAAATCGGGCTGGCAGCGCGTGGAAAGCCGGGCGCGCGGTGGCAGGTATTTGTTGGTGGGTTTGTAGCCGAGTTCCGGCATCAGATCGTAACCTTCGCGCTCCGCGACCAGGCGCGACACCGGCGAATTCGAATCGCCCAGATCGCCGAAATGCCGGGCGCCGACCGGGCAGGCGGCGACGCAGGCCGGCACGCGGTCGATTTCGTCCAGGGTCTCGTTGTAGATGCGATCGACGCAGAGGGTGCATTTTTTCATGACTCCCTCGGCCACGTCGAATTCGCGCGCGCCATAGGGGCAGGCCCAGGAGCACAACTTGCACCCGATGCACAGATCCTCGTTCACCAGCACGATCCCGTCCTCGGCCCGCTTGTAGGAGGCCCCGGTCGGGCACACGGTGACGCAATCGGGTTCGGCGCAATGCAGGCACGAACGTGGAAAATGCAAGGTCATGGCATCCTCGCCCTCGCCCAGCTCGAAGGTGTGGACGCGATTGAACCACACCCCATCGGGCGAAGCGCCATAGGGCGCCTCGTCGGTCAAGGGTGCGGAATGGCCACCGCTGTTCCATTCCTTGCAAGAAACCGCGCAGGCATGGCAGCCGACGCAAATGTCGAGATCGATGACCAGGCCCAAGCGCTTGCGCGCCGGATTGGCGGGCAGGCTGGTCATGCGCGCGGCCCCTTGCGCCGGAATTCGGCCCCGTAGCTGAGCCGCGTAGGTGGAGGATCGAGGGGCGCCTTGAGGGCTGCGAATTCGGGGTCATTCCGCCCTGCCTCGCTGGCTTCGCATTTGGTAAGGCGCACCTTGAGGTCGTACCAGGCCGCCTGGCCGGTGATGGGGTCGATATTGGCATAGCGATGGCCATCGGGCCGCGGCGGCAGCAATTCCGAGATCACGTGATTGAGCAAGAAGCCCCGCACCGCTTCGGGCGCATTCGGGTCCAAGTTCCACGCGCCGGCGCGCTTGCCGATCGCATTCCAGGTCCAAACCGTGTCGCGCTCCACCCCGTCCATCAGTTTGATCTCGGCCTTGATGCGGCCATGGGGGCTTTCGATCCACGCCCAATCGCCGTCAACGAGCCCCTGCAAGTGGCCCAGTTCGCGCGAGATGAACAGCGGATTGCTGGTCTGGATCTGGCGCAGCCAGGCGTTGTGCGAGCCCCAGGAATGATACATGTGCATCGGCCGCTGGGTGAGGGCCGAAAGCGGATACTCACCCTTCGCGGAATTCTCCTCAGGCGCCCCGTACCAGATGGGTAAGGGATCGAAACACTCCTTGATGCGCTGACGATGGATTTCGGGCGGCTGGCGCGGACCAAAACCCTCGGCCGCCAACTGGAAGCGGCGCAGGGGCTCGCTATAGAGCTGCAGCACGATCTGCTGCGACTTGTCGAGAAAGCCGCGCTCCACCGCCCAGTCGAAATAATCGTGATTGGCGAAGCGGAAATAGCGCGCGGATGGCGGAATTTCGACGCGCCAGAAACATCCGTTCTCGACATAGCGCCGCAATTGCTCGGGATTGGGGGCGCCCCTGCCTTCTTGGGTGCCATCGGCGCCGCGAAAGCCGGCCAGCATGCCGATGCCGGGCCGCCGCTCGTGGCGCAGCATGTAATCGGCAAGCCCGCCGGGGTAGAGCGGATTGCCGTCGGCATCGATCATACCCGGAAGCTTCAGCCGCGCACCCAGATCGAGCAACACGTCCTGGAACGCGCGCACGTCGCGGTCCGGCTTGATCACCGGCTGGCGGATGGCATCGGCGGCACCGTCGCAATCCGAAATCGGGCGGTCGAGGAGCGACATGCAATCCCAGCGTTCGAGATAGGTGGTGTCGGGCAGCACCAGATCGGCATAGGCCACGGTCTCGGAAAAGAAGGCATCGGCGTAGATCACGCGCGGGATCCGGTATTCGCCGGTCGCGGCATTCTTGTCGGCCAGCATGCGCATGGTATCCGGGGCACTCATCGAGGAATTCCATGCCATGTTCGACATGTAAAGAAAGAGCGTGTCGATCGGATAGGGATCGCCCTTCCAGGCATTGTGGATGACCATGTGCATGAGGCCGTGCACGGCCAACGGCGCCTCCCACGAAAACGCCTTATCGATCCGGGACGGATGGCCGGCCCCGTCCAGCAGCAGATCCTCCGGCCCTTGGGGGAATCCGAGCGGCAGGCCCTGGAGCGGGCGCATCGGACCGACATGGGAAGCGGGCCTTGCCGGGGGCGGAGGCGCTTTGGGGAACGGCGGCTTGTAGCGGAAGCCACCCGGGCAATCGATGCTGCCCAGCAGCATCTGCAGCAGATGGATGGCGCGGCAGGTCTGGAAACCGTTGGCATGGGCCGAGACGCCGCGCATGGCGTGCATCGAGACCGGCCGGCCGATGAATTTCTCGTGCCGGCGGCCGGCCCAATCGGTCCAGGCGATCGGCAATTCGATCACGCGTTCGAAGGCGGTTTCGGCCAGTTCGCGGGCGATGCGCTGAATGACCGCCGGTTTGATTCCGATTGCGGGCCCGACGCGATCGGGTGCGTATCGAGGATCGAGATAGGCCTTCGCCATCAACTCGAAGACCGGTCGCGCCGTGCGGCCGTCGGCCAGGGCCACCGAACCGACCAGACGCGGCGAAATGCCCGGCAGCAGCGCGTCCAAGATCCGCCCGGTCGCGGAATCCTGGCACAGAGGCTGGTCCAGGTCGTCGCGGGCAAACAGACCATGCGAGGGCGTACCGGGCGCTTCGATCACGAGCCAGGGCGCGTTGGTGTAGCGCACCAGGAAATCGAGATCGATGCGATCCAAGCGCAGCAATTCATGCACAAGCGACAGAACAAACAAACCATCGGTGCCGGGCCTTAGGCCGATCCATTCATCGGCAATCGCCGAATAACCGGCCCGGATCGGATTGATCGAGACGAACTTGCATTCGTTCCCTGGCGCGCGGCCCTTGATCCGGCCGAGGCCGATCTTGATCGGGTTGCTGCCATTGTCCTCGGCCACGCCGAACATCATGAAGTAGCGCGTGTGTTCCCAATCCGGTTCGCCGAATTCCCAGAACGAGCCGCCGATCGAATAGAGCCCGGCCGCGGCCATGTTGACCGAACAGAACCCGCCATGCGCGGCGTAATTGGGCGTGCCGAATTGCGCCGCCCACCAGCCGGTGAGCGCCTGGCTCTGGTCGCGCCCTGTGAAAAAGGCGAGACGCCGGGGATCCTCGGCGCGGATGCGGCCCAACCACTCGGTGGCAAGCGCCAAGGCCTCGTCCCATTCAATCTCCCGGAACTTGCCCTCGCCGCGCTCGCCCACGCGGCGCAAAGGCTTGCGCAACCGGGCCGGGGAGTTCTGGGTCATGATACCGGCCGAACCCTTGGCGCAGAGCACGCCCTTGTTCACCGGATGATCGCGGTTCCCCTCGATGTAGCGAATGCGTTCGTCCTTCAAGTGCACCTTGATGCCGCAGCGGCAGGCGCACATGTAGCAGGTCGTGGTCGCCATCCGGTCATGGAGCGGGGGTGACAGATCAATCGCCTCCTCGCCCGGTCTGGGCAAGGGCGGCTGGTGCAGCTCGGCTATGTAGCGCGGCACGGACAAGCGTCGCGACCCCTCGGGTTATGGTGACTCGCAGGCCTTCAGTCTAGCACCCTTGTGGTCCAATCCTGTTAGACAAGTACCCCGCAAGCAGGGGAATCGGGTGAAAAAATCATGCGGCGACGAGGCTTGCGAGGAATTGGTCGCCAGCATCTCGTCCAGACGCTCCCGCCAAGGGCCAATCCTGGGCAGCGGCTGGATCTCACGTTCATACCGAAACTCCGTCGCGCCAGTCCGGATGACCTTCCGAACGACCTTCCGCGACACGCCCAACTCGCGGCAGATCGCCTTGATCGGCCTGCCCTGCCCGAAATACGCACGACGGATCTTCGCAATCGTCTCCACGACCAGCATCCCCAATAGCCCTCCGAGTTCCCCGGAGGACAGTCTGTACCCCTTTGTCCAAGGGGTCCCTATTGGATGCCGATCACCCCCAAAACGGGGTCCTTATTGCATGCCGAAACACAGTTGGGTCATCAATCCGATGCCGCATCCGCCATTCTCGCATAAGGACGAGAATACAGCCGTTGAACGACAATCATGATCAGGGCTGTCATCCAACCGAACACGATCCATCCGTTCATAGCCTCAAAGGTCGCCACCTGCCGCCACTCGGCACCAAGAACGATATCGCCGTATCCGACCGTCGTAAACGTGACCGCAGAGAAGTACAGGGAGTCTTCGAAGCTCGGTAGTGTAGCCATGGCGTAATAGAATGCCGCCCAAAGGGTGACGTCAAGAATGACTGGAACCAAGAGAAACAGGATGCATATGACTGTTGTGATGGTCGGCCAGCGAATCATGAGCATGGGTCGGTGTTCCTCTACCCACACGAACGCTTGCAACCCCGTTGAAAGGAACAAGGCCTGGATAACGATGGTCGCAGCGATGAGACCAGCACCCGTACTCAGTTGAACAAGCATGTATCACCTCACCTCAATTTCGTAGCCGTGGGACCAAGCGGTCACCAATGATTGTCCGTCGTCAGAGTTTTTGAGACAATAGAGGTCGTGATTTAGTGGAGGCGGCGCGGCGACAATCAAGATGAGAGGGCAGCGTCAATCAGGATGAGAATGGGCCGGCGGTGGGCTGACGGAGGGGGGGCGTAGCCCGACCGACGGCAGTCCAACCCGGGCGGCGGGTTTTTCGGAACCCGTCTGGCGGTCGTGAGCGACCGGGTCAAGCTTCTGATTTGTCTCATGATTGAGGGATCAGACCTTGCCCGGCCTTCATATCACCGACCACCAGATGAGGTTGTACATGAGTTACCGACAGACCCGCGACGCTGCCGTTGCTGCCGCCAAAGCCGGCTTTGGCACGGCGACCGGCTACCGGATGGAGAATGATCCGCGCCTGCCGTCCAAGAAGAAGGCGCCGCGTGGCCGGCGCCGGCCCGACCCGCTTGGCGCTGTTTGGGATAGCGAGATCGTCCCGAACCTGAAGGCGGCCCCAGGTCTCCGCGCCATTGCGGTTCTCGAAGAGATCCCGCGCCAGGGTGTGTCCGAAAGTCTGTGTAAGTGAAGCCTTTGGGCGACATGTTTTCCGGCCTCAGCGCGCTGAGGCCGGAAAGCGATCCGCGAACAAGATCGCAAATTGCCCCATCGCCGCGGTCCATTCAACCGGTTTTCGCCAGTGGACGCCGGCGTTGCGCAGCGCCAGGAACAAGAGCTTGATCGCGGCCTCATCGGTTGGGAAGCTGCCGCGCGTCTTGATGATCTTACGCATGAACGATGCAGGCTCTCCACTGCGTTCGTAGTGTAGATCATCTTGCGAATCTCCGGCGGGAAGGCGAACAGCGGCACGACGTGTTCCCAGGCCCGCCGCCAGCACGGCGCGATCGCCGGATAGCGTGGACCCCATTTGGCCTCGAACTCGTCGAGTCTGGTGGCCGCCGCCACGGGCGTCTCGGCGCGATAGATCGCCCGCAGATCGGGAACGATCTTCTTGCGGTCCTGCCACGACACGAACGCCAGCGAGTTGCGGATCAGGTGGACAATGCAGGTCTGCACCGTCGTTTGTGGGAAGCTGGCCGCGATCGCCTCGGGGAAGCCCTTGAGCCCGTCGACGACCGCGATCAGGATGTCGGCGACCCCGCGGGTCTTCAGTTCGTTCACCACCTTGAGCCAGAACTTGGCGCCCTCGGTCTGTTCAGTGGTATTCAGCTTCCGACAAATGAATCCGCCTTGGGATTCATTTGTCGGAACCATACCACTAGGGCCAAGCTTCGCCCGGTAAATAGGGTCGGATCGCCGCAATGGCTCGGTTCAGGCAGTGCTTAGATGGCCGGTGCCCAGGCGCTCGGCCTCGGCGGCGATCTCGAGCGCGCGGGCCTCGCGGCGCTGCTCGCGCTGGCGCAGGACCTCGTAGGCGATCGCACCCACCAGCGTGATCAGCACGATCAACATGGCCAGCGCGCTGATCGCCGGTGTCGTGCCCTGGCGCACCCGCCCGGCCAGAACCGTGGTCAGGGTCTTCTCGGCCAGGATCGCGAAGGTGGTGGTGTTGTAGTTCTCGAACGAGGACAGGAAGGCCAGCACCGCGGCCGTAAGCATGGCAGGCTTGAGGAACGGCAGCAGAATCTGGCGGAAGACCTGCGGATAGCTGGCGCCGAGATCGAGCGCCGCCTCCTCCTGCGAACGGTCGAAACGCTGCAGGCGGGAAAGGAAGATCAGCATCGAATAGGCCGAGATGAAGGTCGATTGGCCGAGGATCGACAGCCAATAGCCGTTGTAGAACATCTTGAGGCCGGTCGCGTCGGTGAATTGGCGCCAGAAGATGACGGTCGAGATGCCGAGGATGACGCCAGGCGTCAGAACCGGCGAGACCACGATCAGGTAATAGAGGCCGCGCGCCTTGGCATAGACCTGGGTCATGACGATGGCGCCGGCCAGGCCCGCCGGCACCGAAATCGCCACCACGCCCACACCGATGATCAGGCTGTTGACGATGCCCTCGATCAATTCCTCGTCGCGGGCAAGCATGACAAACCAATCCAGGGTGAAGTGTTCGATCGGATAGGCCTGGGGGTAATTGGGCGTGTTGATCGAGGTCAGCCCCATCACGATCAGCGGACCGAAGAGATAACCGAAGAAGATCAGCAGATAGAAGCCCAGCATCAGATTGTGGATGGCGCGGGAATTCATCGCGTGATCTCACCCAGGCTGACCTTGAACACGCGGAGCACGAGGAGTACGAAGACGATACAGGTCAGGAGCAGGATGAAGGCGTAGGCCGAGCCCTGCGGCCAGTTGAACGCCTGGTAGAAGCGGTCATAGACGATGGGCGTGAACCAGAGCGTGTTTGGCCCGCCCAGGATCAAGGGCGCCGCCAGCGATCCGGCCGTGAGCATGAACACCATGGTGCAGCCCGACGCGATGCCGGGCTTGGCGTGGGGCATGATTACGAAGGCGTGGATGTGCCACCAGGGTGCTCCCAGATCGCGCGCCGCCTCGATCTGGTTGTGATCCAGGCTCTCGATGGCGTTGTAAAGCGGAAACACCATCAGCAGCAGATAGGAATAGGAAAGACCCGCGTACATCGCCACGTCGATGCCGATGAAGTCGATCGGCTCGGCCACGAGGCCGAATTTCATCAGCACCGTGTTCACCAGGCCCGAGGTCGCGAAAATGATGCGCCAGGCGAAGGCGCGCAGGATCTCGTTGACCCAGAAGGGCACGATCAGCATCAGCATCAAGAGCCGCACGCGCTGGGGGATCGCGGCCTGTGCCATGTAGAAGGCGAGCGGATAGCAGAGCCAGAAATTGACGAAGGTGACGAAGATGCTGAACACGATGGTCAGGTAGAAGGCGTTCAAATGCGTCGTATTCCAGCTGTCCGTCTCGGTGGTGCTGCCGAACAGGAAATAAAGGTAGTTCTCGATCGTGTAATGGTCCTTCGGCCCGCCGTATTCCCTGGCCGGAAGCTTGGGATGGAACGAGAAATCGATCATGATCAGCTGTGGCAGCACGATCATCAGGATCGCCCAGGACCCGACCGCGACCACCAAATAGATCGAGATCGCCGCGCCGTTCCTTTGCAGGAAGCTCTTGGCGGTGGGGTCGTTGGCCAGCCTTCGCTCGCGCGCCGACATCCACCAAAAGGCGGCGATGAAAACGAAGGGCAGGACGTAGAGAAGAATCTTGATCATGCGGATCGCGAGCCCAGTTCCGCGACGCGCGCCGCTTTCGTTCCCCTCACCCCAGCCCTATCCCAAGGGAGAGGCAAATGAGTGCTCCCTCTCCCGCCCCGCGGACGAATGTCCGCCTTCGCGGACGGGGCGCGAGAGGGGCGGGGCGGGGGTGAATCAAAAACCGGCGCCATCTTGGTTCATTCGCTGGCTAGCCGGCCCGTGGGCAACACGATCCCGGCCCCGGCCTCGTAATGGAGTTGCGCGGTCTCGCCTTGCGCGGGCAGTCGCTGCGTTTCCTCCCGCCCGATGGTGGCCACGATGTCCTTGCGCCCCTGCCCCTTCAAATAGAGGTGGCTCATGTTGCCCTCGAAGGCGACGGACATGACCGGGGCCTCGAAGGTGCAATTGGCCGGTCCGGCGCCAAGGCGCAACGCCTCGGGCCGCACGAACAGGATCGCGGGCTGGCCGGCCGCGACCCGGCGCGGATTGCGGCCCTTCAGCCGGCCAAGCGGCGTATCGATCACCGCCACCTCGCCCTCGGTGGCGACGAGCGAACCCTGGAACGGATTGTTCTCGCCCACGAAGGAGGCGACGAAGGCTGTCTCGGGCGCGTCATAGACGGTTCTTCCGTCGCCCACCTGTTCGATCACGCCCGCGTTCATGACCGCGATCCGGTCGGACATGGTGAGCGCCTCGCCCTGGTCGTGGGTGATATAGATGAAGGTGATGCCGACCCGGCGCTGGATGGCGCGCAATTCGTTGCGCATGTGCTGGCGCAATTTCAGATCGAGCGCCGACAACGGCTCGTCGAGCAGCAGCACGTTAGGCTCTACCGCCAGCGCGCGGGCGATCGCCACACGCTGTTTCTGGCCGCCGGACAGCTCGTTCACCATCTTGTCGCCTTGGCCGGTGAGCGCGGTCAGGTTCAGCAATTCCTCGGCCTTCTTGCGGCGGGTAGCCCGGTCGATCCCGCGCACCCGCAGGCCATAGGCGATGTTTTCCGCCACCGACATCAGCGGGAACAAGGCCAGGTTCTGGAAGATGAGCGCGGTCGGGCGCTGGTTGGGTCCGATCCCGCGCATGTCCTTGCCGCCGATCCGAACGCTGCCCGCACTCGGTTCCAGGAATCCGGAAATCGTGCGCAGAATGGTGGTCTTGCCGCAGCCCGATGGCCCCAGGAAACTGAAAAACTCGCCGTCGCTGATCTTCAACGTCGCCCCGCTCACGGCGACGAAATCACCAAAGCGGATGGTGACGTGGTCAAGCTCGACGTCGGCGCTCATGGGCCCCCTGCAACATCCGAATTCCTATGTCGTCCGACTTGGCGCCGGTTCGCGAAACCCCCGCCACCATCTAGTACCCGCCGTCGCCGATGGCTGATTGAGCAATACAGCCGTGCTAGGTCACGCCGGCGGGTACTATCATTTGGTAACATGCGCCAACATTCAAGAATGCATGGGACCACTTCATGGATCAAGCTTCTTCGAATGTTGGCATCCGGGCAAGAAGAAGCGGCGCCGGCAAGTGGTGGCCCCCTTGACGGCGCCGCTGCCAAAGCTTGGCGATTACGCCGCCCTGAACTTCTCGGCGTATTGCGATCGCAGCTCGCCGAACCAGGACTGCTCGGGGATGCGGTGCCACAACCGGTCGAGCGCGTCCTCCGGATAGGCCTCGGCGAAGTTCTTCTTCGCCGCGTCGGAGAGAAGCGCGTCGGCGCCCTTCACCACCGGGTTGTAGCCCGAACTCTCGGCGACGTCGGCCGAGGCCTGTGGGGTGTGGACGTAGTTCAGCCAGGCATAGGCCTCCTCGATATTCACGGCACCCGTTGGCATCGACCAACCGTCGAGCCAGGTAATGGCGCCTTCTTGCGGCGCCATGTAGCTGATCGGCTTGCCTTCCTTCTTCAGGGTCAAGGCCGGTCCGTCCCAGGTTTGGCCGATCACCACGCCGTTCTCCAGCAGGCCGGATTTGGTGTTGTCGGCGGTGTCCCAGAACTGCTTGATCCACGCCTTGCGCTCGATCGCCATCGGCAGGAGCTGATCGTAGATCTTCTTCATGGTCTCTTCGTCCTTGAACGCGTCGGCCATGCGGTTGGAGGGGAGCTTGCCGGTGTAGTCGAGCCACAGCCCGAGGCCCAGCAGCAACGAATGCGCCCGGCCTTGGACCTTGCCCTTGTACTCGTCGTTCCACAGCGTGCCATAGCTCAGCGTCCTGTATTCGAGTGTGGTCAGATCGGTGCGCCAGGAGATCGCCTCCGATCCCCAGGTATGCGGCAGGTGATAGAGGCCGCCATCCCAGGTCCAGACGCTGCGCGAGCCCTCGAGCATCGAGGGCAGCACGTTGCCGAGATTGGTCAGCTTGCCTTCATCGAGCGGCTGGAGCACGCCCAGATCCTTGAATTGCGGCGCTCGGTCGCGCGTCGGTTGGCACAGATCGAAACCCTCGCCGGCGGTTGCCTGCAGCTTGTTGATCTGCTCCTCGTTCTGCGAGAAGGGCGTGGTGTTGACCTTGATGCCGGTGGCGGCGGTGAATTTCGGGATCACCGGATCCATGACTTCGTCGGACCAGTTCAACAAGTTGAGTTCGCCGGATGCCGAAAAGGCGTTCTTCACCTTGAACGGCCCGACCGCCAGCGCCACGCCGGCCGCCGAATAGGACAACATGGCGCGCCGGCTGAACCGGCGCGCGGCCAGGAGTGTCGCCTTGGTACGCTTTTGGTCTTTGGTCAATTTGGTCATGTCATACCTCCCTAGGGTGACCAACGCGCCGGCCGATTGGCCGGCGATCACGAGAGCCTCTACCTGCGATGCCGAACCATGGCCGACGAAAGTCGGCGATGGATTGAGCCTTGTTCGATGGTGGCCATCGGATTCTGTCATTATTGCCGGCAAGCCTAGCGGAATTGCCAGCGGGAGCGCAACGCGGTTCACGAAACCATCACGAAAATGATACCCTAGTGTCTTAAGATTGGTGGCAGTGGCCGGGCTGGCCGCTAGTTTTCCGCGACCGACACTCCGCTCTAGGGACATGTCAGCCCGGAACACTAGCAAATTCAATGGCATGTGTTGTGGTTCCAACGGGAATGATTGGGATTCAAGCGTTGGAACCACAACACTAGGGCCAGCGGGAGGAAAACCTTGGGCCAAGCCGACCGGACCCAGTATTTTCGAATGGATTCCGAGCAGGGGGGGCCTTCCAGGCCCAGCTGGGCCGGATGCTGGTCTCGGCCACCTTCAATGGACAAGTTCCCCTGGGCGACCCGCTTTCTCCCCTGCCGGGCCCTGGCGCCGAACCTGAAAGTTGCCGGCAACGCTGTTGGCCTAGGCGGTGCGCGGGCGCTGAAATCGATCCCACCCGATCCAAGGCCTCTGATCTCCAGATGCCGCCGGCCACGCCCCTGGCCCAACAGGGTGCCTGGGCCTGGACCTATGAGGGGCAGACGCGCAATTCTATCGTCCGACCAGACCGGGGGGCGCGAGCGCGCCCTAGTGTTGTGGTTCCAGCGTTTGATTCCTAATCATTCCCGATGGAACCACAACACATGCCACTCCCATTTGCTAGTGTTCCCTAGCCGACATGTCCCTGGAACGGAATGTCGGTCGCGGAACACTGGCCCCAACGCCCAAGGAAGAGGAACCCCATGACCCGCATGACCCCATCGGAGGCTTTTGTCGAGACCCTGGTCGCCCATGGCGTGAAACACGTCTTCGGCATCGTCGGTTCGGCCTACATGGACGCCCTCGATATTTTCGAGCCGGCCGGCATCCGCTTCATCTCGGTCGCGCACGAACAAGGCGCCGGACACATGGCCGACGGCTATTCCCGGGTCTCGGGCCGCCATGGCGTGTGCATCGCCCAGAACGGCCCCGGCATCACCACTTTCGTGACCGCGATCGCGGCTGCCTATTGGGCGCATTCGCCGGTCGTGATGATCACGCCGGAGACCGGGTCGAATTCGATCGGCCTCGGCGGGTTCCAGGAGACCGAACAATTGCCGATCTTCTCCAGGATCACCAAGTTCCAGGCCCATGTCAGCCGCCAAGACCGCATGGCCGAGCTGACCAGCCGCTGCTTCGATCTGGCGCTGACCGAGCGCGGGCCCACCCAGATCAACATCCCGCGCGACATTTTCTATGGCGACATCGAGGTCACCATCCCCAAGCCGATCAAAGTCGAGCGCGGCGCCGGCGGGCCGGAGAGCCTGGATGCGGCGGCAAGGCTCCTGGCCGGGGCCAAATTCCCGGTCATCATGGCAGGGGGCGGCGTGGTCATGGGCCACGCTCAGGCCCAAGCGGTGAAGCTCGCCGAATATCTGGTTGCGCCGGTCGTGACCTCGTATCTCCATAACGATGCCTTCCCGGCCTCCCATCCCTTGATGTGCGGACCCCTGGGCTATCAGGGCTCCAAGGCGGCGATGAAGGTGATCCAGCAAGCAGACGTGGTGCTGGCCTTAGGCAGCCGGCTCGGCCCCTTCGGCACGCTGCCGCAGCACGGCATCGAGTATTGGCCCAAGGACGTGAAACTCATCCAGGTCGACATCAACCACCGCATGCTTGGCCTGGTGAAGCCGATGAGTGTCGGGGTTTGCGGCGACGCGGGCGCGGCGGCGAGCGAAATCCTCAACCGCCTCCAGACGCTGAACACCGCCATCGCCTGCCACGCCAACAAGGACCAGCGCCTGGCGGAAGTGAAAAAGCAGCAACAGGCCTGGGAAAGCGAGCTTGGCGAATGGTCGTCCAAGGACGGGTCCCCGATCTCGCCCCGACGGGCGTTGCGCGAGCTCGAGAAGGCCATGCCGAAGAACGCCATGGTCACGACCGACATCGGCAACATCTGCTCGATCTCCAATTCCTATCTGCGCTTCGAGAAGCCGAACAGCTTCTTCGCCGCCATGAGCTTCGGCAATTGCGGCTATGCCTTTCCGACCGCGATCGGAGCCAAGGTCGCCGCCCCCGATCGGCCGGCCATCGCCTATGTCGGCGATGGGGCGTGGGGCATGAGCCTGCAAGAAACGCTCACCTGCGTACGCGAGGAGATCCCGGTCATCGCGGTGGTGTTCAACAACGGCCAATGGGGGGCGGAGAAAAAGAACCAGGTCGATTTCTACGCTGACCGCTATGTCGGCACCAACCTCAAGAACCCGAGCTTTGCCGGCATTGCCAAGGCCATGGGCGCGGAAGGGATCACGGTCAGCCACCCAGGCGAGATCGCCGATGCGATGAAAAAGGCAATTGGCAACGGCAAATGCACCATTCTGGAGATCATGGCGACCCAGGAACTGGGCGATCCCTTCCGCCGCGACGCCCTGAAGAAGCCGCTGCGCATGCTGGAGAAATACAAGGCCTTCACCGTGGCGTGATTTCCCATTCCTGCCCTCCTCCAATCGGAGGGAGGGAAAGCGCGGGGAAACAGAGGCCCACATGGCGCGCAAGCTGCTGATTCTGAATGCCGGCTCGTCGAGCCTCAAATTCGCGATTTTCCGCGCGCGCGAAGATGGCGACCCGGTGGCCGAACTGCGCGGCCAACTGGCCGGGATCGGCCAGGGAAGGCCGCGCTGGAGGCTCGAGGCGGCAAGCGGCACGGATTGGAACCACCTCGACCCGGTCGATGATCACGAATCGGCTCTGCGTCTGCTGGTCGAGCGTCTGGGATTGACGACGCGCAAGGAGCGCTGGATCGGCGCCGGGCATCGGGTGGTGCATGGCGGCGTGGATTTTGCCCGACCTTGCGTGATCGAAGGCGACGTGCTTTCGCGCCTGAGGGCGCTGAATGCGCTCGCCCCCTTGCATCAGCCCCATAACGTCGGCGCCATCGAGAGCCTTTCCCGGCTACTGCCCGACTTGCCGCAGGTCGCGTGTTTCGACACCGCGTTTCATCGCACGCAACCCGATTTGGCCCAACGCTTCGCCCTGCCCGAGGAATACTGGGCGATGGGTATCAGACGGTATGGCTTTCACGGACTTTCCTACGAATCGATCGTGGCGGCGGCGCCGGGCGTGATCGGCGCATTGCCCAAGCGCCTCGTCATCGCGCATCTCGGCAACGGCGCCAGCATGGCGGCGGTAGCGGACGGGAGGTGCCTCGCCACCACGATGGGATTCTCGACCCTGGACGGCTTGGTCATGGGCACGCGTTCGGGCACGATCGACCCCGGCGTGCTGCTGCATTTGATGCGCGAGGGAAGAATGTCGGCCTCGGCGCTTGAGCATCTCCTTTATCACGAGAGCGGATTGAAGGGCGTTTCGGGCTTGAGCGCCGACATGAAAACATTGCTGGAATCGAGGGCGCCGGGCGCGCGGATGGCGATCGATCTCTATGTCTATCGGATCGGGCGCGAATTGGGCTCGATGGCGGCAGCGCTTGGCGGGATTGACGCGCTCGTCTTCACCGGGGGCGTGGGCGAAAACGCGAGCGTCATCCGCGATCGCGTGCTGCATGGCGCGCATTGGCTCGGTTTCGAGCGCGATGCCGTGGCCCTTGGCCCGCGCCTCACGCGAGAGGGAATGATGCCCTCGGCCTGGGTCATCCCCACCGACGAGGAATTGATGATCGCGCGCCACGCGCGAGCATTGCTGGCGCGGCCGATCGCAGGCAATCGTTGAGTCCGGATTCCTCGCCGGACCTCGCCCCGCCTGGTCGATATCCGGGTCAGTCTCAAACGTCTCATCCGCCTAGCGCGATGGCGAGAGCAACGAGCAGGACGCCGAGGAGCACCATGGAAAAGCCGACGGCCCATGGGCGATGCCCGGTCATGCGCCCATAGGCGAATCCCGTCAGAAACAACAGCGCAATGGCGATGGCGTTGGAGGCGCGCAGGGCCAGCACGGCATTGTCCATTAAAACGAACGGAATCACGACCGGAAAGGTGGAAAGGAAAACCAGGAGAAAAACACCGATGGCGCCCAGCCAATCGTCCCCGCCCAGGCGCGCGCGCGGCGGCTCGGGCAATTGCTGCAACTTCAAGTACATCGCCTCGAGTTCCGCCGGTTCGAGAATGGAGGCGACCACCGGGGGCAATGCGGCCGCAATGAGGCGCTGCGCCTCCCCGGGATCGGCCGCCTTGCGCAATGCCTGCAAGGTCGTGACGCCTCTGCCCTTCTCCGCCAGGCACCCCATCAAGTACAAGACCGCGTCAATGATCCCCCAGGCCAGATTGCAGCCCAGCGCGCCGATGAGCATCGCGCGAACGTCATCGCGGGCGGCTTCGGCAACGCTGAGCGAACCGGTGAAGGTGAGGACCATGATCAGCCCGAACAAGACCTCGGACACACGGTCAATGGGGTCCAGCACGTGCTTGGAGGACTTGATGAGATCGCTGGGCATGGACATGGCGGCTGCAATCCACGTGCGGGCTTGAGTACGCTGCCCTGTTACTGAACTTGGGGTGGCAACAGGTAGAGCGTCATGGCAAAGACCAGATACACCATAAGCGCCAACACCCCGACGAACCATGCCGAGCGCCCGCTATTGGTCACCAGCGACGCGGTCATTGTCGCGATGAGCATCATCACCACCGCGCCCGGCCAGAACCGCAGATCCATCGGCATCGGGCCAATGACGTAACTGAGCAGGACCAGTACCGGGGCGACGAACAGCGCGATCTGGGACGCGCTCCCCAGCGCGATGCCGACGCTCAAATCCAGCCGGTTCTTGCGCGCGCCGGAAAACGCCGAGGCCATCTCCGCCGAACCGCCCACCAAGGCAACGACGATAAAACCCACGAACGCGGGCGTCATCCCGAACGCCACCGCCGCCTGCTGCACCGATTCAACGAAAACTTCACTCACCAGCGCGATCAGCACCGTGACGCCGGCCAAGGTGGCCAAGGCCAGGCCCATCGGCCATGGTGCCTTGCCGGCCTCACCGCTTTCCGCGCTGGCAAACAACTCGCGATGCGTCTTGAGCGAGAACACCATGCCCAGCCCATAAGCGGCAATGAGCAGCAATGCCAGGCCCACGCTCAGCGTCTGTATGAACGCTGTCCCCGATGTGGAATCGGCCTCGGCGACCGCCGAAGGAATCAATAATGCGACCATGGCCAGGAAGAGCAGGGCGGCTTGAAAGCGGGCGCTGGCCCTGTTGTATTCCTGCACATGGTACTTCAGTCCGCCGAGCAGAAACGACGCGCCCAACATGAACAAGGTGTTGGTGACAATCGCGCCGGCAATGGATGCCTTCACCAACATGTATTGGCCGGCGCTCAAGGCGGTGAGCGCGATGACGAGTTCGGTCAGGTTTCCCAGCGTGGCGTTGAGCAGGCCCCCGATTGTATCGCCTGTCTTTGCCGCCACGGATTCGGTGGCGTGACTGAGCAGCACCGCCAGTGGCACGATGGCGAGGACGGAAAGCACGAAAAGCGGCGTATGGGCGTCGGGTTTGAACGCCCGGCCCACAAACAACACGGGCACGAAAGCCAGCAGCCATAGCAACGGATTGTGACGGATTTCCTTCAGCAGGGGCGCCATGGGTATCACGCCAATTGTCATAGTGGATCGCCTGCGCTCTGAAGCCGGAATGGCCCATTGTTAAACCGTCAGAACACTATCCAGATGACCAAGGATAGGCGTGATCGTTACCATTTTGCCAGGACACCAGCAATCCGAAAGACTGCATCCGGTGCTTCCGGCGTGCGAAGCATTGCTCCGTGTTTTCAAGAGGCCGGTTCGGGAATTGCTGTCGCCGCCAATAACGTCCAATCGTTAAGATTGCGCCGCCAGGTTGTCGATAGACAAATCAATTTGACCGCTGCCATTGTTGGGGCGGTGCGGCCGGCGAACTGCGGGGCGTGTTGTCATGGGCGCCGGCGATCTCGCCCGTCACCGGGCATCGAGACGCGCCACCAGCCGCTCCGCTTCCTGGCGATCGATGATTTCGAACAACCGGTTCGCCCGTTCATAAGCGTACATGTCGCCGGTCGCGATGTCGAACCACCACCCGCTCAAGTGCAGGGCCCCGACCGCAACTTGCTCGCGGACGATGGGATAGGACATCAGGTGCTCGAGTTGCACGAGAACGTTGAGCTGCGATAGCTGGTCATGGGGTTTCAGCGCGGTATTCAGCGCACCCTCGTGTTCCAGGCGAAAGGCCGCAGTGTTGGCGTTGTACAGCCATTTGTCGAGGTTCGGCGCCTTCAGCTTCGGGTCGTGCGTCAAGACGGCCTTCATCGCGCCGCATTCGGAATGCCCGCACACCACGATATTCGTGACCTTCAGGACCAACACCGCGTACTCGATCGCGCTCGCCTCGGAGAGGTCGCCAGTCGATGCCCCATCCACCGTCGCCGGCGGTATCAGATTGCCGACATTGCGCATCGTGAAGAGATCGCCGGGGTGGGTCGACGCCAGGAGGTCCGGCACCACGCGGCTGTCCGAGCAGGTGATGAACAGCGCATCGGGTCTCTGCGTCAGCGCCAGCTCGCGGAACCGTTCCGCATACTGCGGCAGCATTCGCTCGCGGAAATCGACGATCCCCAAAATGAGTTTGCGCACAGCCCATACTCCTTCTCGTCTGCTGCTCAAGAACTTGGGAAATCGGCGCGCAGATCGCCGTCTACGGGCCCGTGGATCCTCCCAGGCCCTGGGAGTCCGGGATACGGGCGAGCGCCAAATCCTCCGGGAGCTCGTACAGCCTCACGAGCGCGCGATCCAGCAGGTCCAGCTCTTGGCGCAACGCACCATGGCAATGCTCGGGCAAGGTTTGCACTAGGTTTTCGCTCATCGCGCGCAATCGCCGCGCAATTTGGAAGTTTTCCGCGCCGTATTGGCGTATCTCACTGAAGGCGAGGTGCACGAAATCTTCCCAATTCGGCGTCCGAAAAATCACCCGTAGCTGTCCAGTCCTGTCCAGTATCTCCTCGGCGCGTAGATGCCGTTTGCCGACCATTCGAAGCAAGCGATGAAGTTGATCGATGGCGAGTACGGCGGTCGTCGGATCGTTGATCGCCTTCGACAATGCCTTGTTCGCGATATCGACGATGACACGAAATGCAAACGTGGCGTCTTGTTCGATGGTTCGCTCCGGCCCGAACGCGACTGCGCTCCGGAGCTTGCGATCATCGAGCGCGCCGGCGCCGCCATACAACCGGAAGAGGGGCTCGCCGACGGAAACGAAATCGCCCACGTGCGGCGCGAATTCGACTATGCCATTCGAGCGCTGTGCTTCGGCGAACAGCGCGTCCACATTCACGGCTAAAACGATGGCCGAGGTACCGCGATGGTGGACGATTCGCTCCGGTGAGCCAAGCTGCCGGGGCGGGGCGGTTTGAACGAGCGGGGCCTCGATCAGCTTGGGATATACGCTCTCGATGACGGCGAGCCCGCCCTCGCCCACGCGCCCTAAGATGCTGACCGGACGCAATAGCCGCGCGGCGTAGTCGATCAGAAAAAGAAATGCCACAAGGGAGCCGAAAGCCAAGACCCATGCGACGCCCATGACCAAATGGTGGACTGTCGTCTCCATTCGGGCGAGCGCGCTCGCGGCAAAAGTAAATGTAAAAATGAAGAGACCTGCCGTGAACCTGATGGCGTTGTCCCGCAGCAACGTTGTCGCGATGATCCGTGGTGTCATCTGTCCGCTTGCGACCTGTATCGCCACGAGCAGGGAACCGAAAGCGAATACGATGAAGGTGAGGTTCATCGAGGCTACTATCTGGAGCGTCGTCACCGCTCCAGATACCGTATAGTCGAGAATGGGCGGCCATTCGATCCAGGCGTCGAGCCGGTGCGTCGCGCGCGTCACCAGAAGTTGAAGCAGCAGAGCGACGATCGGAACGGTCCAAAGCGCGGATCTAAGATAGCTCTTGAGAGAGTACCACCGGTTCCAGGGCATTTAGCGGTGTCCTCGAGGTTTCAAGTGGACCCGCGGATGTCAGGTAGCGGGGCGTCGAGCAGACAGACGATGGTCGTGAGCGTCGCGGTTGTCGCCGCCAAAGCACCCTGTCTGACTATTGAGGGCCGGCTCCCAAGTTGTGCGTCCAGTCCCTGGCTAGAATTCATCTGTTATCCCGACCGGCTTGCGATGCGTGTCCACCTGATAGAATTTTGCCCAACTGTTGCTGATGGAGAACAGGAGCGGCTTGCCAATGAATTTTCCCAGTCCGCTTGGCAAGAGGAAGTGCCGGCGGTTTGAAAAATACGGGTAGTACTTCTTGTAGTCGTCATCGGCCAGGCCCTGCGCATACCGCGCGGCAAAACTGCCGGCAAAAGCGGCCCATGGAAGGCCGACCGCACCCAGGATGAATTGCAGGTGCTCCTGCTTTGGCGGTTTGACAATTAGTGGCAGCAGATCCCTCGCGGTGTCGATAAGACCGGGCCAGAACTGCATGAAGGTGAGGTCCTTCAAGAACGGGAAGTGCCGTTTGAAATCCTTGATCACCATCTTGATCACCGTCGGGTTGTTATAGGCGTCCCTGAGAAAAGTTGTGATCGGACTTCCCCCACCCAGCAACAGCCGGTTGTCGGCCGTCAGCCGAAAATAAGAGTAGACAAGCTTCGAATCCCAGCACTGCATCTGTTTTCCGCCGGGAAACAACAGGTTGAGTTCCTTGTCGTTCAACGGCTCGGTGACGCTCATGAACGTCTGGGCATGGAATATCTCTTCGGCCAGGGGGCTAATGGATTTATCGAGCTTGTCGACGGCGATGATGATCCGGTCGGCAGTAACGCTGCCGGCGTGCGTGTGAACCGTATGATCGTCCAGGCGCTCCATTTCCGTGCTTTCAAAGATCTGCATGCCGGCATCAATGCAGCGGTCCTTGAATCCCTGCAGGCACAACATCGGATTGATGCCATACGTACCCGTGTATCGAATGCCGGCGCTGTAGTGCTCGGCGCCAAGCACGCTCTTCAGCTCGCTCTCATCGTAGATCTGTTGATCGGCGAAGCCGACGCTTTGCCGGCATTCCAGTTCGGACGCCACCGCTTTCTTGCCGTCTTTTCCGATTCCGAGAAAGAGCGAATCCTGTTCGAGTAGCCCGCATTCGATCTCGAGCCGCTTGATGCCGTCTACGATGCGGGCGATTCCCCGGCATGGAATATCCCAGATGTCTTTCGCCGCTTCCGTTCCATATCGGCGGACCAGTTGATGCAGCTCAAGTTCGCTGTCCGGGGTAAGAAATCCGGCGCTGCGGCCGGAGGAGCTTCCGCCGACGATGTTCTTCTCGATCAGTACGATCTTCAGGCCCTTGCCGAGGAACTCCGCCGCGGCGCTAATGCCGCTCACCCCTCCGCCGACGATCAGGACGTCGCACTTGATCGGCTTGTTCAGGGGGGGACAGTGTTTGAACTGCTTCCAGAGGAGCGTGGTGGTCCACCAGTTCTGGTGTATCATGATGATGCCTGCGAACTTTGCCCAGAGACGAGAGATAATCCCGCAATCTGCGTCAGCCGTTTGTCGTGGACCGCGTGAGGAGGCAATTTGCACCGACCAGGTTTACGAGGCCCAATGGATTTGGAAAATCTGCCTCGATTCGCACACCGCGCTTTGGCCCAGGTTCACCGAAATTCCCCGGATGAACCCCAGTTTCGAGCGCCAGGATAGGCATGTTGCCTTCCTGTCGCAATATGGAACACAGTGCCTTGTCGCTGACACTTACACATTTTTGTGCATTGTGAAGCCGCCCTGCCTTGGCTATATTAAGCTAGTTTCGGCCGAAGTATATGAAGCAACGTTGGGAATCAGGTGCAGGGGGTGATCCAAAATGGAATCGGGAGGCCTTGCCGGCATCGGCGCAAGGGGGGCAGCGGTATTGCTGATCGCCGTAATTGGGTTGTTGTCCTCAATCGCGTGGGCGCAAGAATCGGGCCCGGAGGACGAAGCCTATCTGCTTTCCGCCGACGAAATCAGAGGGCTCGTCGCCCCCGTCGCCCTCTATCCGGACGAGTTGTTGGCCATTGTCTTGCCGGCCGCAACCAACCCGCTGCAGCTCGTGCAGGCCAATCGGTACCTGGAGAAGCGCCAGGCCGATTCTAACCTGGAACCGGACCCGAATTGGGATCCGGCGATTTTGGCCCTGATCAACTATCCGCAGGTGATCGACCAGATGAACGCCGATCTAGATTGGACGGAGCAGTTAGGCAATGCCGTCATCGACCAACAGGTCGACGTACTGGATTCGATCCAACAGATCCGGGCCGAGGCGGCTGCCACGGGCTATCTGCAAACGGATGACAATCAGGTCGTAGTACAGGAAGGCGAGACGGTAATCATTCAATCGGCGCAACCGCAGGTAATCTACGTTCCGGCTTACGATCCCCAGGTTGTCGTGGAGCAGAGCTACGCGACCTATCCGCCGCCGGTCTATTCCACGCCCTATCCCAGCTACTACGCGCCGGGCGCCACGTTTTTCGCCGGCGCCGTCACGGGTGCCGTCTTCGCCTATGGCTTCGACTGGGACGACGACGATATCGACATCGATTTCGACGGCGACGATTTTGATTTCGACGGTGATGGCACCAATTTCAATCGCGACGTCAATATCGAGAACAGTGGCGATATCAACATCAATTCCGGCAACACCGCTTCCAAGAGCGCCAATGCCAGTCGCTTCAGCGCGGAGACACAGGCCGGCCAGGGCAAGATGACCTGGAGTTCCGAGAAGGCGAAAAAGAAATCCACGACATCGAAGCAGACGCGCAAGAAGACGGCGCCCAAGGGCGTGGCGCCAGCGGGCCAGCCTAAAGTCGCGAAAGCGAAGCCATCGCAATCAACCAAGCTGCAAACCAACCGTGCCGGCGACGCCACCCAGAAAACCAAACCCAGCAAGAACCTTGGCGATTATCAAACCGGCAAGACCACCGCAAAGCAAAGCGATCGCGGCAATAAGAGCCTGAACCAGAGCGCCGGCGCGTTGGGTAAGAAACCGACATCCGGCTCTTTGGGCAAGCCACAGAAAAAAAGCCAGGCAGCCGGCGCGCTCGGAAAGAAGCAAAGCGCCAAGCCAAACAGCACCAGTGCCTTTGCCGGCGCCGGAAGCAAACAGAAGGTCGGCGCCCAGAGCAATCGCGGCAACAAGAGCATGAAATCGAGCAACCTGCCAAGGCGCTCGTCGCGCAAGTAATCGCACGAGAGGCAGTGGGCGATCCGCGGGCCGTCATGAATGGAGACGAGCATGTTGAACCACGATCCTGGCCAAAACGACAATTCCGGCGCCTTTTTGCCGCGAGCGGCCTGCGCGGCAGTGGCATTGGCGATGTCACTTGGCGTGGGGATGGGATTCGCTCACGCGCTCGACCCCAAGATCTATGCCAGCCCCGAGGAGGCCGCCGCCGGCCTGATCGAGGCGCTTGGTTCCGACGATCGCGAGGCCTTGCTGCAAGTCCTGGGGGACCAGTACAAGGATGAATTGTCGAGCGAGGACGAGGCGGCGGAGCGCGAGGGTCGCAGGATCGCGCTCACCGCCGCTAAGGAAGTTCTGCAGCTCCGTGAGGACAGCGACGACGTCCGCGTCATGGTCGTCGGCAAGCAGGCATGGCCGGTGCCCTTCCCCATCATTCGGGCCGGCGGCGGTTGGCAGTTTGATACCGGGGCCGGTCTCGATGAACTCCTAGCGCGTCGCGTTGGACGCGGTGAGTTGGCCGCGATCGCCACGCTCCAGGCCTATGTCGATGCGCAGATGGACTATGCCAGCGCCGACCGCGACGGCGACGAGGTCCTGGAATACGCCCAGAAGATCGCCAGCGCCACGGGCAGGCAGGATGGCCTCTATTGGCCGGTGGCCGAAGGGTCTGAGGAACCCTTGAGCCCCTTTGGGCCGCTGGTCGCCGAGAAAGCCGCCTATCTCGACGGCCGCGAGGCTGGCGACCCCTTCATGGGCTATTATTTCCGAGTGCTGACCCGCCAGGGCGAGCCGGCGCCCGGTGGGCGTTACGACTATGTCATCAATGGCAACATGATCGCCGGCTTCGCCATGCTGGCCTACCCGGCCGAATACGGCGAGACCGGGATCATGAGCTTTGTCGTCAGCCACCAGGGTAAGATATTCGAGCGCGATCTCGGCGACCGGACCGAGATCCTTGCGGCGGCGATCCAGGAATACGCGCCGAACGACACATGGGCGCTGGTTGGTAAATGAAACGTGGGACGGTGGCGCGGCGGATCGCGACCAATCGTTAACATTGTGCCGCCAGATTTGCGGGGATAGGCGGCATACGGTAAAAGTTTGACCGCATAGGCGTGCGACCAACCAAAAAACAGCGCCAGCGAGGTGGGTCAATGTTTTTGGATTATTTCGCGCTGGCGATCGGCCTCATGGGCCTCACGCTGGTCTTCTACGGCTTCATCTATATTCATGACATCCCCTATCAGATCGCCAAGAAGCGCGATCATCGGCAGGCCGAGGCCATCCATGTCGCCTGCTGGCTCAGCCTGTTCACGCTGCACGCGTTGTGGCCGCTGGTGTTCCTGTGGGCGGTGGCCAAGCCGCAAGCCTTGCCGGTAAGGCTCGTCCGGGGCGACGACCCGAGCGGGGAGCTAGCGCGGCGCATTCAGGTCCTGGAAGCAGAAATCGCCGCGCTAAAGCATCCGCGCCCGCAATCGCTCCTGGCCGAGGCAAGTCCCAACCATGATTGAACTCATTCTCGGCACCTATGGCGTTCTGTGCTGGCTGGTGTTCAAAAAGTTGCGCTGGATTCCGATCAACACCTATTCGGTTTGCACCGCGATCCTGATCGGAATTTTCATGTTGGCGACGATCGGCATTCTCCTCGTGCGCTATCAACCGAGTACGGCGGACGGAAGGCTTTACGCCGCGACCACCCCGATCGTGCCCCAGGTCGGCGGCCGGGTGATCAACGTGCCCGTCGTCGCCAATGTTCCGTTGCGCGAAGGCGACGTGCTGTTCGAGATCGACCCGCGGCCCTACCAGTTCGAGGTCGATCGGCTGGAGGCGGCGGTGGCCGATGCCAACACTAACCTTGGCCAGACCGAGCAAAGACTGCGCGCCGCCGAGGCCGCGACCGAGCAGGCGCGGGCCGACATCCTGGCCTCGGAATCGGAATACGATCGTCAGGCGAGCCAAGAACTGGAACAGGCCCAGGCCGGATCGGCGCAGGTTCAATCGCAGCTATCGCTCGCGCGCAAGGATCACGCCCGCTACAAGGAGCTGTTTGAGAATGGCACCATTACTAAGCAGAAATTCGAACAGACCGCCGAACTGGTCAATCGCCTGGAAGCGCAGTTGCAGCAAACCAAAGCGGCCGAGAACCAAGCCGGCGAAAAGCTGAAAAGCGGCGGCGACAAACTGCAGGCGGTGCGCGAAAAACTGCGCCAGACGGAGGCACAGGAGCGCGAGGTGCGCCTGGCCTTCGAGGCCGAGAGCGGCGGCGTCAACCCCGAACTGAAGCAGGTGATCGCCGAACTGAACGGCAAGCGCTGGGAACTCGAACAAACGATCGTTCGCGCGCCGGCCGACGGTTATGTGACCCAGCTTGTGCTGCGCCCCGGACAGTTGACGGCGCCCTTCCCCTTGGCCCCCGTCATGGTCTTCGCCCATGGCGAGGAGCCGACCCTGGTCGCCAGTTTCCCGCAGAACGTGATCGCCGAATTCCGGCCGGGCCTGGAGGCGGAAATCGCCTTCAAGGCGTATCCGGGGAAGATCTTCAAGGCGACGCTGGACCAGGTGCTGCCGATCATCCAGGAGGGCCAGGCGATCGCCAGTGGGCAATTGCGCGCCGTTGCTCCGGCCACGGCGCCCGGTCGCATCCCGGTCGTCTTCACCTATGGCGAGGATGTCGAAGCCCTCGACCTGCCGGCGGGCGCCCAGGCCTCGGTCGCGGTCTATACCGACAGCATGCAGTGGCTTGGCATCGTGAGAAAGATTATCCTTCGGATCAAGAGCTGGGAGAATTACATTTTCCTGCCTTGACCCACCGATTGACGGATGGGTGAGAATTGCAAATTGCGCATGGGTCTTTCATGAACCGGAGCATTTCCGGGATTTTCGCCGTGGCGCTGGCGGCATTGCTTCCCGCCGCCGCCGCCGCGCAGGATCTGGATGCGGCGCTGGCGCAAGCCTATGCCGGCAACCCCACGCTAATCGCGGCGCGCGCCGAGTTGCGGGCGATCGACGAAGGGGTGCCCCAGGCGTTGAGCGGCTGGCGGCCAACGATCGCGCTCGATGGCGACGTGGGCAGGCAATGGACCAACGATCGCGGCCCGTTCGATTCGGATCGCAATTCCGAACCCAAGGGCGCCGGCGTGACCGTGACCCAGCCCCTGTTCAGCGGATTTGCGACCGTCAAGGGAACGGATGCCGCCGAGCAACAGGTCGAGGCCGGACGCGCGCGCCTCATGGATATCGAACAGCGCGTGTTGCTGGCGGCGGTTCAGGCCTATATGCAGGTCTACCGCGACCGCACGGTCGTCGATCTCAACAAGAGCAACGAGAATGTCATCGCGCAGCAGCTTGATGCGACGCGCAAGCGTTTCGAGGTGGGCGAGGTGACCAAGACCGATGTCGCGCAAGCCGAATCGCGGTTGCAGGGCGCCATCGCCGAACGCGTGGCCGCGGAGGGGCGGCTGGTTTCCTCGATCGCGACTTATCGCCAGATCATCGGCGATGTTCCGGGGAACCTGGAATTGCCGATGGTAGACCTCAGCTTGCCATCCAGCCTGGAAGAGGCGATCGCGCTCTCCGCGAACGCGCCCGGCGTGGTCGCGACGCAGTTCGAGGCGCGCGCGGCTGAACTCGGAATCGACGTGGCTTTCGCCGAAATGCTGCCGACGCTCGCCGCCGAGGGATCGTGGAATTATCGCGAAGAGACGTTCAGCGAAAACGACGCCTCGGACGAGGGGCTGTTGATGCTCACTTTGCGGATTCCCCTTTATCAGGCGGGCGCCCCGGATTCGCGCGTACGCCAGGCCAAGCAGACCCATCGCCAGGCCCGGGCATTCATCGACGAGGCGCTGCGGGCGGCCGAGCAGGCGGCCCAGGATTCGTGGGCTGCCTATGTGACCGCCCAGGCGCAGACCAAATCCTTCACCGAGCAGGTGCGGGCGACCGAGATCGCGCTGGACGGGGTCAAGCAGGAATCCTTTGTGGGCGCAAGGACCGTGCTCGATGTGCTGGATGCCGAGATCGAAGCCCTGCAGGCAAAGGTCAACCTGGTCGGGTCCAGCACCGATGTGGTGGTGGCGCGGTATCGGATCCGCGCCGCGATCGGGCAACTGACGGCGGTTGCGATCGGGCTCGACGCGCCGCTCTACGACCCCAAGCAGCACTATGATTCGGTGCGCGACAAATTCATCGGCACCGGGACCGAGCAGTAACGCGTGGCCCCCTTCTACGCGTAGAACTTGATCATGACAACGCTTGAATCCGCGAGCAACCCATCGGGCGATCCCGAAATCGATTGGTCGACCGAGGGCATCGTCGGGCGCCGCGATCGATTTTTCGCGGCCTCGCAGCGCGCCTTCGTGCCCTACATGACGCCGCTCATCTTCAAGCGCGGCGAGCGCCAGTATCTGTGGGACGAGAAGGGCAAGCGCTATCTCGACCTCCTGGGCATGAACCTGTGCGTGAGCGTCGGACACGCCCATCCAAAGGTGAACGCCGCCATTCGCGATCAGATGGAGGCCTTGCCGCACGCGACCACCATGTTCTACCACCCCGTCCCGGCGCATTTCGCCGAGGAACTCGTCGCGACCATGCCCGAGGGCCACGATTGGGTGGTGCATTTCACATCGTCTGGCGCCGAGGCCGCCGATCTCGCGCTCTTGATGGCGCGCGCCCACACCCGCAATATCGATTTCCTGGCCCTGAGCGGTGGCTATCACGGCGCCACTTTCGGCGCCCAATCCATGACCGGGATCAGCGGCTTTCGCCACAACGTGCCGCTCCTGGGCGGCATTCACCATGTCGGCGAGCCCAACGCCTATCGCGGCGCCTTCGGCGCCGAGGCGCAAGGCTATTTGGACGAGATCGACCGGGCGATCACCTACGCCACGTCAGGCAGATTGGCCGGCATGATGATCGAGCCGGTGCTGGGCTATGGCGGCATCATCGAGATGCCGGAGGGCTACATCAAGGGTGCCGCCGATCGCGTTCGCGCGGCCGGCGGCGTGCTGGCGGTCGACGAGGTGCAATCGGGCTTCGGGCGCACCGGCGACAGCTTCTGGGCGTTCCAGCATCACGGCGTGGTGCCGGACATCGTGATCATGGCCAAGGGCATCGGCAACGGCATCCCGCTGGGCGCGGTCGTCGCCAGGCGCGAAATCGCCGATTCGCTTGCCGGCAAGTTCTTTTTCAATACCTTCGGCGCCAATCTGATGGCCTGCGCGGCGGGGGGCGCGGTGCTCAGCGTCATCCGCGAGGAGCGATTGCAGGAGAATTCCAGGCGCGTCGGCGCCGAGATGCTTGCGGTATTGCGCTCGTTGCAGCAGAAATACGAAATCATCGGCGACGTGCGCGGGCGCGGGCTGATGATGGCGATCGAACTGGTGACCGATCGTCGGTCCAAGCAGCCGGCCTCCGAGGAGACCGCGCGCGTCTTCGAGCGGCTGCGCGAGGCGGGATTGGTGCTCTCCAAATCCGGCCCCTATCGCAGCGTCCTGCGCATGGTGCCGCCGATGTGCATCACGAGCGAGGATGTCGGCTTCTTCGCAGAGGCCATGGACCACGGATTCGCGTGAAGCTGATCGTCAACGCGCCCGACAGCCAATTTGCGCCGACATTCACGGCGTGTGATTGGGAATGGCCAACGGAAACCGCCGTTGCCCGAGCGTCACTGGCCTAGAAACTCATCAACACCCGATAGCCGAGCGTGGCGCTGCCCTCGGCCGGCACCTCGATTTGCCATTCGGCGTTGTTGGAATCGACCTTTTCGTGGGCATGGGATTCCTCGAGGATCTTCCATTCGCCGGGCAGGAATTCACGCACCGTCACGGTCACTTTTTCGGTCTTGGCGTTCTTGATCTCGATCTCGTAGGCGTTTTCGAACACGGTGTCGCTGATCCGCTCGTATTCGGTCTGCTTGGCGCGCGCGGTCAGGTCGAAGGCGCGGCCCAGCGTCAATTCCACCTTCTCGTTCTTAGGCGTGTGCTCGATCGCGTCCTCGCCGAGGAAAATGGAATCGCCGTCGCTATCGGCCTTGTAGACCCGGATCACCCCGGCCGGCAACGGCACGCCGAGGTGGGAGGCCTCGTCGTTTTCGAACTTCATCAGCACCTCGGCGTTGACCCGCTCCATCGCGCCGATCGGCTGCCCGTAATAGCCCGCCACCTGTGCCGCGTTGGCGAACAGGTATTGCTTTTCCACCGGTATGCCTTGGGCGGCCAGCAATGCCACCTGCTTGGTCTGGTTCTCCTTGATGGTGGTCGGCCGGTCGAGCGAATAGAGGTGGTATTCGAAGGCCGCCTCCGCCTGCATCTTCATTTTCATCGGCGCAGAGGCGCCGACCATATCCATCGCCAGCTCGCGTTGCATCATGGGCATGACCTGGTTCACCTCGCCCGCCACCAATTGCAGCTTGGCTTGCCTGTACGCGATGCCGCTCTGGTTGGTGAGCGTCACCCAGCCGTTTAGGTCCAGCGTCTTCTCGTCAGGCGAGAGGCTGGCCACGTAATCGGCGGCCCAGGAGAGGCCGTGGGTCAGATAGCGGAGATCGACCGGGATCTCGCCCGCCTTGTCGCTCAAGAGCTTGACCACCAGGGTCGGGCGCGCGCGCAAATTGGTCGGCACCGCGGAATAGACCAACCTTCCCGGGGGCATCACTTCGATGCGATCGCCGATCTTGAGCACCACGCCCCCCTCGGCGACCGAGAGCACCATCGCTTCTTCCTCGCGATCCTCCCCGGTCTGGGGATGCGCGCGAAGTATTCGGATGGTTTGGCCCACCGATTTCTCTAGGAGTTTCTGCGGGCTCAGGAGGTCGAAGTCGAAATTCTGCTCAAGGATGTCGAGGGCGGTCCCGCCCGATGTCAACAGCGCGGTTTCCGGCCGGATGCCGGCACTCACCTCGATGATGGCGATCTCGTTCTCGCCCGCCGCCAATGCCATCCTTCGTGAATCGGTGACCAGCGCGAGATTACTGTTATAGATCGTCACCGCGATTCCGGTCTGGGCCGAGGCATCGACGCTGGTCTCGGCCAAGGCGTCGGGAATTATTAAGAGCGTGGCGGCGATTGTAGACATCAGGAGCGATCGCATCGGTTTTCTCCATCCGTTGGGGGGAGCGTTGGCCAATCCGAAACTGTATCGCCGCCAATCTTGGCCGTTCCATGGCGGCATGTTGGCGATTCTGCCCCATCCGCGGCGCCTAGTGGTCCGATTGAGACATTCCGCTCCAGGGACATGTCGGCCCGGACCCGCCAGCAATTTCAAAGTGTTGTGGTGCGGCGCCAACACGAATGAGAGGAACAAGAAGCGTTGGCGTCGCACCACTAGAGTGCGCGTCGCGCCTCGATCGCCTGGATCAAGGTGCCGTCATCCAGATAGTCGAGCTCGCCGCCCACCGGCACGCCATGGGCCAGCCGCGAAATCGGAACCGCGAAGGGATGCAGCCTATCGGCCAGGAAATGCGCCGTCGTCTGGCCCTCGACCGTGGCGCCAAGCGCCAGCACGATTTCCTTGACGCCACCTTGCTCGACCCGGCGCAGCAAGGCAGGGATGAAGAGGCGCTCCGGACCGACGCCATCCAGCGCCGAGAGCAAGCCGCCCAGCACATGATATTGCCCGCGCCAGGCCCCGGTGCGCTCCAGCGCCCACAGATCGGCCACGTCCGCGACCACGCAAATGGCGGTGCGATCGCGTTTTTCCTCGGCGCAGATCGCGCAGGGATCGGTCTCATCCAGATTGCCGCAGATGCCGCAGACCCGGATCGCGGCATCGACCGATCGCAACGCCTCGATGAGCGGTTGAAGCAGGCCTTCCTTTTTCTTGATCAGATGCAAGGCGGCGCGCTTGGCCGATCGCGGACCCAGGCCGGGAAGTCGCGCGAGAATCTGGATCAGCCGTTCGATTTCCGTGAGCGCCATGGGGCAATAGGAATCCGCAAGCCGGCTCAGAACGGTAATTTGAAGCCCGGCGGCAGGCTGAGCCCACCGGTGAGCTTGGCCATCTCCTCGGCGGCGAGCGCATCGGCCTTGGCCTTGGCATCGCGGAACGCCGCCAGGATCAGATCCTCGAGAATCTGAATCTCTTCTGGCTGGGCCAGTTTGGGATCGATTCGGACCCGTTTCATCTCGCCCTTGCCATTAACCGTGACGCTGACCATGCCGCCACCTGATTGACCCGTGGCTTCGGTAGCGCCAAGCGATGCCTGCATCTCTGCCATTTTGGCCTGCATGTCCTGCGCCTGCTTCAGCATCTGGCTCAAATTCTTCATGTCGGTTCGTCCTCGGAAGCCGGATCGCCCGTCCCCGGTTCGGGGGCTGGATTATCGGTCGTGGCGGGTCCGGTCAAGTCGCGGACCTCCTCGATGCGCGCACCTGGAAAGGCGGCCATCACCGCCTTGACCAGCGGATGATTGGCCGCGCGCTGGCGCAGATCGGTCTGGTGGCTGGCCGCCTGCTCCCTCATGGTCGGCGCTCCCTCCTCGGCCGAAATGCCAACGAGCCAGCGCCGCCCGGTCCACTCATTGAGGCAAGCCGCGATCCGGTTGGCGAGATTGGCAGGGGCCTTGGCGCCGGGACGGAACTCGATCCTGCCGGGCTCGAATCGGACCAGATGCACATCGCCCTGGAGATGCGCCGAAAGCAGGGCCTCGCGCCGGTGCTTGAACAGCTCGACTACCTCTTGGAAAGTAGCGGGCCTGGGCAGATCGACGCCTGCGTTCTCCGGCACAAGCGCCAGCGCCGCGCCGGAATCCTGGATGGCGCCCGGAAAACCACCTTGGGCACTAGTCTGGTTGTTACTCGCGCCGGGCTCGGCCCTGACCGCGCTCAATCCCATCCTTGGCCCCTCCGGCGCGCCGTTTGGAGCGGAAGTCGGGCGGGAATGCGACCCGCCCGAGGGCGCCATACCCGACAACCGGCGAACGAGATCGGCCGGATCGGGCAGTTGCGCCGCATGGATCAGCCGGATGAGGACCATTTCCGCCGCCGCCAGCGGTTGCGAAGCTTGTTGGGTCTCGGCCAAACCCTTGAGCAGCATTTGCCAGAACCGCGCCAGCAAGGGCAGACCGAGGAGCGGTCCAACCCGGCGGCCCCATTGCCGTTCGGCCTCGGGAACTGCCGGATCGTCGAGATCGGCCGGCATTGTCTTGATCCGCGTCAGCCAGTGAGTGAGATCCAACAAGTCCTGGATGACGACGGACGGATCGGCGCCGGATTGATACAAATCGGCCAGATGATCGAGTGCAACCGGCGCTTTTCCATCGAGCAATGCCTGATAGAGCTCGATCAATCGGGTGCGATCGGCAAGACCCAACATGTCGCGGACCATTGCCTCGTCGATCTCGGCTCCCGGGACGCCCAAGGGGACGTCCGAGGGCCCGAGGGTGATCGCCTGATCCAGGAGCGACAGCCCATCGCGCACCGAGCCATCGGCCGCGCGCGCGATCAGGCGCAAGGCGCCCGGCGATATCGCCGCCCCTTCGCGCTCGGCAATGGCGGCGAAATGGCTGGCCAATTCGTCGTGGCCGACCCGGCGCAGATCGAAACGCTGACAGCGCGACAGCACGGTGACCGGAACCTTGCGAATCTCGGTCGTGGCGAAAATGAATTTCACGTGCTGCGGCGGCTCCTCCAGAGTCTTCAGGAGCGCGTTGAATGCCTTGTCCGAGAGCATGTGAACTTCGTCGATGATATAGACCTTGTAACGGGCCGAGACCGGCCGATAGCGCACGCCCTCGATCAGTTCCCGGATGTCGTCGATGCCGGTTCGGCTGGCGGCGTCCATCTCGATCACATCGACGTGGCGATCCTCGGCGATGGCCAGGCAATGCTCACAGGCGCCGCAGGGCTCCGCCGTGACCGCGCCCTTGCCGTCCGGGCCGACGCAGTTGACGCAGCGCGCCAGGATGCGCGCGGTCGTGGTCTTGCCCACCCCGCGCACCCCCGTCAGCATGAAGCCATGGGCCAGCCGCCCCTGGGCGATGGCGTTGCCTAGCGTGCGCACCAGCGCCTCCTGGCCGATCAGGCCGGAGAAATCGCTGGGCCGGTATTTGCGCGCGAGCACGCGATAGGCGGGGGCCGCGGCGGGGATTTGCGTCGGAGGTGGCGGCGATCCGTCATTCATGGCGAACCCGCCTTCCGGCGGCTTTGGCGTGGCGTGAAATGGGACGGCGAGCAGCCGCTGATCGGGTGGGAGGCTGACAAGCGACTCGAACAAAACTCGTTACGGCTGCTTCCTTCCGGACCTGACCGGGTTGGCGAGACATTCGCCCGCCGCCAACCTCCCGAGGGTCAGTATACCAGGAACCGGCTTTACCCCCGCAACAGGATTCCGCGTTCTAGTGTTCCGCAACCGACATCCGCTCCAGGGACATGTCGGCCCGGAACACCAGCGAACTCAATGGCATGTGTTGTGGTTCCTATGGGAATGATTGGGAATCAGGCATTGGAGCCACGACACTGGACTCACGGCCGTTGCAGCAATTCCTGGCGAATGATGGAGCCATCCTTGGCCTGCATTTCGACCGCCACCAGCACACCCGCCTCGTCATACCACAATTGCCGGCGGAACTCGCCGGCGATGGCGTAGCGGCGCGCCATGATTTCGCCCTCGGGCAGGCTGATCCGCTCCGGCCCGAGGTCGGTGACGGTGACCTTCCGGATCTTTCCCTTGGCAGTATCCAGAACCGCCCGCGCCTCGACGATGGCGCTGTTCCACAGCGTGGTCGGAATTAACTTGGCCGAGAGATCGCGCTCCTTGCCGTTATAGACGCCGACCAGCCGATTGCCCTCTCGGCGCAGCGTCACCTGGCGATCCTCGCCGTCGACATTGGCGTTCGAAACCACGGATTGCAGCACGCCGTTCCGCCAGGTTTCCTCGACTCGCTGATCGGCTTCGTAAAGACTGAAACCGAGCAGCGTGACTTCGATATCGGCGGCGGTGACAACCACCAGGCGCTCATTCTGGCGCGCGAAATCCTGCCGCAACAGGCCGATCACCTGGCCGTCGCGGCTCACCTGATAGATGTAGCTGCCGCTGGGCGCGTCCACGGGCGAGAGCGCCCAGGATGGGGCGCCGAGGAACGCCAGCGCCAACAGGAACACAACAACGCGAAGCCAATTGTTGACGGAAAGAGCAAGCTGGGCCATCACCATCAGGATCCCCTCCCAGGTCGGTGCGTGATGATCCAAGGACCAGAAGGTCTTGTCAATTTCTACTCTACGGGCGGATTCAATCGCGCGGCCGAGCGTCGCCACGATTCCGATTGGCTGGAGGCGCGATTGAACGACCCGGCGACCATGATTCACGTGGTTTGGCGCGGCCACACACTAGTCGGTGTAGGGGAAGCGGAATTGCGCGTGCTTGCGCTTCGCGATCACAAGATGTTGATCGAGGAAGCGAGCATGGTGGTGCTGCTGGGCATCGAGAACGAGGCGGCGCATGTCGCGGTCGATTTGTCGCATTTCCCGGAGGCGCGAATCGCTTCGCTCGGCCGGCCGGCCGATCTGCGCGCGATTGGGCCATTGCTGCCGGAACTGGATGGCGGGTTGGCGGCACTCGCGCGCGGCATGGCGCATTGGCATTCCCGGCATCTGTTTTGTGGCGCCTGCGGGCGGCCGACCAGGAGCGAACAGGCCGGCCATGTGCGGCGCTGCACCGATCCCCAATGCGGGATCGAGAGTTTCCCGAGGATCGACCCCGCGATCATCATGCGTGTGACCCATTGCGATCGCGTCCTTCTGGGGCGCCAGGCCGGCTGGCCGCCGGGCATGCATTCGGTGCTGGCCGGCTTCGTAGAGCCGGGCGAGACCCTGGAGGACGCGGTCCGGCGCGAGACCTTGGAGGAATCGGGGCTGCGGCTTGCTGAAGTGCACTATTTCGGCTCGCAGCCTTGGCCGTTTCCCTCCGGCCTGATGATCGGGTTCATCGCCGAGGCCACGACCGAGACGCTCCAACTCGACCGCCGGGAAATCGACGAGGCCCGCTGGTACACGCGCGATGAATTGCGCGATTCGCCCGAGAACGAGACCTTCCGCCTGCCAAGGCGCGATTCCATCGCCTGGCGCCTGATCGCGGATTGGATGGGGAGCGCTTAATTCCCGGCATCGCGCTCAGCGCCGTTGTGTATTGCAATTCAGCTTTGCCATGATGTCGGCGGCGACTTCGACGTATTGTACGAGGGTCAGCTGCAATGCTACGCCTGATTGCACCGAGCGACGACGATACACTTATGAGAACGACGGTTTGCCGCCTGGATTTACCAGTGGTCATAGACATCGCCTAAGACCGTCCATTGGTCGGAAGAATGGGCCGAGGCGCGGGCCGGGTTCTATTCCGGTTGAGCGGCCTTGAAACGATATGTATTTTTGATTTCATATAATAATGAACCGGCGCCAAAGGCAGATCTTGGCCCGAATCTTCGCCGAACCTGCTCCGGCCGATCCGCGATGGGCCGAGATCGAATCGCTGTTCCAGGCTCTTGGAGCCGAGATCAGCGACGGGGCCGGTAGCCGAGTTCGTGTGGCGCTGGGCGGTGTACGGGCTGTGTTTCACCGGCCGCACCAGAGCCCGGTTGCCAAGCGCGAAACGGTACGCAGCGTCCGGGATTTTCTTGACGCGGCCGGAATCGAGCCAGGAAAGGAGCGTGATCATGCTTGAATACAAGGGCTGCATCGGCTTGACCGAAGCTGACGATGGTACTTTCGTCGGCCGAGTTGTCGGTCTGCGCGATGTTATCACCTTCGAGGGTCGGAGCTTCGCCCAGGTCGAACGGGCCTTCCGCGACAGCATCGACGATTACCTTGCCTTTTGCGCCGCGCGCGGCGAGAAGCCGGACCGCCCCTATAGCGGTAAGATTCCGCTGCGTTTGGATCCGGAAACTCATCGCCGTGCCGCCCTTCGCGCCGAGGCCGAGGGTCTCAGTCTCAATCAGTGGATCGCCCGTCGCATCGAGACGGTGGCCTGACGGATCCCCATGGTGGCATGAGGCATGATCGCGGATTGAGCGCATTGATCCGAGCCCTGAAATTGTCCGCGGAACCTCGCGCATCCAATCGGATACGACCCTATTGGCCATCGATGCGCTGGTGCGCTACGATACCGATCCGCTAAGTCGGCCTTCGTACTCGCGCTGGACGCCGCCATGGAAAATTGTGCTGGTATCGGGATTGAAGCGGCCAGATACGCCTGCGGGCCCGGCCGAGCGCGCTTGCCGGCGCCAAGCTAGGATCATGCCAACCATCACCTTCACGCGCGCTTTGGCGCGATTTCATTCCGCCCCATCGAGCGAGGTTGATGCGTCCAATGTTCGCGACGCGCTCGAAGCCGTGTTCGCGTCACGGCCAGTCCTGCGTGGCTACGTGCTTGACGATCAGGGCGCCCTGCGCCGGCACGTCGCGATCTATGTCAACGGTGAACCGGTCGCCGATCGCGCGCGATTGACCGACCCCGTCGGCCGGCGTGACGAAATCCACGTCTTTCAAGCGCTGACTGGTGGCTGAGGGAGGGAAAAATGACGGATCGGCTCCATGTCGGAACACACAAGGGTTTGTTCGAGATCGGCCGGCGCAACGGCACTTGGGAAGTCCTCGATGCCTGGTTCCTGGGCGACCCGGTCTCGGCACTGCTGCCGGATTCCGATTCCTCGTTGCTGGCGGCACTCGATCTCGGTCATTTCGGCGCCAAGCTGTGGCGACGCGATTTCGCCGGGGCATGGAACGAGCTCGCGGTGCCGGTGTTTCCGCCCAAGCCGGAGGATGCCGGCGATGGCCCGCATCCCTGGTCCTTGACCAAGATCTGGGCGCTGGAGCGGGGCGGCGTCGAGGGGCGCCTGTGGGCGGGTACGATTCCGGGCGGGCTTTTTCGCTCCGACGACAATGGTCTCTCCTGGTTACTGAACGAGGCGCTGTGGCGGATGCCGGAGCGCCGGCAATGGATGGGCATCGCCGGCGAGTTGCCCGGCATCAACACCGTGCTCATTGATCCCAGCGATTCATCGGATATCCGGATTGGCGTGTCTTGCGCGGGGGTGTGGGCAAGCACCGACACCGGCGTAAGCTGGCGCATCATCAACCAGGGCATGTACAACGAATACATGCCCCCGGAGCGGCGCGGCGACCCGATCGCCCAGGACATTCATTTGCTGGCGCGCTGCCGGGCAAGCCCCGAGATCATGTGGTGCCAGCACCACAACGGCGTCTTCCGCTCGGAGGATTCGGGCGCCACTTGGCGCGAGGTGACGGCGATTCGCCCCTCGAAATTCGGTTTTGCCGTAGCGGCCCATCCCAGCGACCCAAAGACGGCGTGGTTCGTGCCCGCGGTCAAGGACGAGCGGCGCATCCCGGTTGACGGCAAGGTCGTGGTCGCCCGCACCCGTGACGGCGGGAACAGCTTCGACGTGTTGAGCAAGGGCCTGCCGCAACATCATGCCTACGATCTGGTTTGGCGCCACGGGCTTGCCATCGATGACAGCGGCGAGGTTCTCGCCATCGGTTCCACGAGCGGCGGCCTGTGGATATCCGAGGATGGCGGCGATTCTTGGACCAGCCCCGAGGCTCGGCTGCCGCCGATCGCGGTCGTGCGCTTCGCCGAGGCCTGAGCCGCGGCTCCACCCGTTACCGGCAGGTCGGAACCGAGCGGCAATTGCCGCATTCAGCCGATATTTTGCCGGTGCTCTCGCCTGTTTGCATGTCACGGGGACATCGAATCCATAGCGCCACGGCAATTCCCTCTGTTCACCAATCGGAGGAATATCGCGGTTAGGGGCTAACTCCGGCTGGGATGGATCGCTAGGGATGTGCCAACCCCCCGGCCCCTGGCCGCCGCCAATGAATTGATGGATGGAATCGATGAACAGACTCGCACGCGATATCGCCGGCAAGTCAGCGGCCGGCCGGGCGCACCCGTCGGAATCGGATCGCCGCCGGCCCTCGGGCCAGATCGCTCTGGTGCTCCAGGGCGGAGGCGCGCTCGGCGCCTATCAGGCCGGCGTCTACCAGGGCCTGAGCGAGGCCGGAATCGAGCCCGATTGGGTGATCGGCACCTCGATCGGGGCCATCAACGCTTCCATCATCGCCGGGAACGAGGTCTCGCAGCGATTGCCGCGATTGCGCGAATTCTGGGATGGATTGCGCCCGCGCTATCCCCTGGAAGAGGCCTTTTCGGCCTGGTTCGGCGGCATGATGGGAAATCTCGGAATCGTGACCCATGGCGTGCCCGGATTCTTCCAACCCAATCCGTTGGCGATGTATGGCGCGCATTAACCGGCCGGAATCGAGAAGGCCGCGTACTATTCCACCGAACCCTTGAAGGAGACGCTGGGCACGCTGGTCGATACAAAATACATCAACGCCAAGCATGTGCGCCTCACCATGGGCGCGGTCAACGCCAGGTCCGGGGAAATGCGTTATTTCGACAGCCGGGACATGGTGCTCGAACACGCCCATATCATGGCCTCGGGCGCGCTGCCGCCGGCCTTCCCGGCGGTCGTGATCGATGGCGAACCTTATTGGGATGGCGGCATCTATTCCAACACCCCGATCGAAGTGGTGTTCGACGATCGGCCGCGACGCGACGGGTTGATTTTCTCGGTCAATATGTGGCAACCCGATGGCCCGGCACCGGAAAGCATCTGGCAGGCGATGTCGCGGCAAAAGGACATCCAGTACGCGAGCCGTGGCCTGAGCCATGTCACGCGCCAGCAGCAGTTACACCGCCTGCGCCATGTGATCCGCGAATTGGAGAAGCGTATTCCCGCGGACTTGGCCAAGGACGACGAGTTGCGGGAATTGGTGGCCTATGGCTGCGGCACCACCATGCATCTGGTGCAATTGCTGGCGCCGCGCCTGGACAACGAGGACCACACCAAGGACATCGATTTCAGCGCCCAGGGCATCGCGGCGCGCTGGCAGGCGGGCTACGATTACGTCCGGCGCGTCATAGATCGCGAACCTTGGAACTGCGAGGTCGATGCGTTGACCGGGGTGATGATCCACTAGTGATGTGGTTCCAACGTTTGATTCCCAGTCATTCCCATTGGAACCACAACACTAGATGATAGTACCCGCCGGCGTGCCGGCGTGCGACTTCCGGGGCCACTTAGCTCGAATCAGCCAGCAACGACGGTGGGTACTGGCCCGAGGCCTGAACTCGATCCAGTACTCGATCCCGCGAACTATCCCTGGCCGGCGCGGAAGGGGCTGGCCGGATAGACGCCGAGAATCCGCACCTCGCGCGAGAAGAAGCCGAGCTCCTCGAGCGCCAGGCGCACCGAGCGCTGGTCGGGATGGCCCTCGATGTCGGCGTAGAATTGCGCCACCGTGAAATTGCCGTCGAGGATATAGCTTTCCAGCTTGGTGATGTTGATACCGTTGGTGGCAAAGCCGCCGAGCGCCTTGTACAAGGCCGCCGGCACCGAGCGGACGCGGAACACGAAGCTGGTAATGACCGGCCCGGACGTGGGATCGGGATCGACCGGATCGCGGGCCATCATCACCATGCGTGTGGTGTTGTGCTCGGCGTCCTCGATGTCGGTCTTGAGGATCTCCAGGCCATAGATCTCGCCGGCCAAGGACGAGGCGATGGCAGCGGCACTTCTGTCGCCGCGCTCGGCAATTTCCGCGGCCGAGCCGGCGGTATCGGCCCGGGTGATCGCGGTCAGGCCCAATTCGCGGATCACCTTGCGGCATTGCGAGAGCGCCTGGACATGGCTGGAGACCGTCTTCAACCCGGCGAGCGACGCCCCCTTTGGTGCCAGCAGGCAATGATTCACCCGCTGGAAATGCTCGCCCACGATATGGAGCCCCGATTCCGGCATCAAATGGTGGATGTCGGCAACCCTGCCGGCCAATGAATTCTCGATCGGGATCATGGCGAGGCGCGCACTCCCCGCCGGCACCGCGGCGAAGGCATCCTCGAAGCTGGCGCAGGGAAGCGTCGTCCATTCCGGCAAGGCGGCCCGGCAGGCAAGGTCGGAATAGGCGCCCGGCCGGCCTTGGAAGGCGATGATACGATCGGTCAAATTCGACACTCTTGGGATTTCCGCGCGCCAGTACCGAATTTCGCGAGTTCGCGAGCCACATGCAACGAATCAAAACCCGCGAAATCAGTACAGATTCAATCGATTTGTACCCGACGCCGCTGGTCCCAGCGTATCAGGGACACCGGCGTCGGGTACAAGGGCTTTACCCGCTTCGTTCCCGGGCCGCGAAATGGGCACGGGCGCGCGCGAGTTCGGCCGGAGTATCGACACCCAACGGAACGGTGTCAACGAGCGCGACATCGATCCTCATGCCGGCCTCGAGTGCCCGCAATTGCTCCAGTCTTTCGCGCCGCTCCAGGATCGAGGGCGCCAGCATAGCAAAGCGCTCTAGTGCCTGTCTGCGGTAAGCATAGATGCCGATGTGATGGAACAGCTTGCCTGGATTGTGGGGGACGCTCGCGCGACTGAAATAGAGCGCGCGAGCGATGCGCTTGCCCGATTCCGGATCGAACGCGGCCACCGCCTTCACCACGTTCGGGTCATTGCGTTCCACCTCGCGGGTGATTTCCGCCGCCAGGGTGGCGATATCGACCGCTTGTTCCGCTAGCGGGTCGAGTACGCGCCTGATGATCGCCGGATCGATGGTCGGCAGATCGCCCTGCAGGTTCACGATCGCATCGTGACGGCGCAGGGGATCGATCCGGCTGAGCGCTTCGAAGACGCGGTCGGAGCCGGTGGGGTGCGATGGATCGGTCAGGACGGCCCGGCCGCCCGCTTCCTCGATGGCGGCCACGATCGCAACATCGGCGGCGGCGACCACGACCGGGCCGATATCGGCCTCAACCGCCCGGCGCCACACCCAGACGATCATCGGTTGACCGGCGATGTCGGCCAGCGGTTTCTCGGGCAGCCGAGTGGCGCCGAGGCGCGTAGGAATGACAATGATGGGCGAAAACGGCTTGCTCATGATGGGTTCCGGACCAGGTCCAGGGCGCGACATAATGCCGCGAATTCCGGCCGCGCTGGCGCCGCCAAGGTGCCCGGAAATCCCAAAAAATCAAGCGATAACACCCGCCCTCGGCATTGGACAGGTGGTCCCAAAGCGGTTAAATTCCCGCCCGATTTCCACGGGGCGCGCGCCCGGCCGGTCGGGGGAGGGTGAGCTGTTCGCGCCGGATCATGGGCCGAGTTCCAACTTTCGAAACCGCGTGCTACATGGATCGCTCTGGATGCTTCGACGAAAGTCGGGCCACAGGTTGCCAAATGATGGTACCCGCCGGATTGTGCCGGCGCGGTCATTTCATTGAAACAGCCAGTCTCACGACGGCGGGTACGAGTGGTATGGTTCCGACAAATGAATCCCAAGGCGGATTCATTTGTCGGAAGCTGAATACGACTAGTGTTCCGTAACTGACATTCCGCTCCCGGCATGTCGGCCCGGAACACTAGCAAATTCAATGGCATGTGTTGTGGTTCCAACACGATGATTGGGAATCAAATGTTGGAACCACAACACTAGCAAAGTCAGTTTTATGGGCCGATTCACCCGTGAGACACGTACCCTTGCAAGGGCACTTTTCTCACAGGATCGGACCACTAGGGCTCCGCGAACAAAGGGAACGCAGCATGTCCGCCATGGAAGGCAATAAGATCGTCGCCGCGATCCTGGTTGGCGGCATGATTACCTTGAGCGCCGGAATCATCACCGATTTCATCTATCGCCCCGGTCATGGCGGGGGCGAGGGCGAATCCCAGACCGCCTCCGCCGCGCCGGCAGTGTCCAAGGTGGTCGAGCCGATTCTTGGCCTCTTGGCGGGCGCCGATGTCGCCAAGGGCGAAACAATCGCCAAGAAATGCCTGACCTGCCACGTGTTCGAATCGGGTGGCGAGAACAAGGTCGGGCCGGGGCTGTGGGGCATCATCGGGCGCGCGGCCGCGACCCATGAGGGTTTTGCCTATTCGGAGCCGATGAAATCCTCCGGCAAGACCTGGACCTATGCCGAATTGAACCAATACCTCTCCAATCCGAGGGCGGCGGTGCCCGGAACCAAAATGAGTTTTGTCGGCCTGCCCAAGGCCGAGGACCGCGCCAATCTGATTGCCTGGCTGCGTACCAAGGCGGATAGCCAAGTACCGCTGCCCACACCCGACGAGATCGCGGCCGAGGTCGCCCAGCAAGCGGCGGCGGAAGCGCCCATCCCAGCGGCGCCCGTGGCCGGCACGGAAACCGCGCCCGCGGAAGCGGCGGCACCGTCCGATCAGAACGCGATCACACTCATTTCCGCGGCCGATCCGGCCCAAGGCGGCAAGGTCGCCAAGAAGTGCTTGACTTGCCATTCGCTGGACAAGGGCGGCGCCAACAAGATCGGGCCGGCGCTATGGGACGTCGTTGGCCGGCCGGCCGGCACGCATGAGGGCTACGCCTATTCCGACGCCATGAAAGGGGCCGGCAAGACCTGGACACTCGAGGAACTGGATTCCTATCTGGCCGATCCAAGGGCCGCGATTCCCGGCAACAAGATGACTTTCGTCGGCCTGAAGAAGCCGGCGGAGCGTGCGGCGCTCCTGCGCTGGCTCCGCGACCAGAGCGACAGCCCGGTCCCGCTCCCCTGAGTGGCCGATCGCCAACAATGGTGGCGGAGCGGGAACTTCGGACCTTTGTCGATCTTGCCGGCCGGATCGCCGACGTTTGCCGGCCGATCCTGCGCCGCAATTACCGGCGCAAGCTGGACGTGGCGGTCAAGGCCGATTCATCGCCCGTTACCCAAGCCGATCGGGAAGCGGAACGGGAGGCTCGATCGCTGATCGCGAGCACCTTTCCCGAGCACGGCATATTCGGCGAGGAATTCGGCGCCCTGCGCGCCGATGCCGAATTCGTCTGGATCATCGATCCCCTGGACGGCACCCGCGCCTTCGTCACCGGGCGGCCGACTTTCGGCACCATCCTGGCGCTCCTGCACCAAGGCGAGCCGATTCTTGGCCTCATCGACATGCCAATCCTCGGCGATCGGTGGCTTGGGATCGGCGGGCGCCCGACCACGCTGAACGGCGAGGCGGTCAGGGCGAGGCCATGCGCCGATCTCGCGGCGGCCTATCTCTCGACGACCTCGCCCGCCATGTTCGACACGCCCGAGAAGCGCGCCGGTTTCGAGACGCTCAGCACCCGCGCCCGTTCGACCACTTATGGCGGAGATTGCTACCAATACGCCATGGTGGCGACCGGGTTTCTCGACCTCGTGGTCGAATGCGGGCTCATCGAATACGACTATCTTGGCCTGGTCCCGATCCTGGAAGGTGCGGGCGGCAGGATCACAAATTGGCGCGGCCAAGGCTTACGCATGGGGTCGGGCGATCGCGTCATCGCGAGCGGCGATTCGCGCCTGCACGAGCAGGCCCTGAAACTGCTATAGAAATCCTGCCTTTTGCCGGCGCGGCCGCCTCGGCTAGTGGTATGGTTCCGACAAATGAATCCCAAGGCAGATTCATTTGTCGGAAGTTGAATACCACTAGTAAAGTTAGATTTGTGGGCCGATTCACCCGTGAGACACGCACCCTTGCAAGGGTGCGTGTCTCACAGGATCGGACCACGAGAGTGATGGCCGATACCTTGGAGCTAGAGCCATGAAGGCATGCACCCGCGCGATAATCCTGCCGGCGCTCCTCGTATTCACGCTCTGCGCCGCGCCGGTTTTTGCCCAGGAAGCGATCAGGCTGCACGCCCAGACGCTGGCCGACGCACCCAAATACGGACCGGGATTCACCCAGCTCGATTACGTCAACGCGCAAGCGCCTAAGGGAGGGACCGTCACCTTTGGCGCAATCGGCAGTTTCGACAGCTTCAATAGCTTCATCGTCAAGGGATCGCCCGCCGGTTTGCCCGGCCTCTACGAGACGCTGACGACCAGCACCGACGATGACGTCCTTAGCGAATATGGCCTCATCGCCGAAAGCATGGAAGTCGCCCCGGACAGATCCTGGATCATTTTTGATTTGCGGGCGGAGGCGCGCTGGCACGACGGAAAGCCGATCACCGCCGACGATGTGATCTTTTCATTCGAGGCCCTGACCAAGAAGGGAGACCCCTTCTTCCGCTACTATTACAAGGACGTGGCTTCCGTCGAAAAACTCGGCGAGAAGCGCGTGAAGTTCGGCTTCTCGACCGCCGGCAATCGCGAATTGCCGGTGATCATCGGTCAACTGACGATCCTGCCCAAGCATTTCTGGGCGCCGCGAAAATTCGAGGACGTGCTGATCGAGCCGCCCTTGGGCAGCGGGCCCTATCGGCTCGACAAGTTCGACCTCGGCCGGTCCTATGTGATGCGGCGGGTGGAGAATTACTGGGGAGAGAATCTGCCGATCAAGAAGGGCACCGACAATTACGACGAAGTGCGGGTCGAGTATTTCCGGGATCCCACCGTGGCGCTCGAGGCCTTCAAATCCGGTGTCATCGATTACCGTCAGGAAAACGTGGCCAAGGACTGGGCCACCGCCTACGACATCCCGGCGGTCAGGGACGGCAAGATCGTCACCGAAAAGGTGCCCCACCGCAACCCCTCGGGGATGCAGGGTTTCATCTTCAATATCCGCAAGCCCCTGTTCGCCGATGCCAAGGTCCGGCGGGCGCTGATCCTGGCCTTCGATTTCGAATGGTCGAACAAGACCCTGTTCTATGGCCAATACACACGAACACGGTCGTATTTCCAGAATTCGGAGATGGAGGCCGAGGGCCTGCCCTCGCCCGAGGAGCTAGCGATACTGGAGCCGTTCAGAGACCAAATACCGCCGGAAGTGTTCACCACGGAATACCAGCCCCCGGTGACCGACGGATCGGGCAATGCCCGGGCCAATCTCGAGGCGGCGGCGAGGCTCCTGGAGGATGCCGGCTGGAAGGTGGTGGATGGCAAGCGAGTGAAGGACGGGACGGAATTCAAATTCGAAATCCTGCTGGATAATCCGGCCTTCGAGCGCGTCGCCGATCCCTATTCACAGAATCTCGGGAAGATCGGCATCGACGCCACGTTGCGCCGGGTCGACGATGCGCAGTTCCAGAAGCGGGTCGAAGAATTCGATTTCGACGTGATCTTGGAGGTGATCGGCCAGTCGCTGTCACCCGGCAACGAACAGCGCGAGTTCTGGAGTTCGGCGGCCGCCGATACCAAGGGCAGCCGGAACATGATCGGGGTCAAGGACCCGGCCATCGACCAACTGGCCGACCTCATCGTCAATTCACCGACGCGCGCCGATCTGGTGATCCGCTGCCGGGCCTTGGATCGCGTTCTGCAATGGAAATATCTTGTCGTGCCGCATTGGCATTTGCCGGCCTTCCGCATCGCCTATTGGAACAAGTTCGGGCAGCCGGCCAAGCGGCCGGACCCAGTGTACGGCATGGGCACGAGTGCCTGGTGGATCGACCCGGCAAAGGAACAGGCGCTGAAATCCGGCGCCACCGCCGCGGCGGGCGAAAGCGATATGCCCCAAAAGGTGCCTGCCGCCGAGGGCGCGCCCAAGGGGCGCGGGCAATCGCCGATCCTTTATCTGGTCGTCGGCATCGCCGCACTCGCCGTTTTCCTGTACCTGCGCCGGCGGCGGAAATAGGCCGAGTGGGGATGGGGCCGGGATAGATCATGCTGGCCTATATCGTCCGTCGTCTCTTGCTGATGATCCCGACCCTGCTCGGGATCATGGTCTTGAATTTCGCGATCGTTCAATTCGCCCCCGGCGGCCCGGTCGAAAAGACCATCGCGCGCCTCAAAGGCACCGCGATCGATTCCACGCTCCAAATCGTTGGCGGCGGGGGCGATTCCGGCACTAGGGCCGCGACCGAGAATGTGCCGCCCGGCGGGGGCGAATCGATCTATCGCGGCGCGCGGGGGCTCGATCCGGAATTCGTCCGCGAGATCGAGCGCATGTATGGCTTCGACCGGCCGGTCCATGAGCGCTTTCTCAAGATGATGGGCGACTATCTTGGATTCGATTTCGGCGAGAGCTGGTTCAAGGGAAGGCCGGTCGTGGATCTGGTGATCGAGAAATTCCCGGTCTCGATCTCGATCGGCCTGTGGACCACCCTCATCATGTACCTGGTGTCGATTCCCCTGGGCATCGTCAAGGCGGTGCGCGACGGCTCGGCCTTCGACGTCTGGAGCAGCGCCGCCATCATCGTCGGCACCGCCATTCCGGGATTCCTGTTCGCCATTTTCCTGATCGTGGTTTTCGGCGGCGGCTCGTATCTGGACTGGTTTCCGATCAGGGGCCTCACCTCCGACGGCTGGGACGACTTCCCCTGGTGGCAAAAGGCGCTGGATTATTTCTGGCATTTAGCCTTGCCGCTGGCGGCCATGCTGGTCGGCACCTTTGCCAGCCTCACGCTCCTCACCAAGAATTCGTTCCTCGACCAGATCAATTTGCAATACGTGGTGACCGCGCGGGCCAAGGGGTTGAGCGAACAGCGTATCCTCTATGGCCATGTGTTCAGGAACGCCATGCTGATCGTGATCGCCGGTTTTCCCGGCGCCTTCATCGGCATTCTGTTCAGCGGCTCGCTGTTGATCGAGATCATCTTTTCGCTGGATGGGCTGGGCTTGCTGGGCTACGAGGCGGTCCTCGACCGCGATTATCCGATCGTGTTCGGGACCCTCTATGTATTTACCCTGATCGGGCTCCTGACCCAGCTTCTGGGCGATATCAGCTACATGCTGGTCGATCCCCGGATCGATTTCGAGGCGCGCGCGACATGAGTGCCACCATCGCCACCACCTTTCTCGGCTTCAAGATCCGGCCGCTTGCCCGGCGGCGCTGGACGGCATTTCGCGCCACCGCGCGCGGGTTCTGGTCGCTAATCGTCTTCGCGATCCTGTTCGGCCTCTCTCTGTTCGCGGAGCTGGTCGCCAATGACCGGCCGATCCTGGTGTCCTATGACGGGGATTATTATTTCCCGGTGATCGCCGATTATCCCGAGACCGCGTTTGGCGGCAGTTTTACGACCACCACCAATTACCGCGATCCCTACGCGCGCCAGTTGATCGAGGCCAAGGGCTGGATGATCTGGCCGCCCATCCCCTATCGCTACAACACCGTGGTGACCGATCTGCCCGGGCCCGCGCCCACGCCGCCCGATGGCCGCAACTGGCTAGGCACCGACGACCAGGCGCGCGACGTGATGGCCCGAATCATCTACGGATTTCGAATCTCGGTCCTGTTCGGTCTGGCGCTGACCATCGCCAGCACCTTGATCGGCGTCGCCGCCGGCGCGGTGCAGGGCTATTTCGGCGGCTGGACGGATCTTCTGTTCCAGCGCTTCCTCGAAATCTGGGGCGGCATGCCGTTCCTTTACGTCCTGATGATCCTGTCCAGCGTCATCGTGCCCGGATTCTGGTCGCTGCTGATCATCATGCTGCTGGTTTCCTGGACCTGGCCGGTGGGCGTGGTGCGGGCGGAATTCCTGCGCGCGCGCAACCTCGAATATGTGCGCGCGGCCAAGGCGATGGGATTGAGCGATACGCGGATCATGCTGAAGCACATCTTGCCCAACGCGCTGGTCGCGACCCTCACCTTCCTGCCCTTCACCCTCTCGGGCTCGGTCACCACGCTGACCGCGCTCGATTTCCTGGGCCTCGGATTGCCGCCGGGCTCGCCCTCGCTGGGCGAATTACTGCAGCAGGGCAAGGAAAACTTGCAGGCACCGTGGCTGGGCTTCGCCGGGTTCTTTGTCGTCGGCGGCATGCTGGTGTTGCTGATTTTCACGGGCGAAGGCATCCGCAACGCCTTCGACCCCAGAAAGACGCGCGCATGATCGCCACGGCCACGGAACCCCTGGTCGATATCCGCCAGCTATCGGTGGCCTTCGGCGACAATCTGGCGGTCGATCGCGTCGATCTCGAAATCGGACGCGGCGAGACGGTGGCGCTGGTCGGCGAATCGGGCTCCGGCAAGTCGGTGACGGCGTTGTCGATCCTGCGCCTGTTGCCCTACCCGCTTGCCCGCCATCCGGGGGGCGCCATTCGCTTCGAGGGGCGGGACCTACTTTCCGCCTCGCCCGAGCAAATGCGCGAAATGCGCGGCAACCGCATCGGCATGATTTTCCAGGAACCGATGACCAGCCTCAATCCGCTGCATCGGGTGCTGCGGCAAATCTCGGAGACCCTTGTTCTGCACAAGCATCTTTCGGATGAGGCGGCCAGGGAACGGACGCTTGAACTCCTGGAGATGGTCGGCATCCAGAACGCGGCTTCTCGGCTGGAATCGTTCCCGCACGAATTGTCCGGCGGACAGCGCCAGCGGGTCATGATCGCCATGGCGCTCGCCAACGAGCCCGATTTGCTGATCGCCGACGAACCGACGACGGCGCTCGACGTCACCATCCAGGCCCAGATCCTGAAGCTCTTGGCGGAACTTCAGCGCCAGCGCGCCATGTCCCTGCTGCTGATTTCGCACGACCTTGGCATCGTTCGCAAAATGGCGAAAAGGGTGGTGGTCATGCAAGGGGGCCGTGTCGTCGAGCAGGGCCCGGTCGCGGAAGTCTTCGACAATCCTCAACACGAATACACGCGCCATCTGGTCACCGCCGAGCCCAGACCCAAGACCGAATTCGTCGCCGAGGATGCACCTGCGCTCATCACTGGGCGGAATGTGCGGGTGTGGTTTCCGATCAAGCGCGGGGTCTTCCGGCGCGTCGTGGGCCACATCAAGGCTGTGGATGGCGTCGATATCGACGCGCGCCAGGGCGAGACCATCGGCATCGTCGGCGAATCGGGTTCCGGCAAGACCACCTTGGCCATGGCGCTCCTGCGCCTGGTCGAGATGACAGGCGAGGTCGCGTTCCGCGACCAGCGCATCGAAGCGCTTTCGCGGGGCGAGATGCGGCCCCTGCGCCGCGTCATGCAGGTGGTGTTCCAGGACCCTTACGGTTCGCTGTCGCCGCGGCTATCGGTGGGCGAAATCGTGGCCGAGGGCTTGGAAGTGCACGATCCGGGCGGCGCCGAGGAGGCGCGCGAGCATGCGGTCGTGGAAGCGCTGCAGGAGGTCGGCCTCGATCCGGAAACCAGGCATCGCTATCCGCACGAATTTTCCGGCGGCCAGCGCCAGCGCATCGCCATCGCGCGTGCGCTCATTCTGAAGCCAAGTCTCATTGTGCTGGACGAGCCCACGTCGGCGCTCGACATGTCGGTGCAGACGCAGATCGTCGATCTCCTGCGCGCCTTGCAGCACCGCCACAAGCTCACTTTTCTTTTCATCAGCCACGATCTCAGGGTCATTCGGGCGATGAGCGACCGAGTGATCGTGATGCGGGACGGCAAGGTGGTCGAGCAGGGCTCGGCTAGGAACATCTTCGAAGCGCCGCGAACCGATTACACCCGTGCCTTGCTGGCCGCGGCACTGCACCACGAGGTCGCCCATCCGGAGGCGATCCGCCAGTGACTATTACCCGCCGTCGTGTGACTGGCTGATTCGAGCCAAATGACCCCGGAGGTCGCGCGCCGGCGGGTACCGTCTTTGGCGGCATGCGGCCCGACTTTCCTGGAAGTATCGGAGCGTTTCATGTCTCACCCGTTTTCGAAAATTGGCACTGGGCAGCGATTGTTGTTTACCGGCGCCGAGGATCGCGCCTCGATCTGGAGCGAGGCCTTTCGACGCGAGGCCCCGGAGATCGATTTCGTCGCCGATCGGCCGGGGCTTGACCTCAGCCCGTTCCGCTATTGCCTGGCCTGGAAGCCGGCACCCGGCATCTGGGCCCTAATGCCGGAACTCGGCGCGATATTTTCGCTGGGGGCCGGGGTCGATGCACTGCTCGCCGATTCCAGCCTGCCGCCGAATGTCCCGATCATCCGCATGGTGGAGCCAGCCTTGACCCACGGCATGGTCGAATACGTGCTTTGGCAATGCCTATTCCATCATCGCCGCGTATGGGAATTGCAAGAGGCGCAGGCGGAGGGCGTTTGGCGCCCGCACATTTATCCCACGGCGCCGGAGCGGGTGATCGGAATCATGGGGTTGGGCGAAATTGGCCGGGCGGTCGCCGACAAGCTCAAGGAATTCGCCTTCACCGTGAAGGGCTGGAGCCGGACGCCCAAGACCTTGGCCGGGATCGCCTGTTTTTCCGGGCGGGAGCAAATGCGGGAATTCCTGGAGGACGTGCAGATTCTGGTCTGCCTTCTTCCACTGACTTCCGAAACCACGAACATCCTCGATGCGGAACTGTTCGCGCAACTGCCGATGGGGGCCTGCCTGATCAACGCCGCGCGCGGCTGCCATCTGAACGAGGACGATCTATTGCCGGCGATGGCGGCGGGACGCATCGCGGCCGCGACGCTTGACGTATTCAAGACCGAGCCCCTGCCCCCCGGCCACCCGTTTTGGCGTACGAAGCGGCTGTTCATCACCCCGCACAATGCCAGCCTGACCGATCCCGAAGGTGCGGCGCGATATGTCGCGGGCCAGATCAAGCGCCTGGAATCCGGCCTCCCGGCCGAGCATGTCGTCGATCGCGCGCGGGGATACTGAGGCCACCATTCATGGTCGTCGAGTTCCTCGCGGATATCGGCAATGAGGCCGGCACCGCCTATCGACGCGGTGGCCGCCCGCGTGCTTTGCGCGGCGAGGGCCGAGGCGCGGGTCTTGCCGGCAGGACCTTGACCCCGCCCATCGAACGTGGCCGGGCCCAATCGCGGACGAAGGCAAGAAGCGCGCGCAAGGCCTGCGCCTCGCCGCCTTCGGGCCGGCCCGGCCGGTCGCGCAGGTTCCAGCCCATGGTGTCGATATGCATCCATTTGGTGCCGGGCGAGACGAACTCGCGCAAGTAAAGCGCGGCGGTAATGGCCCCGCCATAAGGGCTGTCCGAGATGTTGTTGATGTCGGCGACCTTGCTGTCCAGATTGCGCCGATAGCCCTTGTGCAGGGGCAGGCGCCACAGCGGATCGTCCTCGGCGCGGCCATGCTTCAACAACAGATCCGCAAGATCGTCATCGGTCGAAAACAGCGCGGGCAGATCGGGGCCCAGGGCCACGCGCGCGGCACCGGTCAGCGTGGCTGCATCGATGATGAGGTCCGGCTGCCGGGAATCGGCCTCGGCCAGGGCGTCGCACAGAATGACCCGACCTTCGGCATCGGTGTTGCCGATCTCCACATTCAGCCCCTTGCGAGTCCGGATCACGTCCAACGGCCGGTAGGCATTGCCCGATACCGAATTCTCCACCGCCGGAATGAGCACACGCAAACGCAGCTTGATTCCAGCCGACATGATCGCCTGCGCCAGGCCCAGCATCAGCGCCGCCCCACCCATGTCTTTTTTCATCAGCTTCATGCCGCCGCCCGATTTCAAGTCGAGGCCGCCCGAATCGAAGCACACGCCCTTGCCGACGAGCGTGAGCGCCGGTCCCTCCCGGCCCCAGGCGAAATCGATGAGACGGGGCTCGCGCACGCTTGCCCGACCGACCGCGTGGATCGCCGGATAATTCCGCCGCAGCAGATCTTCGCCGACGATGACCGAGAATTTGGCCCGGTGGGCGCCAGCGAGCACACGCGCGGCGGAAGCCAATTCGGCCGGCCCCATGTCCTCGGCTGGCGTGTTGATGAGGTCGCGCGCGAGCGCCATCGCGCCGACCAGCCGCCGGATTTCCGCGCGATCGACGTCGTTCGGCCAGATCAGCCTGGCCAACTTGCGCCTATCCCGGCGATAGCGGGTGAAGGCATATCCCCCGATGGCCCAGCCGAAGGCGGCGGCGAAGGCATCGCCCGGCGACGTTTCGGAATCGAGGCAATAGAGGGCCTTGGGCAGGGATGCCGGCAATCTGGCCATCGACCAACGATCGGTGCCGGTTTCCAGTCCGACCAGGACCCGCGCGAGTTCACCCTTGGGTCCCGGAATGAGGCAACGAGCGCCGGGCTTGGCCTCGAACTCGGTGGCGGCGACCCAGTTGCGCACCCAATCCGCCTGGTCCTTCAGCCAGTGGGCCAATCCGGCCTTGCGCAGGGGCGTGATGACGATGGCGCCCTTGCCCCGTTCCACCAGATGATCCAACACGTGCCCGAACCTCCAACCCAAAACGCACCGGATCATAGCCGGATCGGCGGGGGTGGCAAAGGGCCGGGCGGGCGTGGCCGGACGCGTTTGCCCGTGATAGAAATGGGAAAGAACCTAATGTCCCGATTCTGAAATTCGCCAGACCACCCGGCGACACCCCCCCGCGAATTTCAGAATCGAAGGGACACTAGCAACTTATTGAGTCTAGTGTCGTATTCGGTTTTGCAAGTTCGCTCGGCGCTCCTGGCCGCGTGATCTGGCGAACTTTAAAAACCACGACACCAGTGCCAACTTTCGAAGAGGGGTGACAAATGAACCACGCCCATTGTTCCACGAAAGTTGGCATGGGTTACCAAATGATCGTACCCGCCGGCGCCCATTGTCGGGGTCAAACCGTTGAATCATGCATCCGCGACGGCGAGTACCGGGGTGGAGGGCATGGCTGATCTGACCCTGATCATCGGCAACAAGAATTATTCGTCCTGGTCGATGCGGCCGTGGTTGGCGCTCAAAGGGACCGGCCTGCCCTTCGTCGAGGAAAAAGTATTGCTGCGCCAGCCCGATACGCGCGAACGAATTCTGGCGCATTCGCCCTCGGGGCGCGTTCCGATGCTGCGTGATGGCGAGACTTCCATCTGGGAGAGCCTGGCCATCTGTGAGTATTTGGCGGAGCTTCGGCCCCAGACCGGATTGTGGCCCACCGACCCAGCGGCAAGGGCGTTGGCGCGGGTGATCTCGGCGGAGATGCATGCCGGATTTGGGCGCCTGCGCGAGAATCTGCCGATGGACCTGACCCATGATCGGCGCCGCGATTCGCGCGCGCATCTGGTCCAGGACGAGATTGCCCGGATCGCCGCGATCTGGTCGGAAACCCGCGCCCGCTGGGGCGCCACCGGGGCGTTCCTGTTCGCCGATTTTGGCATCGCCGACGCGATGTTCACGCCGGTTGTCGGTCGGTTCCGGACCTATGGGGTGGTGCTGGACAAGATCGGCACCGCTTACATGAACGCGATCTTGGAATGGCCGGGGTTCAGGGAATGGGAGGCCGGCGCGCTCAAAGAGACCGCGATCTTCGAGTTCGACGTATTCCAAGCACCCGCCGTCGTGGGACTGGGTGATTCAGCAATTTTGCCCCGCCCATGCACGCCCGCGGGCACTATCATTGGGTAGCATGTGGCCCGACTTTCGTGGCGGCATCGGAGCGTTTCATGGATCGAGCATTTTCGAAAGTTGGCACTGGATCGGGGCCGGGATCGAAATGGTGACCGTCGAACCGACGCCCGAGGAAAACCGGGACATTGCGGGCCTGGCATGGCGGGCATCGATTGTGGCGCCCTATGTCTTTTGGGTGATCCTAACCGTGGGCGGGCTTGCCCTGCGTCCGCCGACGGCGCCGATCGAGCTGGAATTGCTGGCCAGTTCCTGGCGGATGTATTTGGATGGGGGAATCGTGCCGGCAATCAACGGAATTGCCGATCCCGGCGTGGCGCCGCTGGTCCCATGGTTGACCGCGCTGGTGTGGTCGCTGTTTGGTGAAAGCGAGAACTGGCCGCGTCTGATCTCTTCGCTTTCGGGATTGGCGACGCTGATCCTGATCGGGCGCAATGCCAATCTGCTGTGGCCCCATCGCGCGGCGACACCGGTCTTCTCGCGTCTGCTGCTGGTCGGATTGGGCGGGTTCACCGTCTCGCTGACCATGATCGAACCGGAGATGCTGGCCCTTCCCTTCACGCTGCTGGTGTTCCACGCGCTCGCCGGGATCTGGCTCACGCGGCCTACGGGAAGGGCCCTGGCATGGGCGCGTGCGCTGGCGCTGATCGGCGCCGTGCTGGCCGGATTTGCCGCCGGCTGGGTATGGGCCATATTGCCGATCGTCCTCGGCTGGCTGATGGCATTGCTCGACCAGGCCAACGCGCCGCCGCGACAGCGGCGCTGGTTGATCGAAACTGGCCTGATCGGATTGGCCGCCATCGGCGCGGTCTGGCTGTGGCAGGTTCTGGCGTCGCTCCTGGCCGGAACTTCGCTCCCAATGTTCTTCGAATTAGGCAACGGTTGGCTCGACCCCGGCGTCGAAGCCAGCCGGCGGGAGGCCTGGACCCTCGTGCTCCTACCAATCGTGCTCTATCCGTGGATTTGCTGGAAGACGCTTTGGCGGGCCTTGGACCGGCATCTTCGCGAAACGCTGGGCACCGGCTTTCGCATTGGATTTGCCGCGCTGTTGGCGACCTCCATCCTTGGACTTGCCAGCGGCTGGAAATTGCAGGGCATGCTGCCGATCGCGGTGCCGCTGGCGCTGCTTGGTGCGCGGCTGCTGGCCACACAGGCCATCAAGCCGCGGGATTTTCACGCCGCCGTGCCCGGCTTCATCGCGCTTCTCGTGGGCTTGTTCTTCTTCCTGATGAACATCATTCCGACCGCGCATCTCGATGCCCTGTGGCGGGAAGTCTTCGGTATTTCGCTGCCGATCTGGCTCGGGGGAATCGGCCTGGTCTCCGGCCTCGCCCTGCTCGCCATTGCCTATGGCCTGACCCAGATGTCGCCCAGCCAGCAAGTGTCGCGAACGCTGCAGGTGGCGGTCCTGCCGATCCTGCTCATGACTTCGCTCAATTTGGAATTTGCCGGCAATCTGAAACCGTTCTTCGATTTGCATCCGGTGGCGGAGCGCTTGCGAGCGATCCAGGACGCCGGCCAGCAAGTGGCGGTGTACGGCCCCTATCGCGGCGAGTTTGACTTCGCCGGTCGGCTTGGTGTGGCCCCCACGCCCTTGCGCTCGCGCGCCGAGGCGGCAAAATGGGCCAACGACCACCTCGGCGGCGCCATCGTCACCTATTTCGACGGATCGCCCATCCGCCTGCCGGTCCTGCCGATTTATCGTGGCGTGGCGCGCGATCGCTGGGTCGCGGTCTGGCCGGCAAGCGCGCTCACTAGCTCTAACGGCGCCATCCTGAGCGGCAAATTTTAGTATTGGCCGTCGCGAGACCGGCTGATTCGAGCCAACGGTCCCGCCATTGCGATCCGGCTTGTGCCAATATTTGTTGGCCTTGGGGCCGGATGGGGGCAAGACAGGTAGCGGCCGATTTGCTAGAATTTGTCATGACAACGTCGGTGATCGAACCATGACGTCCTTTACCCAAGGCTTTAGTGGCGCGCGCGGGCCGGACAAGCGCAAGGATCGCCGGCTGCCGCTGCCGATCTTTGCCGTCACCATCGACGGCCACAAGGCCGAGACCCTGAACTGGTCGCTGACCGGATTGTTGATTGCCGGCTATGCCGGCGAGCGCAAGGCCGGGGAAATGGTTTCGATCGAGGTCTTGGGGCGCGACGGCGACACGGAAATGCGCGTGGAGATTGACGCCAAGATTGTCCGGCGGGACGAAGGTGGGCCAACCGCCGTCCAGTTTTCCGAATTGAGCCCGCCGATTTATGCGTTTTTCGAGCGCTGTTTCGCCGCCCGCTTCAGGAAGCGATAATCCTTGACCCTGAACGCCGCACCCGCCGATTGGCTGGCCTTGGGGCTGTTCGGGCTGTGCGTCATTTTCTATTCACGATACGCCGAACGCAGCACCAACCCGCGCATGCTGAACGCGCGCATGCGCCAGGTGCGGCGGCGCTGGGTCCGGCACATGCTGGAACGCGAGGACCGCGTGACCGATACCATCTTGACCGGTCATTCCGCCAACGCAATTTCGTTCTTCGCCTCGGCCACCGTCCTGGTGTTGGCCGGCCTGATCGGGCTCTTAAGCCAAGCCAGCGACCTCTACCTCGTCGCCAGCTCTTTCATCCTGGTCCGCCCGTCCTCGCTTGATCTGTTCCAATTGAAACTTCTGGGGCTGATCGGCATGTTCATTTACGGCTTCTATCGGTTCACCTGGGCGCTGCTCCAGGTCAGCTATTACTTCGGCCTGATGGGGGCGGCACCACCGGCGAATTCGCTGGGTGGGGCGACAATCGAGCGATTGGCCCGGCAGATCTCGATCGTCCTGAACAGCGCGCTCGGCAATTTCAACGGTGGCATCCGGACCTATTACTACGCCCTGGCATGGCTGGGGTGGTTCTTCCAGCCGGCGATTTTCGCGCTGGCGACAATCTTCATCACCGCCGTGCTGATCCTGCGTCAGTTCAATTCGCCCAGCGCGCTGGCGATCCGGGACTTCAGCGACCAGATCGAAGCACCGGACGGGAACTGAAGTGAAGCGGCCTATGCTCCGGCCCGAGCGAGGTGGCGGGCCTGGCCGCGGAGGAACCAGAAGGCGAGCCGGCCGAGAAGACTTGCAATCGGACCGGTGGGGCTGACGCCACCCACCTTCAATGCCATCGCCACGCCACGCTCGACATGGCCGGGCCGATAGAGCGCGTAGGCGCGCCGCGCGTAGGCCCGCCGGAACCGGCGCCGATCATAGGCTTCGCCCGCGTGGTTGGCCGCGTAATAGGCGTAAGCGAGTTCGTCATCGCCCGCCTCGATCATGCGCCCAAGGACGACCCGAAGCCTGGCCCAACGGCCCAGCCGATCGCGGGGCAAATGCCGTGCGAGATGGGTATAGAACATCTTGTAGTGGCGAAATTCGTCAGCGGCGATGCGCCGGCAGATTTCCTTAAGCAGCGGCTCGTTCGTCGCCTGCGAAAGTGCGCTGTAATAGGCCGAGGTGCCGGTCTCCACGACGCAGCGCGCGATCAGTTCGCCAGCGCGCGAGCCGCGCGACGATGCCTGGGCGCCTAGATCGAGGCGAAAGCCGGCGCGGAATTGCCGCACCGCGGCGGCGAAGTCGAAATCCGGATCGGCCAGCATCGCCCATCGCCCCAGCGCCTCGCCATGACGCACCTCCTCGGCCGCCCAATCCCTGGCCTCGGCACGAAATGCCTCGTCATCGCGAAAAACGTTGGACAGATAGGTCTGGTAATCGCCGCCGTTGAATTCCACCAGCGCGGCGGCCTTGACCAGTTTGACGATGTCCGGGTCGACCTTGGCGGTGTCGAACTCGGACCAGGGGATCTGATTGAGCGTCCAGCGCGTCATGGGCCTTGCCCGAATACAGTCGCTTAAAGGTAGGTAGTGGAATCCAGCGCCGCCTGGCGCGCCTCGGCGATCAGCAGGCGGTGTTGCGCCTCGGCCCGGGTAACTTCGTCCTTGGCCTCATCGAGGGTCTCCCGCGCTTCCTGGATGGCCTTGGCCACGCGCTCGAGGTCGAGCTCGCCGATCGGAACCGCGCGATCGGCCAGGACCACGCAACCTTCCGGCGTCACCTCGGCGAAACCACCCTCGACGAAGATCCGCTCGGCCGACTTGCCATCGCGAAAGACCACGATTGTTCCCGGCCTGATGGTCGAAATCAAGCGCATATGGCCGGGGAGCACGCCGAAATCGCCTTCTTGTCCGGGGACTACCACCGAATCGACCTCCGCCGACATCAGCAGGCGTTCCGGCGCCACCAGCTCGAAATGAACCAAATCCCCCATCGCGCAACCTCCAATTCGCTTTGCCTGGGCCTAGGTCGCGAGCCTCAAGCCGCCTCGGCCATCTTCTTGGCCCGGTCGATCGCTTCCTCGATCGTGCCGACCATGTAGAAGGCCGATTCCGGCATGTCGTCATAATCGCCGACAACGATGCCCTTGAAGCCCTTGATGGTGTCCTCGAGCTTCACGAACACGCCAGGCGAGCCGGTGAAGACCTCGGCCACGTGGAAGGGCTGCGAGAGGAAGCGCTGAATCTTGCGCGCGCGCGCCACCACCAGCTTGTCCTCCTCCGACAATTCGTCCATGCCCAGGATGGCGATGATGTCCTGCAGCGACTTATAGGTCTGCAACACCTTCTGCACGTTACGCGCCACCTGGTAATGGTCGTCGCCGACCACGCGCGGATCGAGCATGCGCGAGGTCGAATCCAGGGGATCGACCGCCGGATAGATGCCGAGTTCGGCGATCTGGCGCGAGAGCACGGTGGTGGCGTCCAGATGCGCGAACGAGGTCGCCGGCGCCGGATCGGTCAAATCGTCGGCCGGCACGTAGATCGCCTGCACCGAGGTGATCGAGCCCTTCTTGGTGGTGGTGATCCGTTCCTGCAGCGCCCCCATGTCGGTGGCCAAGGTCGGCTGATAGCCGACCGCCGAGGGAATGCGGCCGAGGAGCGCCGACACTTCCGATCCAGCCTGGGTGAAGCGGAAGATGTTGTCGACGAAGAACAGCACGTCCTGGCCTTCCTCGTCGCGGAAATACTCGGCCAAGGTCAGGCCGGTCAAACCGACGCGGGCGCGGGCTCCCGGCGGCTCGTTCATCTGGCCATAGACCAGGGCGGCCTTGGAGCCGGGGCCGTCCAGCTTGATCACGCCCGATTCGATCATCTCATGGTAGAGGTCGTTGCCTTCGCGCGTGCGCTCGCCCACACCGGCGAAGACCGAATACCCGCCATGGGCCTTGGCCACGTTGTTGATCAGTTCCATGATCAACACCGTCTTGCCGACGCCGGCACCGCCGAACAGCCCGATCTTGCCGCCCTTGGCGTAGGGCGCCAGCAGATCGACGACCTTGATGCCGGTGACCAGGATCTGCGCCTCGGTCGATTGGTCGACGAAGGGGGGGGCCGGGCGATGGATCTCGTACTTCTTCTTGGCGTTGACCGGCCCGCGCTCGTCGACCGGGTCGCCGATCACGTTGATGATGCGCCCGAGCGTCTCCGGCCCAACCGGCACCGAGATGGCGCCGCCGGTGTCCGTGACTTCCAGCCCGCGCACCAGGCCATCGGTCGAATCCATGGCCACGGTGCGGACCGTTTTCTCGCCCAGATGCTGCGCCACTTCGAGTACCAGCAACTTGTCCCGGTTGCGCACATGCAACGCATTCAGGATCGCCGGCAAGTCGCCGTCGAATTGGACGTCGACGACGGCGCCCAAGACCTGGGTGATCTTGCCGACAATGTTCTTGGCCATCGATATGGTCTCCTTCGCTCTAGTACCCGCCCGTCGCGGGACTGGGTGATTTGGCAAATTGACTCCGCCAGGGCATTCCGGCGGGTACTATCACTGCGCGAAATTTACCAACTTTCGCGGAACGATGGGTACATTTCATGGTTCGCGCAATTTCGAAAGTTGGTACCGGGTGCCTAGTGTTCCGCAACCGACATTCCGCTCTGGGGACATTTCGGCCCGGAACACCAGCAAATTCAATGGCATGTGTTGTGGTTCCAACGGGAATGATTGGAAATCAAATGTTGGAACCACAACACTCGCTTCAAAGCGCCTCGGCGCCGGAGATGATCTCGATCAGTTCCTTGGTGATATAGGCTTGGCGCGACCTATTGTAGGTGATGGTCAGCCGATTGATCATGTCGCCGGCGTTGCGCGTGGCGCTGTCCATCGCCGACATCCGCGAGCCCTGCTCGCTGGCCGCGTTCTCGAGGAGCGCCCGATAGACCTGCAGGCCGATGTTGCGCGGCAAGAGATCGGCGAGGATCTCGGCCTCGTCGGGCTCGTATTCGTATTGCGCCAGGCTGGGATCGGCGTTCTCGTTGGCGGCAGCGCCGGGGGCGAAGGGGATCAGCTGGCGCAGGGTCACGATCTGGGTCATCGCCGATTTGAACTTGTTGTAGATCACGTGGCAGACATCGAATTCGCCATGCTCGAACATGTGGCGGATGCGAGCACCCACGCGCTCGGCCGCGGCGAAGGTCAGGCGGGGCTTGGCCACGTCCTCGATGGTGGCCACGATATCGGCGCCGAAATCGCGCCGCAATTGGTCGCGGCCCTTGCGCCCGACGCACAGGATCTTGACGTTCTTGCCGTGCTTCTTAAGATCGCGAATGGTCTTGCGGGCCTGGCGCGAGATCGAGGAATTGAAGCCACCGCACAGCCCCCGATCCGAAGTCATCACCACCACCAGATGCGTCTGGTCGCGGCCATTGCCGGCGAGCAGCGCCGGCGCCCCGTCGCGCCCGGCCATGTTGGCGGCGAGCGCCACCAGCACCCGCTCCATCCGCTCGGCATAGGGCCTCGCCGCCTCGGCCTGCTCCTGGGCCCGGCGCAACTTCGCCGCCGCGACCATCTTCATGGCCGAAGTGATCTTCTGCGTCGACTTCACGCTGTTGATGCGGGTCTTCAAATCCTTGAGGTTGGGCATCGCGCGGGTTCCGGCGGGGTCGAGATTGCGTGCCCGGCGACTAGCTGAACGCCTTGACGAAGGCGCCGAGAATTCCGTTCAGCATTTCCTCCGTGGCCTTGCTCAACTCGCGCTCGCGCCGGATCGTCTCCAGCAATCCGGCGTGCTTGGCCCGAATTTCGTTGAGGAACGCCGCCTCGAAGCGGTTCACGTCCTCGACCGCGACACTGTCCAGGAATCCGCGCACGCCGGCATAGATCGCCACCACCTGTTCCTCGACCGGCATCGGCACGTATTGCGGTTGCTTCAGCAGCTCGGTCAGTCGGGCGCCCCGCGCCAGCAGCTTCTGCGTCGCCGCATCGAGATCGGAGGAAAATTGCGCGAAGGCCGCCATTTCGCGGTATTGCGCCAGTTCCAGCTTGATGCGGCCGGCGACCTGCTTCATCGCCTTGATCTGGGCGGCGGAGCCGACCCGGCTCACGGACAGGCCGACATTGATGGCCGGGCGGATGCCCTTGTAAAAGAGGCCGGTCTCCAGGAAGATCTGGCCATCGGTGATGGAAATGACGTTGGTTGGAATGTAGGCCGAGACGTCGCCCGCCTGGGTCTCGATCACCGGCAGTGCCGTGAGCGAGCCGGCGCCGTTGGCTGCGTTCATCTTGGCGGCGCGCTCGAGCAGGCGCGAATGCAAGTAGAAGACGTCGCCCGGATAGGCCTCGCGTCCCGGCGGGCGGCGCAGCAGCAGCGACATCTGGCGATAAGCGACCGCGTGTTTGGACAAATCGTCGTAGATGATGACCGCGTGCATGCCGTTGTCGCGGAAGAACTCGCCGATCGTGCAACCGGTATAGGGGGCGAGGAATTGCAGCGGCGCCGGCTCCGAGGCGGTCGCCGCGACCACGATCGAGTATTCGAGCGCGCCGTTATCCTCCAGCGTCTTGACGATCTGGGCCACGGTCGAGCGCTTCTGCCCGATCGCGACATAGATGCAATAGAGCTTCTTCGATTCCTCGCCCTGGGAATTGACCGCCTTCTGGTTGATGATGGTATCGATCGCGACCGCGGTCTTGCCGGTCTGGCGATCGCCGATGATGAGTTCGCGTTGGCCCCTGCCGATCGGCACCAGGCTGTCGATCGCCTTCAGGCCGGTTTGCATCGGCTCGTGCACGGATTTCCTCGGGATGATGCCCGGCGCCTTGACCTCGACCCGGCGCATCTCGGCGTTCTCGATCGGACCCTTGCCATCGATCGGCGTGCCGAGCCCGTCCACCACGCGCCCGAGCAGGCCCCGACCGACCGGCACTTCGACGATGGCGCCGGTGCGCTTGACCGTATCGCCTTCCTTGACCGCCCGATCGTCGCCGAAAATCACCACGCCGACATTGTCGGTTTCCAGATTGAGTGCCATCCCCCGAAGGCCGCCAGGAAATTCCACCATTTCGCCGGCCTGAACCTTGTCCAGGCCATGCACGCGAGCGACGCCATCGCCGACCGAAAGAACGGTGCCGATCTCGGTCACATCCGCCTCGGTGCCGAAGCTCTCGATTTGCTGCCTGAGGATGGCGGAGATTTCGGCGGCGCGGATTTCCATCTATGCAGCCCCTTTCATGGCCAGCTGCATCTTCCGCAGCTTTGTCCGTATCGAGCCGTCGATCATGAGGCTCCCGACCAGAACCATCAAACCGCCAAGCAGGCCCGGATCGATCTTGACCTCGATCGATACCCTGCCGCCCACCATGCGTTTGATCGCCTCGGTCACGGCGCTCTCCTGGGCTGGCGTGAGGGCGCGGGAGGCGATCACCTGGGCAGTCTTCTCGCCGCGCATCTCGGCCAGCATGGATTGATAGGCCTTGATGATGTCGGGCAGCACGAACAACCGCCGGTTTCGCGCGACCAGGCCGATGAATTTGCGCGTCAGATCGTCACACCCAGCCGCCTCCAAGATCGCGGCGATCCCACGCCCCTGTTCGGCGCGTTTGAGCAACGGCGAAGAAATCAGCCGGCTGAGATCGGCGCTGTCGGCGATCATCGCGCGCAAGGCGGCGAGATCGGCGGCGATCGCGTCGAACTGGCCTTTTTCGCCGGCAAGATCGAACAGCGCCGTGGCGTAGCGTTTCGCCAGCCCGCCTTGCTCCGATTTTTGGGCTGCCACCCGTCGCCCCCGTCGTCGAATCTGGAATTTTTCTTTGGTTCCGGAGCTGGTGCCTTTTCGCGGCAAGCCCTGACAAAAACAGCCCGGCCCCAATCCGGTCGGATCGGGCCGGCCGGCCGAGGCGTGCGGTGTGTAACACAAGCGTTCTGGCCTTGCAACAACACGGGGCCGGGGCCGGGGATCCGCCATCAATCGTTTGAAAAATCAAAGAAAAGAGTATGGGTCGATGTCCACTTCGATGTTGAGATCACCCTTGGGCTTGCAGCCGCCCAACCATTGCCGAAGCAGCATTTGCGGGGCGATTTCGCGGCGGCATTTGAGCAGGAAGCGGCGGCGATGGCGCCCCTTCAGCATGGCCAGGGGCGCCAGGGCCGGGCCAAGGACCGTGATCCCCTGTTGCCGAGGCGCTTTTCGCGCCATTTCCCGTACCAGCCGATCGAGGGCAGCCCCATCGGGCCCCGATACCACGATCGCGGCCAACCGACCGAAGGGCGGCATTGAGGCGGCGGCGCGATCCTCCGCCTCCAGCGCCATGAACCGATCACGATCGCCGGTGGCCAGCGCCAGCATGACCGGGCGATTCGGCTCGTAGGTCTGGATCATGACCCGGCCCGGCCGATCGGCGCGCCCAGCGCGCCCCGATACTTGGTGCAGCAATTGGAACGTTCGCTCACCTGCCCTGAGATCGCCGCCCGAGAGGCCAAGATCGGCATCGATGACGCCGACCAGGGTCAAAGCCGGGAAATGGTGTCCCTTGGCCACGATCTGGGTTCCGATGATGAGATCGACCTCGCGATCCTCGATGCGCCGGAACATGTCGGCCGCCTTGGCCGGGGAATTGGCGGTGTCGCTGGTGAGGATCAGGCGGCGCGCCGTCGGAAACAGGAGGGCCGCCTCCTCGTTCAAACGTTCGACGCCCGGACCGCAGGCGGCCATGTCGCCCTCGACCCCGCAGGAAGGGCAAGCAGAGGGCATCGGCGCCTGGTGACCGCAATGGTGGCATTGCAACCGGCCGAGATACCGGTGTTCCACCAGCCACGCCGTGCAATGCGGGCATTGCCAGCGATGGCCGCAATGGCGGCACAGGGTGAGCGGTGCGTAGCCGCGGCGATTGAGAAAGAGGAGAATCTGCTCGGCATTGGCCAGCGTCTCGTTGATGGCGCCGATCAGGCTGGGAGAGAGCCAGCATCCCCGCGCTGGCCGATCGCGCCTGAGATCGACGATTTGCACACTGGGCATTCCGGCCTCGCCATGGCGATCGGGGAGATGCAGCCGGCGATACTTGCCGATATCGGAATTGTGCATCGATTCCAGGGAGGGCGTGGCCGAGGCCAAGATGACCGGAATGCGCGCGAGGTGGCCCCGCACCACCGCCATGTCGCGGGCCTGATAGATGACGCCATCCTCCTGCTTGAAGGCGCTTTCGTGTTCCTCGTCAACGACGATCAGGCCGAGTGCTTGAAACGGCAGAAAGAGGGCCGAGCGCGCACCGACCACCACGCTCGCCCGTCGATCCAGGACCGCGCGCCAGGTGAGGCGCCGCTCCAGCGCGGTCAGATCGGAATGCCATTGCGCCGGCAGGGCGCCGAAGCGGGTCTCGAACCGTTCCAGCCATTGGTGCGTAAGGGCAATCTCGGGCAGCAAGACCAGCGCCTGCCGGCCCGCCCTGAGGCAGGCGGCGACGGCCTCGAAATAGACTTCGGTCTTGCCGGCGCCGGTCACGCCGTCGAGCAGCGTCACCCCGCCCTTGTCTTGGGAAGCGATGTCTTGGGAAGCGACCGCGCCGGCCAGTTCCCTTGCCGCCGCTGCCTGTGCGCCCGACAATTCCTTGCCCGGTCGATCCGGCTGGGGACTGCCGAAGGGCAAGCGCGCCGGCAGCATGACTTCGAGCAATTGCCCCGACGCGACCATCTTCCTGACCACGCTGGCGCCAATTCTGGCGGCCCGCGCCAATTCGCCCGGCGCCAGAGGCGGGCGCGACGCCGCGACTTCAATTGCGCGTGCCCGTGCTGTTGTCAGGGCAGCAGCTTGCGGATCGCCCAATGTGAGCGCCCGGCGCGGGCGCTCCGGCTTGAAGGCGGCCGGTACGCTCATCGCCATGCGCAAGACCGAGCCCCTGGGCGCCATGCAATATCCGGCCACCCACTCGACGAAATCGTAGGAGATCCGGGGCAATGGCGGCAATTCCAGCCGGGCAGCGATGGGCCGCAGACGCGCGGGATCGATCTTGCCCTCGGCCCGGCCCCAGATGACGCCCACCAGATCGCGCTTGCCGAACTTGACCGCGACGAAATCGCCGGGCGAGACAACCAGGTCCGACGGCACCGAATAATCGTAGACGCCGTCCAACGGCAGGGGCAGAAGCACCGAGGCACTGGTGCCGATTGCATCTTGGGTCGAGTCGCTTTCGGTTTCCGGCGCCATCGGATAGACTTAAGGTGTCCAGGGGGTGATTCGTCCCCCTATCGTAGCCAAGCGGGCCCGCGCCCGCCAATTCTTCAACGCCAGCCGGAAACCCGATCGATCATGAAGTTCTTCCTCGACACCGCCGATATCAACGAGATCGCCGAATTGGCCGCTTCGGGCATGGTCGATGGCGTGACCACCAACCCTTCGCTGGTGATGAAATCGGGACGGAAATTCGTCGATATCGTGAAGGAGATCTGCGAATTGGTGCCCGGCCCGGTCAGCGCTGAAGTGATTTCGACCGATCACAAGACCATGCTGGCCGAAGGCCGCAAGCTGGCCAAGCTCGCGGGCAACGTGGTGGTCAAGGTGCCCTTGACGCAAGACGGGCTCAAGACCTGCCGCGCGCTTGCCGGTGAAGGCATCAAGGTCAACGTGACCCTGTGCTTCTCGCCGGCGCAGGCCCTGCTCGCCGCCAAATCGGGCGCCGGCTACATCTCGCCCTTTGTCGGCCGGCTGGACGATATCGGCTCGGATGGGATGCAATTGGTCGCCGACATTCTCCAGATCTACCGATCCTATGACACTTTCACGACCCAGGTGCTGGTTGCCTCGGTGCGAGGCCCGATGCACGTGGTGCAGGCGGCCAAGATGGGCGCCGATATCGTCACCATGCCGGCCAGCGTGCTGCGCCAGATGTATGGCCACCCGCTGACCGACAAGGGCCTGACGGCGTTCCTGGCCGATTGGGCCAAGACCGGCCAATCGATCCTGTGATGGTCGGAATCGGGGGTCGTTGATGGCGGAGCGGATCGAGGAACTGAAAAAGAGGCCAACGGGCCCTAGCGCCGCCCAGATCATCGCCTATCTGCGCCGGCACCCGGATTTCCTGTTGCGGCATCCGGAATTGCTCGATTCGCAGATGGCGCCCTCGCGCCACCGTGATTCCGGAGTGGTGGATTTGCAGCAGGCGATGGTGGAAAAGCTGCGCCACGACGTGACCAGGCTGCGCGCCGAGCAGGATGAGATCATCGCCAACAGCCGCGACAATCTGGTCACGCAAGAGCGTATCCACAAGGCGGTCCTGGCGCTGCTCGAGGCCGAGAGCTTCGAGCATTTCATCGAAATCATCACCGGGGATCTGGTGCTGCTGCTGGATGTCGACGTGGTTTGCCTGTGCATCGAGCGCACGGAGGCGAAGGCGCGCCGGCCGGCAATCGATGGCCTGGAGATACTGGCGCCGGGCACGGTCGATCGTGTCCTCGGCAAGCACCACCAGGTGCTTCTGCGCGACGATACCATCGGCAACGCCGAAATCTTCGGCGCCGCCGCCGAGCTGGTACGCTCCGACGCGCTTCTGCGGCTGCGCCCTTCGTCCTCGGCGCCGGTCGGATTGCTGGCCTTCGGCACCAAGCACCCCGGCTATTTCCATCCCGGCCAGGCGACGGAATTGCTGAGCTTTCTTAGCCGGATCATCGAGTTCGGCATCCGCGCATGGCTGGATCTGCCGCGCAAGTAACACCCGGCAACGAATTGGCGGCCGGCCTGGCTCATCTGATCGCCGAGGCGGAGGTTCGCCAGGGCGTCACGTCTTGGCTCGACTGGCTGGAACGCCAGCGCCGCGCCGGCGATTTGACATTGCGCGCCTATCGCCAGGACGTGATCGGCTTTTTTCGGTTCTTGTCGGGCCATCTGGGCGAGGTGCCGTCGCTCGCTTCACTCGAAGGGCTCACCCGCGCCGATTTTCGCGCCTGGATGGCGGCGGAACGCGCGCGCGGCCTCGGTGCCTCCTCGATCGCGCGGGCTCTTTCCGCAATCAAGGGCCTGTTCCATCATCTGGCGCGAAGGCGCCTGTGCGCCAATGGCACGATCGCCGCCCTGCGCGGGCCAAGACTTGCCCGCGCGATGCCCAAGCCCTTGACCGTGCCCGAGGCCATCGAGGCCATCGCGGCGGTCGGCGAAGCGGCGCCAGCGATCTGGATCGGCAAGCGCGACGCCGCCATCCTGATGCTGCTCTATGGCAGCGGATTGCGAATCGCCGAGGCGATCTCGCTCAATCGACGGGACGCGCCCTTGGATGGGCCGATCGATTTGCTGCGCGTCAGGGGCAAGGGCGGCAAGGAGCGCGTGGTGCCCCTGTTGGCGCAAGTCCTGGAGGCGATCCGCGACTACCTTCGCGCCTGCCCCCATGGCGGGGGTGCGGGCGATCCCTTGTTCTTGGGCGCCCGCGGCGGACGGCTAAACCCACGCCTGGTGCAGCGCGCGATGCAGGCCCTGCGGCCGATCCTGGGCCTGCCGGAGAATGCCAGTCCCCACGCCTTGCGCCATTCCTTCGCCACCCATTTGCTCGGCGCCGGCGTCGATCTGCGCGCACTGCAGGAGATGCTGGGACATTCCTCGCTCTCGACCACGCAGCTTTATACCGAAGTCGATGCCACCCAGCTCATCGCCACCTACCAGGCGGCGCATCCGCGCGCCCGTTCATGACGCTCACCATTCAACCCTTGGCGCGCGCCGACGCCGACGACATCCATCAGATAGCCGGGTAGAGGAAAGACGAATGCCCAAGAAGCGCCCCAACATCCTGTTCCTGATGGCCGATCAACTGGCGGCCCCATTCCTGGATTTCGATTCCGGGGAAGCGGCGCGTACGCCCGCCCTCGCTTCCCTGGCCGGGCGGGGAATCGTGTTCGACAATTTCTATTGCAACGCACCCTTATGCGCGCCGTCGCGATTCACCATGATGTCGGGTGCCTTGCCCAAGCGGATCGGCGCCTTCGACAACGCCGCCAACTTTGCTTCCGACGTCCCGACCTTCGCCCATTATTTGCGGGCGGCGGGCTATCGCACCGCCCTTGCCGGCAAGATGCATTTCTGCGGCGCCGACCAGTTGCATGGCTTCGAGGAGCGCCTGACCACCGATATCTACCCCGCGGATTTCGGCTGGACCCCGGATTGGACTAGGCCGGAGCATCGGCCGAGCTGGTATCACAACATGCTCTCGGTCACCCAGGCCGGCCCATGCCTGCGTTCCAACCAGCTGGATTTCGACGACGAGGTCACCTATGCGGCGCGCCGGCACGTTTTCGACATTGGCCGCGCGGCCACCGACGAAAGGCCGTTTTGTCTCGTGGTTTCATGGACCCATCCGCACGACCCCTATGCCGCGCTGCCAAGGTTCCTCGATCTCTATCGGGAGGACGAGATCCCGATGCCCAAGGTGCCGGCGTATGACGTGCCCCTGGATCCGCATTCGGCGAGGCTCCGCCAGGTCAGCGACATGGACAGTTTTCGGATCACCGAAAAGGACGTTCGCCGGGCGCGGCACGCCTATTTCGCAAACGTCTCGTATATCGACGCGCAGGTGGCGACGATGCTGGGGGCCCTCGATGACATGGGTTTGGCCGGAGACACGATCGTGCTCTTCACCGCCGATCACGGCGACATGCTGGGCGAGCGCGGCCTGTGGTACAAGATGGGCTGGTTCGAGAATGCCTGCCGGGTTCCGCTCATCGTGCGCGCCCCTGGCCAATTCGGGGCCAGGCGCGTGCGAGAGGCCGCATCCTTGATCGATCTCTTGCCCACGCTGGTCGAACTGGCGAATGATGGAAAACCGTTCGAGGCGGCGGTGCCGATCGACGGTCGATCGCTGATGGGCCACCTGGCCGGAACCGGCGGCCATGACCGGGTCCTCGGCGAATATTGTGGCGAGGGGGCGATCGCTCCGCTGGTCATGATCCGCGAGGGAGGTTGGAAATTCATCCACGCGCCATGCGATCCCGATCAGCTCTACGATCTGTCGCTGGACCCGCTGGAGCGGCGCAACCTGGCGCCGGAACCCGAGCACCGGGCAACGCTCGATCATTATCGTGGCGAACTCGCCCGCCTGTGGAATTTGACGGAACTGAACGAGCAGGTGCTGGCCAGCCAGCGACGCCGGCACCTGGTCGCCGATGCGATGGCCAAGGGAAAGCACACGTCGTGGGATCACCAGCCCTTGCGCGATGCCAGCACCAGCTATATGCGCAATAACCTGGTGCTGGACGATCTGGAATCCCGCACCCGCTGGCCGAGAACCGGCGGCTAAATATGAATCGATTTGCTGGCGATGGCGAGGGCTGCTTCCTTGATCGCCTCATTCAAGGTCGGGTGGCCGTGGAAGGCGCGCGCCACATCCTCGGCCGAGCCGCCGAATTCCATCGCCATCACGCATTCGTGGATGAGGGTGCCCGCCTCCGGTCCCAGGATATGCGCGCCCAGGAGCCGATCGGTCTTGGCGTCGGCAATGAGCTTCACCTGGCCATCAGTATCAGCGGCGGATTTGGCCCTCGCGTTCGCCATGAAGGCGAATTTGCCGATCTTGTAGGCGATGCCCGCTGATTTCAATTCCTCCTCGGTCTTGCCGACGCAGGCCAGTTCCGGCCAAGTGTAGACGATGTTGGGGCAGGTCTCATAATTGACGTGACCGGCCTCTCCTGCCAGCATTTCGGCAAGCGCAATTCCCTCCTCCTCGGCCTTGTGCGCCAGCATCGGCCCCTCGACCACGTCGCCGATCGCATGGATGTCGGGCGCGCTGGTCCGGAAATGGCGATCGATCTTGATCCGGCCCTTGTCGTCGAGGGCAACACCCGCCGCCGCCAAAGCCAGGCCATCGATATAGGGGCGCCTGCCGATCGCGACCAGCACCACATCGCCCGAGATTTCCTCAGGCGCACCACCCTTGGCGGGCTCGACCGAAAGCGCGATCGCCGCTTTTTCCACCCTGGCCTGGGTCACCTTGGCCCCCAGCTTGAAGGCGAGGCCCTGCTTGGTGAGGGCGCGCTGAAAGAGGGTTGCCATTTCGCCATCCATGCTCGGCACGATCCGGTCCAGAAACTCGATGACCGTCACCTTGGCGCCGAGGCGCCGCCACACCGAACCCATTTCCAGCCCGATCACGCCCCCGCCGATGACGATGAGGTGTTCCGGGACACTCCCCAGCATGAGCGCGCCGGTCGAGGAAACGATCCGCTTTTCGTCGATCTCCACGCCCTTGAGCGGGGTCACGTCGGAGCCGGTCGCGATCACGACGTGCTTGGCGGCGACAATCTCGCGGCGGCCGCCCTCGCCGAGGATCTCGACCTTGCCTTGACCGAGGAGCCGGCCCATGCCCTTGAGGTAGGTGACGCCATTCTTCTTGAACAGGAACTCGATCCCCTTGGTCAGATCAGCGACCACCTTGTCCTTGCGCCCCATCATGGCCTTGAGGTCGAGCGCGACGGGGCCGAGCTTGATGCCGTGACGGCCAAGATCGTGGCTGGCCTGGGCGAAGAGATGGGAGGAGGAGAGCAGCGCCTTCGAGGGAATGCACCCGACATTGAGGCAGGTGCCGCCGAGCGCGCCACGCATTTCCACGCAAGCCGCCTTGAGGCCCAATTGCGCCGCCTTGATGGCGCACACATAGCCCCCCGGGCCGCCCCCGATCACCACGACGTCGAATACCTGGTCGGCCATCTAGTACCCGCCGTCGCGGATAAGCGATTCAGAAAATCGACTCCGCCAGTGCACACCGGCGGGGACTATCATTGGGTGGAATGCGCCAACTTTCGTGGAAAGATGGGTACAATTCATGGATCGCACATTCTTGAAGGTTGGCACGAGTACCCGCCGTCGCTGATGGCTGAATCGAGCCAAGAGACCCCTCCGGCACGCGCCGGCGGGTACTATCATTGGGTGGAATGTGCCAACTTTCGTGGAAAGATGGGTGCAATTCATGGATCACGCATTTTCGAAAGTTGGCACTGGTGTTCCCCGTCGATCGATCAGCGGCGGAGCAGGAGGGCCGCGCGCTCCTTCTTCTTGCCGTATCGCGTCATCTTCTCGAACAGGGCGCGCGAAACCCGGAAGCCGGTCATGTCGCGCTTGGTCTTGCCCTGGTCGCGCGCGACCCAGGGATCGTTGATATAGACGTTGTCTTCGTCCACGCCGGTCACCAGGATCCAGTGCGGCGTGGAATCGCCATGGATGTAGCGGCAGGTGATGAGCACGATGGGCCAGGCGCCTTCGGTCAAGGCGCGTTCGAGATCATCGATGCCAAGCCGCCCATAGGTGACCGGAATTCCCCGGCGTTTGGCCTCGGCCAGATCGGCCTCCTGAAGAACGGCCATCACCTTGCGCCGCTCCTGGAGCCGCACGCGATCGGAAAGCAGCGTGCCTCGGTGATTGACCCAGACTGCGGGCTTGAAGCCCCGCTTTCGCGCGGCCAAGGCAAGGCCCAGAGGCCCGCATCCGCCATGCCCGCCGCCCATGAAGATCGTATTCGCCTCGCGCCACAATTGCAGTTCATGGGCGCGCCCGAAATCGATCTTGGAATCGAGCGCCTTCATCGCCATCATCAGCGACGCGGGCCCGCAGGTGAAGCCGAGGCTTTGGTTGTAATAGGGCGCCTTGCGCTTGATGGCGGGCTTTCGCCGCCGGTTCCGATTTTCCGCTGTAGCCGCCACCATCCGCCCCGCTCAGATTTCCAGGACCAGGCGCTGCGGGTCTTCCAGGCATTCCTTGACCCGCACCACGAAGGTTACCGCTTCGCGCCCGTCGATGATCCGGTGGTCGTAGCTGAGTGCCAGATACATCATCGGCCGGATTTCGACCTTGCCATCGAGTGCCATCGGCCGCTGCTGGATCTTGTGCATGCCCAAAATGCCCGATGGCTGCGGGTTGAGAATCGGCGTCGACATCAGCGATCCGTAGACCCCGCCATTGGAGATGGTGAAGGTGCCGCCCTGCAAATCCTCGATCGAAAGCTTGCCGTCGCGCGCGCGCTTGCCAAGCTCGGCGATCCTGGCCTCGATCTGGGGCAGGCTCATTTGGTCGGCCTCGCGCACCACCGGCACCACCAATCCCTGTTCGGTCCCGACCGCGACGCCGATGTCGTAGTGATTCTTGTAGATGATGTCCGCGCCATCGATCTCGGCGTTGACCGCCGGGATTTCCTTCAGGGCCTGGATCGCGGCCTTGACGAAGAACCCCATGAAGCCGAGGCGGAAACCGTGCTTCTTCTCGAAGGTCTCGCGGTATTTTTCGCGCAAGGCCATCACCGGACCCATGTCCACCTCGTTGAAGGTGGTGAGCATCGCGGCGGTGTTTTGGGCCTGCTTCAGGCGCTCCGCGATCCGCCGGCGCAGGCGCGACATCGGCACCCGCTCCTCCGCCGCCAGCAACGGGCGTGGCGCGGACGCGGGCGCCGGCTGCACCACCGACAACGCCGAGGGCGCCTGCTGGGGCGCGGGTTGTGGCGCCGGAGGGGGCGGGGGCGGCGCCTTGGGCTTGGCCACATGCTCCACCACGTCGTCCTTGGTCAGGCGGCCGGCCTTGCCGGAGCCAGCGATGGAAGCGGGGTCGAGCTTGTTTTCCGCCACCAGCTTGCGCACCGCCGGCGAGAGCGAAGCGGCCTCGGCAAGGGCCGGCTTGGGCGCGGCCGGAGTTGGGGCCGGGGCCTTGGCGGCGGGCTTGGCCTGGGCCGCGCCATCGACGATGTTGCCGATCACCGCCCCGATGTTCACCGTGCTGCCGGCCGCGGCGAGGATTTCGCCCAGCGTGCCGGCGGCCGGGGCGAACAATTCCTGGGTCACCTTGTCGGTTTCCAGTTCCGCCACCGCCTCGTCGGCGGCGACCGAATCGCCCACCTTTTTCATCCATTTGGCGATGGTGGCCTCGGTCACCGATTCGCCCAGCGCCGGGACAACGATTGGTGTCGCCATTTCCTAATTCCTCGCAATCATGGCGCGTCGGCCAAGGTTATTTCGGGCTCAAGACCTCGTTGACCAGCGCCGCCTGTTCCTTGACGTGTCGCCGGAACAATCCGGTTGCCGGCGAGGCTGCAGCCTTGCGCCCGACATAGCGCAGCCGCTGCTGCTTCAGACCCAGCCCCGACATCACCGTCTCGACCTCCGGTATGACGAAGGTCCAGGCTCCCATGTTCCGGGGCTCCTCCTGGCACCACACGATTTCGGCCTTGGGGAAGCGCGCGAGCTCGGTCGTCAACGCGCGGTCAGGGAAGGGATACAATTGCTCGATCCGCATCAGATAGATGTCCTCCGCTCCGCGCTTCTCGCGTTCCTCGAGAAGATCGAAATAAACCTTGCCGCTGCAAAGCACGACGCGACGGATCTCGATGTCACTCGCCACCTTGCCGCCGTCCCACAGCACTCGATGGAAGCTCGACCCTGGCCCGAAATCCGAGAGCGGCGAGACGCACAGCTTGTGCCGGAGCAGTGATTTGGGCGTCATCAGGATGAGCGGCTTGCGGAAATTGCGATGCATTTGTCGGCGCAGGGTGTGGAAGTAATTGGCCGGCGTGGTCAGATTCGCCACCTGCCAATTGTCATCGGCGCAAGCCTGGAGATAGCGCTCAAGCCTGGCCGAGGAATGTTCCGGTCCCTGGCCCTCGTAGCCATGCGGCAGCAGCAGCACCAGACCCGACATCCGCAGCCATTTGGATTCGCCCGAGGAGATGAACTGGTCGATGATGACCTGGGCGCCATTGGCGAAATCGCCGAACTGGGCCTCCCACAGCACCAGGGCCTTGGGATCGGCCAAGCTGAACCCGTATTCGAAGCCAAGCACGCCTGCCTCGGAGAGCGGGCTGTTGATGGCCTCCAATACCGCCTGGCCGGCGCAAATGTTGTTCAGCGGCACGTATTCGGATTCGTTCTCCTGGTCCACCAGGACGGCATGGCGATGCGAGAAGGTGCCGCGCTTGCAATCCTGCCCGGAGAGGCGGACATGGATCCCGTCCTTCAGCAGGGTCCCGAAGGCAAGCGCCTCGGCGGTCCCCCAATCGATGCCTTTCCCGGTCTCGATGGTGCGTTCCTTGAGCGCCAATTGGCGCGCGATCTTGCGATTGGCGTTGAAGCTTGCCGGTACGCTGGTCAGCGCCTTGCCGACTTCCAGCAGCGATGCCATGTCGGCCCCGGTGTTGCCGCGCCGATCGTCGCCGCTGGCGATCGCCAGGCCCGTCCAGGCGCCCTCCAGCCAATCGGCCTTGTTCGGCTTGTAGCTCTGCGAGGCCTCGAAATCGGTATCCAGCCTGGCCTGGAACGCCACCATGATGGCTTCGGCCTCGGCCTGGGTCAGCACCCCTTCCTCGATCAGCCGGTCGGCGTAGATTTGACGGGTCGTCGGATGGCCGGCGATCCGGCGATACATCAGCGGCTGCGTGAACGCCGGTTCGTCGCTTTCGTTATGGCCGAAGCGGCGATAGCAGAAAATGTCGATGATCACGTCGCACTTGAATTCCTGGCGGAACTCGACCGCCAGGCGCGCGCTGTGCAGGACCGCTTCCGGGTCGTCGCCGTTGACGTGGAAGATCGGCGCCTGAACGCCCTTGGCGGCGTCCGAGCAATAGGGGCTGGATCTTGCGGCGGTCGGCGAGGTGGTGAAGCCGATCTGGTTGTTGACGATGTAGTGGATGGTGCCGCCGGTCTTGTAACCGTCGAGCAAGGAAAGATCGAGCGCCTCGGGCACCAATCCCTGGCCGGCGAAGGCGGCATCGCCGTGGAGGAGAAGGCCCATCACCTCCTCGCCCCGCTTGTCGTTGCGCTGACGCTGCTTGGCCTTGACCTTGCCTTGGACCACGGTGTTGACCGCCTCCAGATGCGAGGGATTGGCGGTCAGGGAGAGATGCACCACGCGACCGTCGAACTCGCGGTCGGCCGAGGTCCCGAGATGATACTTGACGTCGGCCGATCCCTGCACGTCTTCCGGATTGGCGGGATTGCCCTGGAATTCCGAGAAGATGGCGGCGAACGGCTTGCCCATGAAATTGGCGAGAATGTTGAGGCGGCCGCGGTGGGTCATGCCGATCACCACCTCCTTGATGCCGAGCTGGCTGCCACGCTTGATGATCTGCTCCAGAGCTGGAATCACGCATTCGCCGCCATCCACGCCGAAGCGCTTGGTGCCTGTGTATTTCTTGTCCAGGAATTTCTCGAACAATTCGGCCGCGGTCAAGCGCTCGAGGATCGCGATCTTGCCGCGATGGGTGAACTCGCGCTGGTTGCGGCTCCCCTCGATGCGCAATTGCAGCCATTTGCGCTGGTCGGGATCCTGGATGTGCATGTACTCCACGCCGATCGAGCCGCAATAGGTCTGGCGCAGCACGTGCACCAATTGCCTTAGTGTCGCGTGGTCGAAGCCCATGACATTGTCGACATGGACGTCGCGATCCAGGTCGGAATCGCCGAAGCCGTAAGTGCGCGGATCAAGATCGCCATGGCGTTCGCGCGGCTTCAGATTCAAGGGATCAAGATTGGCTTCCAGATGGCCGCGCACGCGAAAGGCGCGGATCAGCATCATGGTGCGGAGCGAATCCTGCGCCGCGCGCCTGAGGTCGCGCGGTCGGGCCTTGCGCGGCGGCGCCGCTTCGCCGCCAACCTCCTCGGCCAGGTCAACGCCGATCTCGACCGAACGGACGCGCGGGGCCCAGCTGGCACCCTTGATGTCGCCGAGTGCGATGGTCGCATCTTCCTTCAATTCCTCGAAGAACCGCCGCCACGAGGGATCCACCGTTTCCGGGCGCTCCAGGAAGCGCGCGTACAATTCCTCGATGAAGGGCGCATTCGGCCCGGACAGAAAGTTCGTCAGGTGCACGTTCATGAAAAACCCTCTTGCTCCGCGATCAAAACGCACCTCCACGGTGCCCGTGCCGTGATCCGGCGCCGCTCCCTGCCCCCGTCGCTCCACGACCGGCTTTCGCTGGAATGACGCGGGGCCGATCGGCTGGCCAGGGAAGCCGGAACTAGGTTAAGGCTTCGTGAACACGCGCGCTAGTACCCACCGTCGCGAGACTTGCTGTTTCGGAAATATGACCTCGCCAGAACGGCCCGGCGGGTACGATCATTTGGCGACATGGGGCCCGACTTTCTTGGAAGAGTCGGCGCATCTCCTGGATGACGCTTTTTCCAAGAGCTTGCACCGGCCTATCGGCCCATCGCCTTCAGCATGGTCGAACCGATGCTGGCCGGCGAATCGGCGACGTGAATGCCGGCCGCTTTCATTGCCTCGATCTTGTCCATGGCCCCGCCCTTGCCCCCGGAAATGATCGCCCCGGCGTGGCCCATGCGCCTTCCCGGGGGGGCGGTAACGCCGGCGATGAAACCCACCACCGGCTTCTTGCGCTTCTCGCGCCGGAGGAATTCGGCCGCTTCCTCCTCGGCGCTGCCGCCGATCTCGCCGATCATGACCATGCCCTGGGTCTCGTCGTCACCCAGGAACAATTCCAGGCAGTCGAGGAAATTGGTGCCGTTGACCGGGTCGCCGCCGATGCCGACGCAGGTGGTCTGGCCGAGACCGGCCGCCGTGGTCTGGGCGACCGCCTCGTAGGTAAGGGTTCCCGATCGCGAAACGATGCCGATCCGGCCGCGCTTGTGGATATGCCCGGGCATGATGCCGATCTTGCATTCGCCCGGCGTGATCACGCCTGGGCAATTTGGCCCAACCAGGCGCGTACGCGAGTCCGTTAGGGCGCGCTTCACCCGCACCATGTCGAGGACCGGGATGCCTTCTGTGATGCAGACCGCGAGCGCCAGGTGCGCATCGATCGCCTCCAGGATGGCGTCGGCGGCGAAGGCGGGCGGCACATAGATGACACTGGCATTGGCCTGGGTCGCGGCCACGGCCGCCACCACGGTGTCGAAAACCGGCAAATCGAGATGGGTGGTCCCACCCTTGCCCGGGGTCACGCCCCCGACCATGCGGGTGCCATAGGCGATCGCCTGTTCGGTGTGGAAGGTGCCCTGATTGCCGGTAAAGCCTTGGCAGATGACCCTGCTGTCCTTGCCGACCAAGACCGCCATCTGTCAGGCCTCCTTGACCGCTTTGACCACCTTCTCGGCGGCGTCGGCGAGGTTGTCGGCGGACAGGATGGGAAGGCCGGATTGGGCCAGGATCTTCTTGCCCAGCTCGACATTGGTGCCTTCGAGGCGCACCACCAGGGGCACATGCAGGCTGACCTCGCGCGCCGCGCCGATCACGCCCTCGGCGATGGTGTCGCAACGCATGATGCCGCCGAAAATGTTGACCAGGATGCCCTCGACATTGGGGTCCGAGAGGATGATCTTGAAGGCGGTCGTGACTCGTTCCTTGGTGGCGCCGCCGCCCACATCGAGAAAATTCGCCGGCGTGCCGCCATAGAGCTTGATGATGTCCATGGTCGCCATGGCAAGCCCCGCGCCGTTGACCATGCACCCGATATTGCCGTCCAGCTTGATGTAGTTCAGCGAATGCTTCCCGGCTTCGAGCTCGGCGGCATCCTCCTCGTCGTGATCGCGCAACGCCTCCAATTCCTTGTGGCGGTAGAGGGCGTTATCGTCGAAATTTATCTTGGCATCGAGCGCCAGCACTTCGCCGGCGCCGGTCACCACCATCGGGTTGATCTCCACGATCGAGCAATCGAGCTCGACGAAGGCACGGTACATGGCCTCCAGAAACTTCACGCAGGAGCCCACCTGGCCCCCGGAAAGGCCCAGGCCATAGGCGATCCGCCGCCCGTGGAAGGGCTGGATTCCGCTGGCCGGGTCGACCGCGACCTTGATGATCTTCTCCGGGTGTTTGGCGGCGACTTCCTCGATCTCCATGCCCCCCTCGGAGGAGGCCATGATGGTGATCCGCGAACTCGCCCGATCGACCAGCATGCCGAGATAAAGTTCGCGCCGGATGTCGCAGCCGCCCTCGACATAGATCCGCTTCACCAGCTTGCCCTTGGGGCCGGTCTGGTGGGTGACCAGGTTCATGCCGATCATGCGCCGGGCGGTATCGCGGACGTCCTCGAGAGACTTGACCACCTTGACGCCGCCGCCCTTGCCACGGCCACCGGCATGGATCTGCGCCTTCACTACCCAGACCGGGCCGCCCAGCTTTTCCGCCGCGTCGAGCGCCTCTTCCGGCGAGTAGGCGACATGGCCCGGAGGCACGGCGACTCCGAAGCGGGCCAGCAATCCCTTAGCCTGGTATTCGTGGATGTTCATGCCCGGATCTCCGGCCTAAAGATGCACAGCCCGGTCTGTGGCAATCCTTGCCGCCGCCGGCGCACTCCACTGGAAATCGGGGGAGGATCAGGAGGAAAAAGCGGGCGACAGCGACAGTCTTCGGTCTTGCTGTGTTGCAGCAGCACCTAATCTACCAAGTTATGCCACCCATTCAAGCCGAATGTGCCGGCATGGACCTTTGGTGGATGGGACTGTCGCCGTCGCAGGCCTCTCGCTTGTACTAAGCGATGGTTTCGGTCGGAGACTACTTCTTCATCATTTTCCGAGCCGGACGACGCGCCGCGGTCTTCTTCGCGGCGGGTCTCTTCTTCTTGGACGACTTCTTTGCCGACTTCTTGGCAGACTTCTTGGCAGCCTTCTTGGCGGCCAAAGCGATCGTTGTGCTCATTACTTCTCTCCTCTTTGAAGCTTCCTCACCGTATCGATGAGGCCCCTAACGGCCGCGACCGATTTGTCGAACATGGCCTTCTCGGCCTTGTTCATGTCGATCTCGACCACCTTCTCCACGCCGTTCGCGCCAATGATCACCGGCACGCCGACATAGAGCCCTTTCACCCCGTATTCGCCATCGAGCCAGGCGGCACAGGGTAGAACTCGTCGCTTGTCCTTCAGATAGGCCTCGGCCATCTCGATGGCCGAGGAGGCCGGCGCGTAAAACGCGGAGCCGGTCTTCAACAGATTGACGATCTCGGCGCCGCCATCGCGGGTGCGCCGCACGATCGCGTCCAGCCGTTCCTTGCTGGTCCAACCCATCTTCACCAGATCGGGCAAGGGAATGCCGGCAACGGCCGAATAGCGCGTCAGCGGCACCATGGAGTCGCCGTGGCCACCAAGAACGAAGGCGGTCACGTCCTCGACCGAAACCTTGAATTCCTCGGCCAGGAAATGGCGGAACCTGGCGGAATCTAGCACACCGGCCATCCCGACCACGCGATGATGCGGCAGCCCCGAGGCTTCCTGCATCACGAACACCATCGCATCCAGCGGATTGGTGATCACGATGACGAACGCCTTGGGGCAGTACCTGCGGATGGCCTTGCCGACGGTCGCCATCACCTTGGCGTTGGTGGCGATGAGATCGTCGCGCGACATGCCGGGCTTCCTGGGGATGCCGGCGGTGACGATCACCACATCGGCACCCTTGATCGCGGAATAATCGGCAGCACCCGAATAACCGGCATCGAAGCCTTCGACCGGGGCCGCCTGGGCAATGTCCAGCGCCTTGCCTTGTGGCACGCCATCGACCACGTCGAACAGCACGACGTCGCCCAACTCCTTCAGGCCCGCAAGGAGGGCGAGTGTGCCGCCGATTTGGCCGGCGCCAACCAGGGCGATCTTGTTACGCGCCATTCCGGAACCCCTAACCCGAATACGCATTGCCCCTTCCCCATAGGATAATGCGGAGTTCTCCATTCTAGACCATACTAGGTGTTGTGGTAATACTATCATTTCATCTCAAGAGCAAGCATTTGTCGCTAAGACGTTATGAGACCCCCAGAAAACGTCACGTCAAATGCGGTTTCCTCAGATACGCGACCGACTGCATTTCACTGAGCCGGGACATGGTCCGCTCGAATTCGATCCCGTCATCCGCGGCTGCATGAAGGCGATCCGGCAGATCCGCCGCGGCGATGATCGTGGTCACCCTGTGCTCATAGAGCGCGTCGATCAAGATCATGAAACGACGCGTCGCGTCGCGACGATCCGGCGATAAGATTGGCACGCGATCAATCAACACAACATTGAAATGCGTGGCGATCGCCAGGTAATCGGCGGCACCCAGGGGGCGCTCGCACAATTCCTCGAAGTCGAACCAGGCGACGCCACTGGCCTGGCGGGGAATGTCGAGGCGGCGCCCGTGCACCATCAGATGATCCGGTCCAGGCGCGGCACCCTCGGTCAGTCGATCGAAACCCTCGCGCATGACCCGGGCCGAGGCCGCGCCGATCGGATGGTGATAGACACCCAAATCCTTGAGCCGCGCGAGGCGGTAATCGCGCCCTCCGTCCAATTCCAGGACATCAATTCGGGCCTTGATCATGTCGATGAAGGGGAGGAAGCGCTCGCGCTGCAGGCCGCCCTCGTAAAGATCGTCGGGCGCCCGGTTGGAGGTGACGACCACGACCACGCCCCGCTCGAACAACCCTTCGAACAATCGTCCCAGGATCATGGCGTCGGCGATGTTGACGACTTGGAATTCGTCGAAGCAAAGCAGCGTCGCCTCGCCGGCAATCTTGTCGGCCAGCGCCGCCATCACGTTGTCGTGGCGCTGGTTCTCCAGGCGCCAGCGATGCAGGGTATCGTGCACCTCCAGCATGAAGGCGTGGAAATGCACCCGGCGCCTGGGCTCAACCCTCGCGCTGGCGAAGAACAAATCCATCAGCATCGACTTGCCCCGGCCCACGGCACCGAACAAGTATAGGCCTTGCGGTGCTTCGACTTCACGCCGATCGGACAGGCCCAGGCGGTCGCGCCAGGTCGCGGACTTGGCCTCGGGGCGATAATTCTTCAGCGCGTGATGCAGGGATTGAAGCTTTTCGGCCGCCAGCTCTTGGGGCCAGTCATGCTGCAAATGGCCGATCTGGCGCATCGCGCGAAATCTCGGAAGAGGACCATCTTCCATCGGCGATGAGACCAACGCGTCAGACACGGGATAAGCGGCGACTCGGTCAAGCTGCATATTGAAAACATCACATCACATTTTTCGATGCTTTGCCAGGGGGAGTGATCCGGCCGCGACATCGGCCCTCGACCAGGTTGGAAATTGGCCACGGCGAGAAACCGGCGCGAAGAAAAAAAACGCCGCAACCCACGTGCCGACTTTCGAATAAGCGCGACCCATGAGACGCTTCGATGCTCCCACGAAAGTCGGGCCGCATGTTTGCAAATGACGGTACCCGCTGGCGCGCGACTTCCGGGGTCATTTGGCTCAATTCAGGCGTCAGCGACGGCGGGTACTAGGCCAAATTTCGAATAAGCACGACCCATTAGACGCACTCGTCGTTCCACGAAAGTCGGGCCGCATGTTTGCAAATGATGGTACCCGCCGGCGCGCGACTTCAGGGGTCATTTGGCTCGATTCAGGCGTCAGCGACGCCGGGTACCAGTAAAGTCGCGGCGGTTGGAATCCACGGGGCTTGGCCTCGCGCCAGTTTCGATTACATGCCCATCGGCTTGCCGTTGATCAGCATCTCGCCCTGCTGGGTGATGTCGATCTTGAAGCGATCAACGGGCTTGCCATCGGCGCCGGCCTCGCGCTGGGCCATGGCGGAGAGCATGCCGCCCATGCCCAGCACCTGCTGGCTTTCCGGTAGATCGGGGCTGGCTTGGGCCAAGGCCAACAATTCATCGAGCCCTTGCAGCGCCAGATTGAGCGTGCCGACGGCGCCGAACAGGGAGGCGGCGTCGGCATTGAAGGCACCATCGGCATCGATCTTGGTCACCTCGCCCGACCAACCCGAGGGCTCGATCACGATTTTGACGCCGGAATTGCCCAGCACCGATTGCAGCGAAAATCCCAGCGCCATCAGCCCGGTCTCGATCGGGGCACCACCGCCGATGGCGCCGGGCAGGCCCTCGGCCAACGCCTTGGTCAAGGCCTGGGTCGGAACATCGGTCACCTTGACCGACAAGTTCCCCTGCTTGGGGAGTACCGCCCGCGCAAGCGGCGTGTTGGTCTCGGGTGAGTCGATGGCAAGGCCCTCGTGGGAAATTGCAAGCGCCAGGGTCGATTTATCGCCGTCGAGACCCGACATGGTGGCGCCAAGGCCGAACTTGGCCAGCCGGAATGGCGTCTGACCGCCACTTTCGACAAAACCCAGGTCGGAAAGTGCCACCTGCCAACTCGCGCCAGTGACGCTGCCGGCAATGATCATCATTTGCTCGCCCAGCAGCTTCTGGTCCTCAGCACTCAATGGCGGCGGCGTGGCGCCGGTTTCGGCGGCCGCCAATTGCTTGGAGGTCAAAGACTGGATCTTGGCGACCGCCGACATGTATTCCCGCAACTTGACCGAATCGTATTTCCCGTCGACCTTGAGTTCGCCCAGGGTCAGTTTTCCGCCGTCGGTTTCGGTGGCGCTCGCCCCGGTCATGACCAATCCGCCGGTCATGTCGAAGACGCCGTTGCCCTTGTCCACGGAATCGCCGGTCATCTTCGCCGATTGCACGCGGATATCGGCGCCGCGGCTATCGGTGGCGGCGATATCGGACAGCTCCGAATTGACCTTTAGGAAAGCCTTGAACTCGCGCGACCACAGGGCATCGAACGACTTGACCGCAAGAGCGAGCTTGCCGCTGGCGCCCGCGGCGCCGGTGAAGGGCATTTCCGCCGGCAGTTTCAGATCGCTGATGGCAAAGGTCTTTTCGTCCTTGGGCGTGACGGCGTAGCCGACTTGGCCAATCGTCAATTCCCCGCCTGGCTCGGTCTGGACCTTCACGCCTTCGATCGTGACCAGAAACCGCTCGGTTCCCTCCTCCGGCGCGACCGTCAGGCTGGAATGGCTGATGCGATCGCCGGACCAGTCGTGCTCGATCACCTGCAATTGGCTTTCGACATCGGCCTTGAGTTCGGTCGCCTGTGCGCTCCGGTCCGGCCCTTTCTCGCAAGCCGCCAGAACCAGCATCGCCAGGAAGGCAACGCCCAATTTTTGTATCATGGCCATGATTTCCATCTCCCGATTCTGGTCAGCGCGGCTGGATCACAATAGCAGTCCAGCCGAAAACTGGAAGTCGAAATACTTCGCCATCGTGACGGAGGTCGAGGGCGCGATCAGCGCCGCTCGACCATCAATTTCTTGATCTCGGCAATCGCCTTGGCCGGATTCAGTCCCTTGGGGCAGGTCTTGGTGCAGTTCATGATGGTATGGCAGCGGTAAAGTCGGAACGGATCCTCGAGATCGTCCAGGCGATCGCCGGTTGCCTCGTCGCGGCTGTCGGCGATCCAGCGATAGGCCTGAAGGAGAACGGCCGGGCCCAGATAGCGATCGCCGTTCCACCAATAGCTGGGGCAGGCGGTCGAGCAACAAAAACAGAGGATGCATTCCCACATGCCGTCAAGCTTGGCGCGTTCCTCCGGCGATTGCCGACGCTCGCGCGCGGGCGTGGGCGAATCGGCCTTGAGCCAGGGCTCGATCGAGGTGTATTGGGCGAAGATCGGGTTCAGATCCGAGACCAGATCCTTCACCACCTCCATATGCGGCAGAGGATAGACCCGCACCTCATCCCTCACTTCGGCGATGTATTTGGTGCAGGCGAGCGTGTTGGTGCCATCGATGTTCATGGCGCAGGAGCCGCACACCCCCTCGCGGCAGGAGCGGCGGAAGGTGAGGGTCGAGTCGACCTCGTTCTTGATCTTGATGAGCGCGTCGAGGACCATCGGCCCGCATTGCTCGAGGTCGATGCCGTAGGAATCGATCCGGGGATTGCCGCCCTTGTCGGGGTCCCAGCGATAGACGCGGAAGGTCTTGACCTTCGCGGTGCCGGCTGGCGCCTTGAATTCCTTGCCCTCGACTGGCCGCATGCCGGCGGGCAGGGTCAGTTCAGCCATCGATGTGAACCCCGTAGCGCATTCAATACACCCTTGCCTTGGGCGGGATCGATTGCACGTCGTTGGAAAGCGGTCGCAGATGCACCGGCCGGTAATCGAGCCGCGTTGCGCCCGCCTCGTCCATCCAGGCGATGGAATGCTTCAGCCATTGGTCGTCGTCGCGGTTCGGGAAGTCCTCGCGCGCGTGGGCGCCGCGACTTTCCTGGCGATTGAGGGCCGATTCGATCGAGACCATGGCCTGCTGGATCAGATTCTCGAATTCGAGCGTCTCCACCAGATCGCTGTTCCAGATGAGCGAGCGATCCTCGACCTTGAGCCGCCCGCGCATGTTCCACAATCCGCTGAGCTTGGCAACACCTTCCCGCAGCACATCGCCGGTGCGAAAGACCGCGCAATTGGCCTGCATGGCCTTTTGCATGTCGAGGCGCAATTTCGCCGTCGGCAGATCGCCCCCGGCGTTCCGAGCACTGTCCAGGCGTGCGATCGCGCGTTCGCCGCCTTCCTTGGGCATTGGCTTCAGTGATTCGTTGGGCCGGATGATCTCGGAACACCGAATGGCGGCGGCACGCCCGAAAACGACGAGATCGAGAAGCGAGTTCGAGCCCAGCCTGTTGGCGCCATGGACCGAGACGCAGGCCGCTTCCCCGATCGCCATCAATCCTGGGACCACATGATCGGGATTGCCGTTCCTGAGGGTCACCACCTCGCCGTGAAGGTTGGTGGGAATGCCGCCCATGTTGTAGTGGCAGGTCGGCAACACGGGGATGGGATCGCGGGTCACGTCCACTCCGGCGAAGATGCGCGCCGTTTCTTCGATCCCGGGCAACCGCTCGTGGATCACCTTGGGGTCGAGGTGATGGAAGTGAAGCTCGATGTAATCCTTGTTCGGGCCACAGCCCCGGCCCTCGCGGATTTCGAGCGTCATGGCGCGGCTGACCACGTCGCGCGAGGCCAGATCCTTGGCCGAGGGCGCATAACGCTCCATGAAGCGCTCGCCGGCGCCGTTCTTCAGGATGCCGCCCTCGCCGCGCACGCCCTCCGTGATGAGGCAGCCGGCGCCATAGATGCCGGTCGGATGGAACTGGATGAATTCCATGTCCTGGAGCGAGAGCCCCGCGCGGAGCGCCATGGCGTTGCCGTCGCCGGTGCAGGTATGGGCCGAGGTGCAGGTGAAGAACACCCGCCCATAGCCCCCGGTCGCCAGCACCACCATGCGGGCATGGAAGCGGTGGACCGACCCGTCATCGAGATTCCAGGCGACCACACCCACGCAGCCGCCCTCTTCGTCCATGATGAGATCGATGGCGAAATACTCGACGAAGAATTCGGCCCGGTGCTTCAGCGCCTGCTGATAGAGCGTGTGCAGGATGGCGTGCCCGGTGCGGTCGGCCGCGGCGCAGGTGCGTTGCGCGATGCCCTTGCCGAAATGCGTGGTCATGCCGCCGAAGGGCCGCTGATAGATCTTACCCTCGGCGGTGCGGCTGAACGGCACGCCGTAATGTTCCAACTCCACGATCGCCGGCAGCGCCTCGCGCACCATGTATTCGATCGCGTCCTGGTCGCCCAGCCAATCCGACCCCTTGACGGTGTCGTACATGTGCCAGCGCCAATCGTCCTCGCCCATGTTGCCCAAGGCCGCCGAGATGCCGCCTTGCGCGGCCACGGTATGCGAGCGGGTGGGGTAGACCTTGGAGATGCAGGCGGTCTTCAAGCCCTTCTCGGCCATGCCGAAGATGGCGCGAAGCCCGGCGCCCCCGGCCCCCACCACCACCACGTCATAGACATGCTCGACGAAGGGATAGGCCTGCCCATTGAACTTCGGCGCGGCGGCGGATGCGCGATTAGGTTTGGCGTTGGCCATGGAGGGGTCCATTAATCCTATCGGCCGATAGCGATACTCAACATTGCCACGATGCCGGCGGCGGCGAGCGCGTAGCCGGCGAATTTCGCGCCAAGCACGGCCACCAATCGGACCCACTTCCGGTGCACGTAATCCTCGATCACCACTTGCAATCCAAGAACCGCGTGATGGGCGAGCATCGCCAGAAAGAGGCTCATCAGCGTGAGTGTCACCGGCGAGGCAAGCCAATCGCGAACCGTCAGGTAATCGGCGCCTGCCAGGCACAGAATGGCGGCGGTAAACCACAACGACAAGGGAACAAGCGCGACGGCGGTCACGCGTTGCGCCCACCAATGACCGACGCCTTCCTTGGCCGAGCCCAGGCCACGCGCGCGTCCCAGCTGGCTGCGCATCGAATCCCTGGAAGCTTCGCCGCCAGCCACGTTCAACCCCCGCGCCAAGCGTAGCCGAGGGCCCAGGCGATGAGCGTCAGGGCCGAAGCGCCGATGATGGCCGCCCAGCCAGTCTTGTAGACGATCGGCAACTCGAAGCCCCAGCCCGAATCCCAGGCCAGGTGCCGAATGCCGTTCAGCAGGTGAAAAAAGAAGGCGGCGGTCCAGGCCAGTAGAAGCAGACGCCCGATCACGCCGCCCGCGATCGCGCGCGCGGCCTCGAAGGATTCGCTTCCACCGGAAACCGCAGAGAGCCACCACACCAGCGCCGGCAAGCCCAGCGACAAATAGACACCGCTCGCCCGGTGGAGGATCGACGTGACCGAGGTCAGTTGCGGTCGGTAGATCTGGAGATGCGGCGCGATCGGTCGTTGGTGGCTGGGCATCATGAATCCCTTGCGGAGCGATCAGGTATTTGTCCGAAGGCGATGCTCCCATCAACGGAGGGATCGCCATCGAATGATAAAGGCTGATACCTTTTTTGCACCGCAGCGTCAATCCGAGGCCAGGCCCGTGGCCTTGATCCGGCGCGGCATCAGGATGGTGTAATCGAGATCCAGGATGATTGCGCCCAGGTGTCTGTCGTCCTTGTCGGGCAATGGAAAATCCGCGCAGGGGTGATCCTTGGTCGCGATCGTGCGCAGGCGCAGCGCACCGAGATCGGCACGCGCGGGCAAGGCGACTTTTTCCAACACCAGGGACCAGGCGAAGATCGTGTCCCCGGCGAAGCTGGGGCCCAGATGCCGACCGCCATTGATCGCGGCCATGCGGATGCCATTGGCAAGGCCATTGCAGCTCAAGGCGCGGGCCAGGCTGATGATGTGGCCGCCATAGATCAGCCGTCGTCCGAACTTGCCCTTGGCCTCGGCGAATTGATTGAAATGGACCCTGGCATTGTTTTGATAGAGCCGGGCCGCGATCATGTGATCGGATTCCTCAGCCGTCATGCCATCGACATGATCGATCCTTTCGCCGATCTGGTAGTCTTCCCACAGATGGGGCGAGCCCGAGGCGGCAACATCGTAGCGACCAAGGTCCAAATCGGAAGGCACCGTGAAGTCCCCGGTGGCGACCGATGCGGGCAGATCGGGAACCACAGGCGCGGGAGCGGGGGCCGCGTGATCGCGTTTGCGGACCATCACCCAGCGCCGGAAGTTCAGTACCATCTCTCCGCGCTGGTTGCGGCCGGATGAACGCACGTACACGATCCCGCTTTCGCGATTCGAATTCTCCTTCAAGCCAATGATCTCGGAGCCGGTGGAGAGGGTGTCGCCCGGATAGACCGGCTGGCCAAAGCGGGCATCGGCATAACCCAAATTGGCGATCGCGTTCAGCGAAATGTCGGGAACAGTGCGCCCGAAGACGACATTGAAAACCAGCAGATCATCGACCGGTGCTTGGGAAAGCCCGAGCGATTGGGCGAAGGTGTCCGATGAATGAAGCGCGAAGCGCGATCCCGTAAGTCCCAAATAGAGGGACACATCGCCCCGGGTGATGGTCCGGGGAACGGCATGCTGGATCTCCTGGCCCAGTCGGAAATCCTCGAAGAAGTTGCCCGGATTGGTCTTTTGTGCCATGCACCATTTTCCCGGTTCCGATGTCCCAGTGCCAACTTTCGAAAGAGCGTGAGCCATGAAACGCCTCCATGCTTCCACGAAAGTCGGGCCGCATGCTAACAAATGATTGTACCCGCCGGCGAATACTGGCGGAGTCATTTGGCTCGCATCAGCCAGTCCCACGACGGGCGGTTACTAGACCGCTTGCTGCATTGCAGCATAGGCTCAACTCCTCGGCAAGGGGAGATGAGTGCCCATGCCCCGCGCGAGTGCTTAGGAACAGCGAACTGGATCGCCAATGCCGTCCCGATGATCGGCCTTTGGATTTGAGTAAAGCGGAGCCATGAATATCCTGACCATTCAATCCCAGGTCGTTTACGGCCATGTCGGCAATTCGGCGGCGGCCTTCGTGCTGCAGCGCCTGGGCCACGACGTGTGGCAGGTGCCGACGGTCCTCTATTCGAACCATCTGGGCAAGCCGACCTTCAAGGGCCGCGTGGTCCCGGTGGATCAGGCGCGCGATCTCATCGATGGGCTGGAAGATCTGGGCGCGCTTGGGCGCACCGACGCAATCCTGACCGGGTATCTGGGTTCCGCCGATCTGGCGCACCTGGCCGCCGAAATCGTCGATCGATTGAAGGCGCGAAAGCCGGAATTGTTGTTCGTTTGCGATCCGGTGATGGGCGATGATGGGGCGCTCTACGTCAAGCCGGATCTGGCCGATGCCATCGGCGAGGTCCTGGTGCCAAGAGCCGACATCCTGTTGCCCAACGAATTCGAATTGACGCGCCTTGCCGGGCATTCGGTCAGAACCCGCGAGGAGGCCATCGGCGCGCTACGCGGGTTATGGGACAGGGTTCGGCGGCCCAAGGCGGTGATCGGAACCGGGCTTTGCGATGATGGCGATCCCGGGCATTTGCGCTGCCTGGCGCTGGATCGCGAGGGACCCTTCGAGCGCGCGGTGCCACGCCGGAGGATCGCCGTCTCAGGCACCGGCGATTGCTTTTCGGCGCTCTATCTGGGGCGCTATCTGGTGACCGGCGATCTTCGCGACGCCTTCGCCTTCGCCGTCGAGGCCATGGACCTGATCGTGGCCGCGACCGAGGCGGCCGGATCGGACGAATTGCGGATCGTGCCCACGCAGGAGCAATGGGGGTCGCGGGCCAATCATCGGGCGCCCGGCTTCCAGCCGATCGCCGCGAAGACGCAATGATCCACGGCCAAGGGTTCGGCCGGGAAATCGCGAACCAGCAAGGCCGCGAGATCGGAATCGAAGGCAGCGACGCGCTCAGGGGGTAGACTGGCGGCGACCCCAGCCGAGGCCCGCATGCGTCCGCGCCAGTCCACGTGCGAATACTCGATCCGGCAATCGATGCCGAAACACTCGACCCTGGCCAACCCGGCCGTCCGCGGATCACGCATGAAATCGGACTTGATGCCATCGCCCCCATGATGCGACCAATCGGGACTGTGCACGCGCACCAAGGCCTCGGTCGCGCTGACCAGATTGCCGGGAAGCGGCAGCCAATCCAGGCTGCAAATCACGATGGCGCCGCCTGGAACCAGCAGGCGCATCACCTCGGAAGCCGCCAATGCCCGATCGAACCAATGCCAGCAGGTTGCCGCCGTCACCAGATCGAAGGAAGCGGTTGGTTGGCGCGTGGCCTCGGCCCGGCCCTCGACATAAGTGATCGCCAGCCCGGAATCGCGATCGAGGGATCGCGCCGCATTCAGCATTTCCGGCGAGACATCGAGGCCGGTAACACTCGCGCCACGCTGGGCCATCGCTCTTGCCAGCAACCCGGTGCCGGTGCCGAGATCGAGCGCCTTGCGCCCGGATAGGGCGATTCCGTGTTCGGCGAGGCGATCAAAGAACCATTCGGGAAAACCGGCCCGATAGCGCGCGTAATCCCGGGCGGTGCGCCCGAAATCGCATTCGAACCCAGCGGAGGTACCCCAGTCAGGCGCGTCGACCGGGGGTCGATCGACCACTTCCTACTTGCCGTTCATGAAATCGACGACTGCCCGCGTATAACCGGCTGGATCCTGCAACATCGCGAAGTGACTGGTGTCCTGCAGGATAACCAGCTCTGCCCCCGGAATTGACGCCGCCAAATAATCGGTATGCGCGCGGGTAATGGCCTCGTCATGATCGCCCAGAACGATCGCGGTTCTAGTGGCGATGCCGCCCAGTTGCTCCTTGGTGTAAGTCGGTTGAGTGGCCCACATGCCGCTGATCTGCTCGACAAAGGCGTCGTATTGATCCGGTGTTCTTGACATCTTCATGTAATCCACACCGCTGCGCTCGATATAGGCGAGGAAAGTCTTGTTCTCCATGACCCCGGGATCGACACCATCGACGGTCGCATTGGCCGCCTGCGCGAACAGCCAAGACAGCCGTTCCGGATGATGGATGGCGATCTCCAGCCCGATGATTCCGCCATCGCTCCAGCCGACCAGGCCCGCCTTGTCGATCTTCAGATGATCGAGCAGCGCCAGGTAATCGGCGGCCATCAGGGTATAGGAATAGGGATCGGCGGTGCGAGAGCTGCGACCATGGCCGCGGCTGTCGGCCACGATCACCCTGTGATCCTTGGAGAGCTCGGCCACCTGGTTCGACCAAATGTCGGCATGTCCAAGTCCGCCATGGATAAGCAGGATCGGATCGCCAGCACCGTACACCGCATAATACATCTCGATTCCGTTGACGGCTGCAAGACCGCTGTTGTCGGCTTGCGGCATCGCCGGTGGCATCGGCAAGTCCTCCCACCGTTCCGCCGCGAGGGCAGGAACGGCCGAAATGGCCGCGCTCAGGAACATGGCCAGCGCCATTGACAAGAACTTCATATTGTCCTCCCCATTGTTAACTAATTGCGTGGCGACCCGGCGAAGTCGAGGCGACGGTTTTAAGTCGCCGCCGAGCGAAAGAGAAATAAGCCACGATGCGCGAGACAGGGCAAGATCTGGCGGAATCGGCACCCGGACTTTCCACCGAACTTGTGGTGGTCGGCGGCGGGCTCGTGGGAATGTCGCTCGCCATCCCCTGCGCCGATGCCGGGATCTCGACCATTCTGGTCGAGGCCGAAGCCCCCGCCCAGCTAACCGACGCGCTCTATGACGGGCGGTCCTCAGCCATCGCCCATGGCTCGAAGCAAGTCCTTGAGGCAATCGGGGCGTGGTCTTCCATGAGAGCAGAGGCCCAGCCGATCCTGGACATTCGCGTGACCGATGGCGGCTGGCATGTCGCGGGAGAATCCAAGGGTTATGTCCATTACTCTCACCGCGACCTGCCCGGCGGCGACGGCGCCGGCACGGGCGAGCACGCACCCTTCGGCTACATCGTCGAAAACCGGGTCACAAGGCGCGTATTGCTGGAACGCGCCCAGGCTTGCCGCAACCTCACCCATTTGGCGCCGGCCAAGGCCCGGCGCCTGATCCTGGGCGAGGCCAGCGCCACCGTGATCCTCCAAGACGGAAGGCGGATCGACGCTGCAATGGTGGCGGCCGCGGACGGCAGGCAAAGCCTGTTGCGCGAGTTGGCGGGGATCGGCCATCGGGTGTTCGAATATCGCCAGACCGCGATCGTGTGCACGGTCGCGCACGAAAAACCCCATCACGGAGTAGCACACGAGCATTTTCTGCCGGCCGGCCCCTTCGCCATGCTGCCCATGACCGATGTGACCCTGGAGGACGGCAAGATCGCGCATCGCTCCTCGATCGTGTGGTCGGAAGATCCACGGATCGTGCCGATGCTGCTTGGCCTGGAAGACCGGGAGTTCGGCGCCGAGATCGAGCGGCGCTTCGGCTTGAGCCTTGGCCATGTCTTGCCGCTGGGCCTTAGATTTTCCTATCCCTTGAGCATGGCCTTGGCCGAGGATTACACACGCCCGCGCCTGGCGCTTCTGGGCGACGCGGCTCACGCCATCCACCCGATCGCGGGCCAGGGCTTCAATCTGGGCGTACGCGATGCCGCGGCGCTGGCTGAAGTACTGGTCGAGGCGCATCGTGCCGGCCTCGACATCGGCGGCACCGAGATCCTGGAGCATTACGCGCGCTGGCGGCGGTTCGACAATCTGATGCTGTCGGGCGTGATGGATGGCCTTACGCGCTTGTTCTCGAACGATTGGGGGCCGATCCGACTGGCCCGGGATCTCGGTTTCTTCCTGTTCAATCGCGCCATGCCGCTGAAGCGCTTGGCCATGCGCCATGCCATGGGCGTCGTGGGCAAGTTGCCGCGTCTCATTCAGGGACGGCCGCTCTGACGCTCTCCTATCGGCTTGGGTCTCGGCTGAGGCCGCGCTCCGCCAGTGCTTTCAGATAGGCGTCCCAGATCTTCTCGTGATCGCGGCCGAGTTCGTGCAGGTAACGCCACGAATAAATGCCGGTGTCGTGCAAATCGTCGAAGCGGATTCGAATGGCATAATTGCCGACCGGCTCGATGGCGATGATCCCGACATGGCGGCGCCCGGCGATGATGGTCTTTTGCCCCGGTCCATGGCCCATCACTTCGGCCGAGGGACTTTCCACCCGCAGCAATTCCGCCGGCAACCGGAAAGTGTTGCCGTCGTCGAAATCGATCTCCAGCGTTTTCTCGGCCTGTTTCAACCGGATTTCGAGCGGCCAGCACTCGCCGGTTTGGGGAGCGCCGGTCATGTGCCGGAAAGTTCGGCCTCGGTTAGCGCTCGCGCCTCGTCCACCAGCATGATCGGAATGCCGTCGCGGATCGGGTAGGCAAGCCCGGCTTGCCGGCTGATCAATTCCTGGCGCGCCGAATCGTAGACCAGGCTGCCCTTGGTCAGCGGACAGACCAGTATCTCCAGCAACTTAGGATCGACCTTGCCCTGTGGATTTTCCGTGGCCATCGCGCATCGTCCTTCAGTGGAGGTGCCGGTCCGGCTGGCGCAGGCTGGAGACCGAAACTTCCAGAAGCGCGATCAACAGCTCCAGAATACCCAGCAGGTCCTCGGCCTCGAGCAAACCCTGTTTCTCGGCCGGCTGGAACGGGCACAGCATCGCCAGCGAAATCACCAGCTGGTCGTCCGGCGCGCCCTGGATCGACTTCCAGTCGACGGTCAATTTCTTGGCCTCCACATAGGCCTTCAGCAGCCGCAGGAAGGAGTCGCGCCCCACGATCCTGAAATCCTGGGTCGCCATGTCCCCGGCAAAGGGTAGGTAATCCGGTCGCACCCAACGGAAACCGCCGCGATCGATCGGCAATTCCGCGCCGATCGCGAATCGGACCAGGCCCGCAAGCGTGATCAGATAGCGCCCGTCCTCGGTTTCCTGGAAACCGATGATGCGCCCCACGCAGCCCACCCGCGCCAGCGTCGGCCGAAATCCTGGATCGAGATTGCGATCGGCGCCGAGTTCGCCGGGCTGCACCATGCCGATCAGCCGGTCCGGCGCCGACAGGGCCGCACTCACCAATTCCAGGTAGCGCGGCTCGAAGATGTTGAGGGGCAATCGCCCGCCCGGAAACAGCACGGCCCCGGTCAGCGGGAAAATCGGCAGGGCCGGCGGCAGATCGGCGAAATCCGGTTCAAAGGGACTAAAGCCGGCGCGCATCACGAGTACCCGCCCGCCATGAGACCGGCTGAATCACCAACACGACCCCACCAGCACAATCCGGCGGGTACTATCATACTGAAATATGCGCCAGCTTTCATGGAAGCATCGAAGCGTTGCATGATTCACGCATTTTTGGAAGATGGCGCGATGGCGTGGCTCAACTGAACATCAGCGACGACAAGCGGCGCCTGGCCGCCAGCGTCACCGGGTCGGTCGGGCCCATGGCGTCGAAGAGCTTGAGCAATTCCTTGCGCGCCGCCTCGTCGTTCCATTTGCGCTCGAGACGAAAAATCTCCAGAAGCTGATCGACCGCCGATTCGCGCTCGCCACCCGCGAACAGCGCTTGGGAAAGATCCAATCGCGCCTCGAAATCGCGCGCGTTGGCCTCGATCCGGGCGCGCAATTCCTGCGACTTGCCCATTGCCTTGCGCCCGGATTCGGCGATCTCCACCTGGGCGCGCGCGCCCACAATCGCCGGGTCGCTGGCAATCGAGGGCGGCACCTTGGCGAGGAACGCCCGCGCCTGGTCCAGTTCACCCACCGCGATCGTGCAGCGAATGAGCCCGGCCATGGCCTTGGCATTCTCCGGCTCGTGTTGCAGGATCTGCGCGAAGATGGCGCTGGCGGCGCCGTGATCGCCCTCGGCAAACGCCGCATCGGCCTGTTCCAGCGCCTCGTCGATGGGCGAAGGTCCCTGCGCGCCGCCGGCGGTCTTAACCAGACGAGCCACGAATTGCTTGATGGCGCTTTCGGGCTGGGCGCCGACGAACCCGTCGACCGGGCGGCCCTGGAAAAAGGCGAAGACCGCCGGGATCGACTGGACGCGCATCTGCGCGGCCAGTTCCTGATTCTGATCGACATCGATCTTGACCAGCCGGACCGCGCCCCTGGCCTCCTTCACCGCCTTTTCGATGGTCGGCCCAAGCTGCTTGCACGGCCCGCACCACGGGGCCCAGAAATCAACGATCACCGGCACCTGCATCGAGGCCTCGAGAACGTCCGCCCGGAAGTTCGCGGTGCTGGTGTCCTTGACCACCTCGCCCGCCTGCTTGCCACCGCCAATCATCTGTTCCATTCAATCCACTCCGATCGATACGCCTTGTTCAAGATGTCTTAAGATGGTCCGGCGCGCGAACCCAATCAAGCGCCTCGGCATCGGAACTTCAGAACTTCATCAGCCGGGGCGGGTGGCCCTCTTCCTCCAGGAAGCGCAGCAAATCGACCGATTTCAGGGTGGTGGTCCGGTCGTTGGTCAGCGGATGGCAATTGACCAGGTCGAAACCCGGAAGATCCTGGTCGAGGATCACCTGGACCCGCTTTTCGCGGTCGTTGACAATGGCAAACGGGGTTACCGCCCCCGGCAAGACCCCCAAATGGCGCATCAGGCGCTCCGCGCTGCCGAAGCTCAACTTGCCGGCGCCCAGCGCCTCGCCCAGGGCCCTCAAGTCCACCCGCTTGTCCTCCTCGACCACCACCAGCCACATCTCCTCCCTTTTGCCGCGCAAGAAGAGGTTCTTGATGTGGCCGCCCGGCAATGCACCTCGGAGCGCCTTGGCCTCCTCGACGGTGAAGACGGGTTGATGCGCGAATGTCCGCGTCTCGATGCCCAGTTCGGTGAGGCGCAAGAGCAGCCGCTCGGGAGAGGTGGGGAGTGTCGTCTCGCTCGTTGCGTTCATCGGGCCTGATTGTTGCTTGCCGGCATGGGCGCGGCACCATAGCGGCGAGGCTGGGCGCTGTCACCAGCGAGCCGACGCCAAACGGCCTCGATAAGAGCTGACCCGGGATCGCCATCCCCTTGATCAGCAAGAAAAACCCGGATACTTGCAATCACAGGCGCGGCGGCTATGATGCCGGCCGCCGATCGGAGCGCGGGCGTAGCTCAGGGGTAGAGCACAACCTTGCCAAGGTTGGGGTCGAGGGTTCGAATCCCTTCGCCCGCTCCAATAAATTGATTGGTTTGGCGAGGCCGCCACAGGATTTACCGAGGCCCGGCAGGCAGCAAGGAACCCCCAAATCGATTTCGCGCCCTGCCGATCCAGGCTTGCGCTCCCGCCGCGACCGGCGTTTCTTTCAGGGGAGTAAACCCAAGCATCCGAGGGCGCCCTCGACGCCATGTTCGCGAAGACCGAAGTCAAGGATTTGTTTCCGACGCCGCTTTGGGTCGCCGATCTTGAGCCGGACCACGCGCGCCCACTCAACGAGGAGCTCGGCCGGGTCATCTATCGGATCACCGAGCCTCGGGCCCCCATTCCCCTCGGCAGCACTTGGCAGACCGATCCGGTCCTGCACACGCGGGGCGAATTCGCGGAATTCGTGAAGCTCGCTCGGGGTGCGGCAAAGGCTGCCTTGGACTTCCTGCAAATTTCCGCCGAGGCCTTCGAGATCACCGGATGCTGGGCCAATATCAACCCCCAAGGCGGGTTGAACTCGCCCCACACCCATCCCAACAATTTTCTAAGCGGCGTCTATTACGTTCAACTGCCGGACCGGAAGGGGCGGATCGTCTTCTCCGATCCCAGGCCGCAGGCCTTTCACATCGCGCCGCCCACGCGCCAGTGGAACAAGTACCTCGGCAACGAAGTCTCGCTCGAGGCGAAAGAGGGCCGCCTGGTGCTGTTCCCGGCCTGGCTCGTCCATTCCGTGCCGGTCAACCGCGGCGAGGGCGACCGGATCAGCATCTCCTTCAACATCATGTTCCCGGATTTCACCGAAACGATGAGCCGGCCGCTCTGGCAGGGCACGGCGAAAATCGCGGAGGGGTGAGGGCCAACGGCGATTCAATGAGATACAAGGGCGCCGGTTCCCAGATCGCCAACATCGGCCATTCGAACCACGCGCCTTGACGTTTCGTGCCGGCGATCTTGTCCAGAATCGAATCGGCGATTCGGTCGGCTTCGCCGATCATTCGCCCCCGCCTTCGCCACCGCCACCGCCATCGCCGCCCTTGGATTCGCCCTTAGGCTTTACCGGCGGAATATAGGTTGTTTCGCCTTCCTCGCCTTCCTCCCCCTCCGCTCCGGCCTCGTCGATGAGTTCCTCGCCCCAACCGAAATCGACGATCTGGTTGCCGACCAGCAGCACTTCGTCCTCGGTAAGGATCACTTCATCGACTGGCAAAGCGGAGGTCCCGGCTCGTCGTATCTCGACGCTTTGCCCTTCGTTGACCGTGATCTCCTGGCCGGTGCTGGTCACCGTGACCGCGACCACGCCATCATCGACCGCCACCAGCGTATCGCCATTGGCCTGAACCCGGACCTTGAAATTGGTGCCGCGAATGCCGATGGTGCAGAGCGGCGTGGACACGCGAAAGGCTTCCTTCGGAAGATCGCCGCTGACGAAACGCAAACTGCCCTCGGCCATGTCGAGGATGGCCCCAGCACCCGGCGCGGCGGGGTCGTAGACGAACTCGTCCAGCA
>CAZIUB010000059.1:0-14416 GCA_964542425.1 uncultured Rhodospirillaceae bacterium | reverse complement strand
AGCGCCGGAAGCGGGAAAAAGCGGTTGCACGCCGCATAAAAAAATAGAAAATGGCGGAAGAACCCCTGTCAAAAACAACCTCATCCCATCGCCGCCGCAAAAATCCGCTCAAAATACCGGGTTTTTAGAGGTGGCCTTAAGTGATTCGAGTGTTTTTGGGAGGAAACCATGCGCCAGAAGACATTTTCGAGTTTGGGTTTTGAAATCCACGGCAAGCAGACGCGCCGGCAGCCTCGGGATTTTACCCATCATCGCGGCAACCGCGCTACGGCGCTCAGTGATCAAGAGGTGGCGAAGAACCGCACAAAGTCGCGCGTACGCGCTCGTGTGGAGCATCCCTTCCGTATTCTCAAATGCATATTCGGGTTCCGCAAAGTCTGCTATCGCGGCATCGCCAAAAACCTCAACCGGCTGCAGGTCAGCTTCGCGCTCGTCAACCTCTATGTGAAGCGACGCGCCCTGATACGATACGCGATGGCTTGACGCCCGAGCCGCGCCCGAATACCGCGATCTCGGCGCCAAAGAGCGCCGGTCAAGCCAAACACACACCACGCACAAGCAGAAAAGTCACAAAAATCAGCCTAAAATCTTCAAACTTCGATTTATTCAGAGGTTCCCTAGCTCTTTCTTGGCGCCTCGCGCGGGCCGGGTTCGTGGCGCCGGTCCGGGCCGTCGAATTCGATGCCGCGAAAGCGCCGCCGGTCCGGGCCGACATAACCCTCGGCGCGGACGAAGGGGATTTCGGTGGTCAACGCCCAGGTCACCTTGTCGAGGAGTTGCGCCGCCGACAATGGCCGGGCCAGGACCGCGTTGGCGCCGCTGTCGCGGGCCATCAGCACAGTGTCGACATCGGCCCGCGACATGATGGCGATCAGCGGCAATTCCCGCAACCGGCGCGGGCCGACACGGCGCAGGCGCTTGATCAAATCCGCCTGGTCCTGGCTGTTCCACTCCACGATCACGATGTCGGCCTCGATCCGGGGCGCATTCACCATTCGATCGATGGCCACGTCGCCATTGGCGAAGGCATGGACTGCTCCGACCTTAAGGGCGCGCAACTGGCCGCTCAGCAGCGCCGATGTGGCGTTCTGCTCGGCCACGACCACGGCGTTGATTTTCTGCAAATCAAGCGACTTCTTGATGGATTTGGCGATTTCACTCTCCATCGCGCCAATATGCCCAAACGTGCTTAATGGTGGGGTAACCCGCAATCTTTAATGCGATTGTTCCTTGACCTTTAGGAACCTGACCTTGGGGAAATCCTGCTGGGCGCGATCGAGGTGCCAGGCGTTGCGGGCGAGAAAGACCGGATCGCCATTGTGATCCTTCGCCAGCGAGGCCTTGGTGGCGTCGAGGAATGAATTCAGGTCGGCCGGAATTTCGGCCTCGACCCAACGAGCGGTGAACAGGCCAGCCGGCTCGAAGCGCACCGGGATGGCGTATTCGGTGCGGATCCGGTCGGCCAAAATCTCGAATTGCAGGGCGCCCACGACGCCCACGATCCATTCGGTGCCGATCGCCGGCCGGAACACCCGGGCCACCCCTTCCTCCGCCAGATGTTCAAGCGCGCGCCCCAGATGCTTGGCGCGCATCGGGTCCTCGAGCCGGATCGTCTGCAAATGTTCCGGCGCGAAGGAGGGAATGCCGGTGAATTGCAGAATCTCGCCCTCGCTCAAGGTGTCGCCGATGCGCAAGTTCCCGTGGTTGGGCAGGCCCACGATGTCGCCGGCGAAGGCCTCCTCGGCCAGTTCCCGGTCCTGGGCCAGGAACAGCACCGGATTGTGGAGGTTGAGCTGCTTGCCGGAGCGCACATGCAGGAGCTTCATGCCGCGCCTGAAATGCCCCGAGCAAAGCCGCATGAAGGCGATGCGGTCGCGGTGCTTGGGATCCATGTTGGCCTGGATCTTGAAAACGAAGCCGGTGACCTTGTCTTCTTCCGGGGCGACCTTGCGGGTAATGGCCGGTTGCGACCGGGGTGCCGGTGCCAGTTCCGCCAATCCGGCCAGCAATTCGCCAACCCCGAAATTGTTGATGGCCGAGCCGAAATAGACCGGCGTCAGATGCCCCTCGCGATAATGGACGAGATTGAATTCCGGCATCAATCCCCTGGCCATCGCGACGGCGCTCGCCAATTCGCCGGCCTCCTCCGCGCCGATCGCCGCAATCAGGCGCGGATCATCGAGACCGGCGATCTCCTCTCCCTCGGCCTGGGTCTCGCCGCGCCCGAACAGGATCAGCCGATTGCGCAGAAGATCGAAGCATCCCTTGAACCGGCGGCCCATGCCGATCGGCCAGGAGGCGGGCGTCACATCGAGCGCCAGAATCTGCTCGATCTCGCTCAGAAGGTCGAAGGGATCGCGGCCCTCGCGGTCGAGCTTGTTGATGAAGGCGATGATCGGCACGTCGCGAAGCCTACAGGCCTCGAACAGCTTGCGGGTCTGGCTCTCGATCCCTTTGGCGGCGTCGATCACCATGATCGCGGAATCGACCGCGGTCAGCGTGCGGTAGGTATCCTCGCTGAAATCCTCGTGGCCGGGCGTGTCCAACAGATTGAAAACGCGGGCCCCGTATTCGAAGGTCATCACTGAGGCGGTGACCGAGATGCCGCGCTCGCGCTCGACCTTCATCCAGTCGGAACGCGCGCGGCGCTGCTCGCCGCGCGCCTTGACGGCGCCCGCCATCTGGATGGCGCCGCCGAACAGCAGCAGCTTCTCGGTCAGCGTCGTCTTGCCGGCGTCCGGGTGCGCGATGATCGCGAAGGTCCGGCGCCGCGCGACTTCAATTTCCAGCGTGCTCATGGGAATGGCCAATCGGATTTCGCCGGCAAGATACGGATTTGGCCAGGGATTGCCAGCGAAATTCCTCGCACATTCGCCCTTCACACGGCCTTGCTTGCCCATCGTCCGTCATATTGCAATGGATTTGGTCATGAGCGCGAATGGAACCTATCTGCTGCGACTTCCTCGCTCGATCAAGATGGCGGCGGAGAAGGCCGCCAAGGAGGAAGGGGTGAGCCTGAACCAGTTTCTGTCGATCGCGGTGGCGGAGAAACTAACCGCCATGAATACGGCGGCCTTTTTTTTCCGAGCGCAAGGCGCGCGCGGATCTGCCGGCCTTTCGCCGGTTGCTTCGGCGCGTCAAGGGAGCGACGCCACGAACGGGCGACGAGCGGCCACACAGGCTGAACCGAGGCTGAAATAAAAGCGCTCAGCGGGCGGCTCCGGCGCCAGCCGGATTTATCGGATTGTTCCTTGCCCTAGTGCCGATCAGCAGTACCCCGGCAAGCACCAGGGCGGCGCCAACGATCTGGTGCCAGGTGATCCTCTCGTCGAGAAAAAGATAGGCGAGCAGGATGGTCGCCACCGGCCCCACCGCACTGATGATGGAAACCTTGGTGGCGCCGATCAACTGGATCGCCTTGGACATGAGAAACACCGGCAGCACCGTGGAGATCACGGCCATGGCGAAGGTATGCCCGAACACCGGCCAAGGCAGCGCCAAGGCCGAGAGCGGCCGGGTCAAAAGGAATTGCAACACGCAGCATATCGCCGCCACACTCGTGGCGTAGGCGCTGAAACGATTGGCGCCAAGCCGCCCGACCAACTGGCCGCTCCCCACCAGATAGATCGCATAGAAGATGGTGCAGGCGAAGACCAATCCCCCGCCGATCATCACCGCATCCAAGTCGCCGACATGCTCGACATCCTTGACGAAGGCGAAGGCGATGCCACCATAGGAGAGGACCAAGGCGATGAGGCCCCGCCGACCGATCGGCTTGCCGAGAATGGCCCAGGAAATGATCGCCACCACGCTCGGGTACAGAAACAGGATCAGCCGCTCCAGCCCGGCGCTGATATAGGCCAGGCCCAGGAAATCGAGCAGGCTGGACAGGTAATAGCCGACGAAACCCAGGAACAGCACCGCGCGCCAATCCTGGCGCGTCATTGGCGCGATGGCGCCCCGGCTGGACCACAGGGCGGCGGCGAGCAGCAGGGGCAGCGCGAAGACCATGCGGAGTCCCAACGTGGTGATCGCATCGGCGCCCTCGGCATAGGCCAGCTTGACGAAAATCGCCTTGGCGGAAAAACACACCGCCCCGGTGAAGGCGATCACCGCGCCCCGGGAAATATTCACGATTGGGTTCTCCGCCGTTCACAAGCGTGGCCCACGAAGATCGCCGGGCGCGGTTCCGCCGGCCAGTGTCGTGGTTATGAAAGTTCGCTAGATCACGCGGCCGGGCTCGCCAAGCGAACTTGCAAAACCGAATACGACACTAGGGCAGAATAAGTTGCCAGTGTCCTTTCGATTCTGAAATTCGCTCGGGGTGTCGCCGGGTGGTCTGGCGATTTTCAGAATCGGGACACTAGCGTTCCGCAACCGACATCCCGCTCCAGAGACAATTCGGCCCGGAACATGGGCCAACGGGAATGATGGGGTGGACAGCCCCCGAAACAGCATCAATGTGCCAAACTGGTGGATGTTGCTTCACACCAGGGAAAAGGAGCCGTCCGAGATGAATACTATCATGATTGGGTTGGACCTTGCGAAGCGGATTTTCCAGGTTCATGGCGTTGATGGCATGGGTTGTGGTTCCAACGGGAATTATTGGGAATCAAACGTTGGAACCACAACACCAGGGGTCGCATGGGTAAGGCCCGGGCGCAAGCGCCCCGGCGGCCCTGATCGCGCGCCCCAAATCCGCGAAGCGACGCTTCCCGGAATCAGGCCATGGCGGTCAATCGTTCGGGGCCCAATGCATCGGTGCCCCACATTTTCTCCAGATTGTAGAAGCCGCGCACCTCGGGCCGGAACAGATGAACGATGATGTCGCCGCCGTCCAGCAACACCCAATCGCCCTGGGTCTTGCCTTCGATGGCGACACGCTTGACGCCGGCCTTGGTGAGCTTTTCGTCCAGATGCGAGGCCATGGCCGCCAATTGCCGGGAATTGCGCCCGGTGGCGATGACCATGTAATCGGCGATGCTGGACTTGTTCTGTAGATCAACGACGACCACACGCTCGGCCTTGTCGTCGTCAAGGGACTGCTCCACGATTTTGAGCAAATTCGCGGAGTTCGACGCGGCCGATCTGGCGGCCGCCTTACGCGCGCGTGGAATGGCTCGCACCCTCCTTGCCGACGGCATCGGCCGACCGCCAGCCCTGATTGCCAATTCCCGTCCCGCCGCCGCCAGGCGATGCCCTTCGCACCGAGCGCTCGCGCAGGGCTCGAATGGAAGTAGCCGAGATCGGGTTCAGCCGATGATGCACGAACACCCATGCCGGTGCTGGCCTTCGCGGCAGGGAACCGAGTGCCGCCTCGGGCACCCGGCACCGACCGAACCGCCGCGCCGCCACGGCCGCTAGTGCCCGATAAGTATAGGTAGGCCGGTCGAAAACCGCAATCGGCAGAAGACGGAAGATTTCCTCCCAGTCCCGCCAACGGTGGATTTGAGCCAAATTGTCGGCCCCCATCAGCCAGACAAAACGGCAATCCACGAAGCGGACGGTCAGGCGGGCGAGCGTATCGGCGGTGAATTGGCTGCCCATTCGTGCCTCGATGTCGGTCGCCAGGATGCGCGGGTGATCGCTGATCGCCCTCGCTCCCGCCAGGCGTTCGGCGAAGGGCGCCATGCCGGAGGCCACTTTCAAGGGGTTCTGGGGCGAGACCATCCACCACACCTGGTCGAGGCCCAAGGCGGCCAAGGCGGCCACGGAGATGTCGCGGTGGCCCTCATGGGCGGGATTGAAGGAGCCGCCCAGAATACCGATCCGCCGGCGCCTCATGCCTGGCCGCGAGGGCTGGCGCGATCAGGGCCGCGTCTGGCCATCGCCCCGCACCAGGTATTTGTAGCTGGTCAATTGCTCGACGCCGACGGGGCCGCGTGCGTGCAGCTTGCCGGTGGAAATGCCGATCTCCGCCCCCATGCCGAATTCGCCGCCATCGGAAAATTGCGTGGAGGCGTTCCACATGACGATCGCGGCATCGATCTCGCGCAGGAATTGCGCGGCCACGGACGCGTCCTCGGTGACGATCGCCTCGGTGTGCTTCGAGCCGTGCTTGCGGATGTGTTCGATCGCGCCCTCGACGCCCTCGATTACGGCAACCGAAATGATGGCATCCAGATACTCCGTGTCCCAATCCGCCGGACCGGCGGGCACCACCCGCTTGTCGATCGCCTGGGTCTGGGCATCGCCCCTGACCTCGCAACCGGCCTGCAGCAGATCGCCGACCAATCGCGGCAGCAAGGGGAGGGCGCGGCGATCCACGAGCAAGGTCTCGGTCGCGCCGCAGATTCCGGTACGGCGCATCTTGGCGTTGAGCACGATGGCTCTTGCCTTTTCGGGATCGGCGGCGCCGTCGACATACGTGTGGCAGATGCCCTCCAGATGCTTGAGGACGGGGATGCGGCTTTCGGCGGTCACCCGTTCGATGAGGCCGCGCCCGCCCCGAGGCACGATCATGTCGATGACATCGTGCATGGCAAGAAGAAGGCCCACCGCCGCGCGGTCCTGGGTGGGTACGCGCTGAATGGCACCTTGCGGCAATCCGGCGGAACCCAAGCCCGATCGCAGGGCATCGACGATGGTGGCCGACGCTCGCCCGCTTTCCGACCCGCCGCGCAGGATGCAGGCATTCCCGGATTTCAGGCATAACCCGCCGGAATCGGCGGCGACGTTGGGGCGGCTCTCGTAGATGATGCCGATCACGCCGAGCGGTACCGCGACACGGCTGATTCGAAGGCCATTGGGCCTGGTCCATTCCGCAAGGACGCGGCCAATGGGATCGGGCAGGGTGGCGATTTCCTCCAGGCCCTTGGCCATCGCCGCGACGCGGGGTGGATCGAGCAACAGGCGATCGAGGAGGGCGCCCGACAACCCCTTGGCCTTGGCATCATCCATGTCGAGGGCGTTGGCGGCGATGATGTCGCCCGCGCGCGCACGTAGCGCTTGGGCCATGGCCAGAAGCGCCCGATCCTTGGTCGCGCGCTCGGCCTGGGCCAGCTCGCTGGCCGCGATCTGGGCTGCGCGGCCAAGGTCTCGCATGCGCGCTTCCAGGGAATCGCTACTTGCGTCGTCGTTGGTTTTTGGGGCTGCCAGCATCGTTCAGCTCAGTACCAGATCGTCACGATGGATCATCTCATCACGGCCGCGATAGCCAAGCAAGTCGGCGATTTCGCGGCTCTTGTGGCCGATGATGAGCCTGGAATCCTTGGCCGAATAGGCGATGAGACCGCGCGCCACTTCGGTGCCCTCGGGATCGGCCACCACCACCGCATCGCCGCGCTCGAAGCGGCCCTCGACCTTGGTCACGCCAGCGGGCAGCAGCGAGCGGCCTTGGCGGAGCGCCACCAGGGCGCCGGCATCGACCACGATCCTTCCCTTGGGCTTCAGCGCGCCGGCGATCCAGCGCTTGCGCGCGGTGCGGGGCTCCGCCGAGGGCAGGAACCAGGAGCAGGTGCCGCCCTCCAGGATCGCCTGCAAGGGGTGCGATACCCTTCCGTCGGCAATCGCCATCCGGCAACCGGCGGCCATGGCGATGCGCGCGGCGCCGAGCTTGGTCACCATGCCGCCCGAGGAATGGCCGGGCGGGGCCTCGCCGGCCACGGCCTCGATCTCGGGCGTAAGTTCCATTACCCGGGGAATCAGCCTCGCATTCTTGTCCTTGCGCGGGTCGGCGGTATAGAGCCCGTCAATGTCGGAGAGCAGCACCAGGGTGTCGGCGCTGATCATGGCCGCCACCCGCGCGGCCAGCCGGTCGTTGTCGCCGAAGCGGATTTCCTCGGTCGCCACGGTGTCGTTCTCGTTGATCACCGGGATGGCACCCATCTTGAGGAGCGCGTTCAGGGTCGAGCGCGCGTTCAAATGCCGGCGGCGCTCCTCGGTGTCGTCGAGGGTGAGCAGAATCTGCGCCACCGTGATGGCGTGGCGCGCCAGCGTTTCCTGATAGGCGTGCGCGAGACGGATCTGGCCGGTCGCGGCGGCTGCCTGTTTTTCCTCCAGCCGCAAGGAGCCGGGTGCGAGGCCAAGGTGGCGCCTGCCGACGGCGATCGCGCCCGAGGAAACCAGGATCACATCGACGCCGCGCGCGCGAAACCGAGCGACATCATCGCCCAGCGCGTCCAGCCAGCGCCGGCAGATGTCGCCGCTTTCCTCTTCGACCAGCAGGGCCGATCCGATCTTGACCACCAAACGACGCGCCACGCCAAGATCGGTGTCGGTTCTCTGTGCTCGGCTGGCTCCACTCATGCTAGTAGCCGCCGTCGCGTGACTGGCTGATTCGAGCCAAATGACCCCGCAAATACACGCCGGCGGGTATCATCAATGGGTAACATGGGGCCCAGCTTTCGTGGCGGCACGGACGCGATTCATGGATCACGCTTGTTCGAAGGTTGGCACCGGCGTCGCTTCCCGGAGGTCCGCTTGTGTCCCTCGGGCGGTGTCGGCGCGGCGCGCGAGTACAAGCGCCAGCGCCCGGCGCATGAGCTCGGCGATTCCTTCGCCGGTCGCCGCCGAGATCGCCGGAACCGGCGCGGGCGCATTCCTGGCGCGGCCCTTTTTGAGCTTGGCCGCCCGGGCAAGAGAAGTGCATTTCTTGGCAATCTCCTCAGGTGCCAGCACATCGCATTTGTTGAGGCAAAGGATTTCCGGCTTGGCGGCCAAGGCCGGGCCGTAGGCGGCGAGCTCGTTGCGGATGGTGCGATAGGCACGGGCGACATTCTCTTCGGTGCCGTCGACCAGATGGATGAGCGCGCCGCAGCGCTCGACATGGCCGAGGAAGCGGTCGCCCAGACCCGCCCCATCATGGGCGCCCGCGATCAGGCCCGGGATGTCGGCCAGCACGAATTCCTGATCGTCGATCCGGACCACGCCCAATTGCGGGTGCAAAGTGGTGAAGGGATAATCGGCGATCTTCGGTCTAGCACGGCTGACGGCGGAAAGAAGTGTCGACTTGCCGACATTGGGCAGGCCGACGATCCCGATGTCGGCGATCAGTTTCAGGCGCAGCCACACCCAGCGCTCCTGGCCCGGCCAGCCGGGCGTCGAATGGCGCGGTGCCCGATTAGTCGAACTCTTGAAATGCGCGTTGCCGAGCCCGCCGTCGCCGCCCTTGGCCAGCACAACTCGGCCGGGCCTTGTCAAGTCGAACAGCACGGTCTCCCGGTCGTCGTCCAGAATCTGGGTTCCGATCGGCACCCTGAGCACGATCGCGGGGGAATTAGCGCCGGTCCGGTCCTTGCCCATGCCGTGATTGCCGCGGCGGGCCTTGAAATGTTGCCGATAGCGATAATCGATCAGCGTATTGAGATTGGACACCGCCTCGACCACGATGTCGCCGCCGCGCCCGCCATTGCCACCATCGGGCCCGCCGAATTCGATAAACTTCTCGCGACGGAAGCTGACACCCCCGGCGCCCCCGGCACCGCTTTTCACGAATATCTTGGCCTGATCCAGGAACTTCATCGCCCTATTGTCTCTCGCGAACAACGCCCAAACGAAAAGGGGAACGGCGTCCCCGCCATTCCCCTTGAAACTTCCGTGAATGGCCGCGCGGGGGACCTTCGCCCCGCGCCGATCGCATTCAGTTGCTCGGGACCACCGAGACGAAGGTGCGCCCGCCGCTGGAACGGTGGAACCTGACCCGCCCATTCGTGGTCGCGAAAAGGGTGTGGTCCTTGCCGATGCCGACATTGCTGCCCGGATGCAACTTGGTGCCGCGCTGGCGCACCAGGATGTTGCCGGCCAAGACCGCTTCCTCGCCGTACTTCTTCACGCCGAGTCGCCTTCCGGCGGTATCGCGGCCATTGCGGGAGGAGCCGCCTGCCTTCTTGTGTGCCATCGTAACGTCTCCTAGAGGGTACGCCTCAGGCGGCCATGATGTCCAAAATGCGCAGCACCGTGATCTTCTGCCGGTGCCCGCGCTTGCGCCGGTAATTGTGCCGGCGGTTCTTCTTGAAGATGATGACCTTGTCGGCCTTGGCTTGTTCGAGAACGGTCGCCGTCACGCTGGCGCCCGCAACCAAAGGCTGGCCGAGCTTGAGGCCGGAATCCGCGCCGATCATCAGCACTTGGTCGAACTTCACTTCTTGGCCGGCATCGGCCTCGAGCTTCTCGACAATGATGACGTCGTTCTTGGCGACCTTGTATTGCTTGCCGCCGGTTCTGATCACTGCGAACATGATGATCCGATCTCGATTGTTCCGATCCCGATGTTTAAGGGTCGGGAAGGGCAAAAAACAGGGGCCGCTAACCCAGGTCCCGGGGCCAGGTCCCGGGGCGGCCCATCCTCGTGGCATGGTTCCAACAAATGAACCCCCGAAGGATACATTTGTCGGAAGCTGAATACCACGAGCACGTTTAGGCTTGTGGGCCGATTCACCTGTGAGACAAATATCCACGCAGAGGCACTTGTCTCACGGGATCGGAACACAGGCGCGGGAATACACGGGGCCGGCCAGGAGTGTCAATCGGAATTGGCGGGCGAAAGGCAGCCGGGCCCTTGTTCATGGCGGCTGCCCGTGGTTTCACTAAGTACTTATTGGAGAAGCAGAATTTCATCAGGGGAGCAAGCCGGAAAGCCGGAGAATCCTGGTCGCTGGCACGGCGGAGCGCCCCGATTGCTCCAGCCCGAGGATTGCCATCTCGCCCTTGACCGCATCGAGGAAGGTCGCAAGACGCGTCCTTCGGTTCAGGATCGGGGGCACAAGCCAGGAAAAATCGGGTTCCAGCGCGTGCCCCTCGATCCGGTCGAGCAGCATTTGCCGCCGGCCCTGGCTTTCCTCGCCGCGCGGCCGGCCGCGCCAATCCGGGTTCAGCCAATGATTGGCGATCGCGCCGGGGCCGCGATGGATGATTGCGTCTTGCTCCTGGCGCTCGATGATCGCGACCTCGCCCTTGACGCCTGCCAGCACGAACAAGGCGGGGAGCGCCATCGGCTGAGACCCAAGGAAGGCAAGTGCCGAATCGAAATCGGGGCAGGTCTCGAAGGCCTGGCGCAAGATGTGGGTGGACGGAGGATCGATCGAGCGATCGACCCGCACCCGGTCGATCAGCCAATCGCATGCCAGCAATCCGGTGCGCCGGCGAAGCGGCGCCTGATTGAGCGCGGCGGCGAATTTTCCGGGCTTGAGCGCGGTCAAGACGCCGACGAAACCCGGCCAGGTGACATTGTACCAGGTCCCGGCTTGGCCGGTGTGGCGGGCGACGGCAACGCCTCGGCCCAGGCCCTTGAACGGCCAATCGAGCACCCGGCACAGCCGCCCATCCCTGGCGCCGGTGGTGCATGCCCATTCATACGAGATATTGAGCGCGCGAACGCCCGGCCGGCCGGCGAATGCCGCGATCCGTTCGATCTCGGGCGCGTAGGGGCTCTTGTTGCGGGCAAGCCAGGCCTGTGAGCGCCGGTCGATCAGTCCCAGCAGCGGCCTTGTGTAGAGGCGCCGGGCGGCATCGAGCATGTCGGCCATGCCGGCTGGCATCAGCTCGGCCAGCCGGAAAGGGCCCCCGGCGCCGCAATCCACGACCGGGATTTCCGGAAGGTCCTCAGGCGCGCTTGGCTGGATCATGGTTTGGACATCGCTGGCCTCGGTTACCCGACGCACCCGGGCAATGTGGGGGCGGCTGGCCGATTGCTCCCTCCAGTTTTCTCGCATGCTACGCGGGCAATGGCGAGAGGCGGGTATTTCCGTGCGGCCCCTCGAGTGCCCGCGAAGCCCCGGGAGCGGGGTTGCGGCTTTTCCTCGGTTTGGATAGGGTCGCGCCCTCGCTTCGATGCGCAAGCCAGTGGAGAGGTGCCAGAGTGGCCGATCGGGGCGGTCTCGAAAACCGTTGTACCCTCACGGGTACCGTGGGTTCGAATCCCACCCTCTCCGCCACACCATTGATTTTCTACGATTGAGATAGTCCGCGATTGTCGCGAAATAGGCCCGCCAATTGGGCTTTTCTTTTCACCGCCATCTTGCAACGTCCGCGAACGTCCCCCATAATCTAGATTGGGTTTGTGGGTAGGGTTGTGGGTAGGCAACCCGGTTGTGGAGGCGGAACGTGCCACGGAAACATCAAAAGCTCACTGCGCTATCGGTTCAACGTGCCCGTCGGCCCGGCCTGTATGGCGACGGGGACGGACTCTACTTGCAGGTGAGCGGGCCGAAGGGCGAAAACCGCTCTTGGCTTTTTCGCTATCGCCTGGCGGGCCGATCCCGCGCGATGGGCCTGGGTGCCTTGCTGGTGGTGACGCTTGCCGAGGCCCGTACGAAGGCCCTGGAAGCCCGTAGGCTCTTGGCCGAGGGATTGGACGCCATCGACGCCAGGGAGTCACGGCGGGCCTTGGAACGGGCAAAGCGGGCCAAGCTGGTGACGTTCCGGCAAGCGGCCGAAACCTATCTCCGCAGTCACGCCTCCGGCTGGCGCAATGCCAAGCATGCGGCCCAATGGCGCGCGACATTGGAAACCTATGCCTATCCCATCATCGGCGACTTGCCTGTTGGCGAAATCGACGCGGGGCTGGTGATGAAGATTCTTGATCCGATCTGGGCGGGCAAGACGACAACGGCGGCGCGGGTTCGAGGGCGGATCGAATCCATCCTGGACGCGGCGACGGCGCGCGGGCATCGCAAGGGTGAAAACCCGGCGCGGTGGAAGGGCCATCTTGAAAACCTGTTGCCGGCGCGCGCCAAGGTGCAAGTTGTGGTCCATCACGCGGCCCTGCCCTATGCCGAGCTCGGGGCCTTCATGGCGGCATTGCGGGGGCAGGATGGCATCGCGGCCCGCGCCCTTGGATTCGCCATCCTGACGGCTTGCCGGACGAGTGAGGTGATCGGCGCGACGTGGGGCGAAATCGACTTGGCCGCGGCGACTTGGACAATCCCAGCGAACCGCATCAAGGCCGGGCGCGAGCATCGCATCCCGCTATCGGCCCCGGCGCTGGCAATCCTGCGGCCCCTACGTGAAATCCGTGAGGCCGGCGGATTCGTGTTTCCCGGCGGCAGGATCGGGCGGGGCCTTTCCAATATGGCGTTGTTGGCGCTCTTGAAGCGCATGAAGCGCGACGATTTGACGGCCCATGGCTTCCGCTCGACGTTCCGCGATTGGGCGGCCGAGCAAACCAATTTTCCGCGTGACGTGGCCGAAATGGCGCTCGCTCACGCCATCGGCGACAAGGTGGAAGCGGCATACCGGCGCGGCGACCTGTTTGAGAAGCGGCGCCGAATGATGGAAGCATGGTCAAGATTTGCGGTAGATCCCGTGCCTAAAGGCAAGGTTGTCACGTTGCGGGGGCTTAAAGGAACCGCATGACTGGAAAAGAAAAACACTTTAGGAGCGTCGCTGAACTGTTCCGGCAACTCACGCCAGGCGAGGAGCCGCCTGCGGAGGTGGAGATACCGGGATCAAACGGGAAAGTTATTAAGGTCTCGAATCCAGCTTTCGCTAGATGGTTGGCCATACGGGATTTTTGCATGACCGCTCTGGCTGCGAGTGAGGGCGTCCGCCCCAATACTACTGACGGGGTCGCCGTTTGGGATTGGTACCTCCTGGCCTATCTATTGGCGAAGCGCTTTGTGCCGTTTTTCAGCGCCCGTCCTGGTGCGAAGCCAACTCTGAGTTTTAAGGTCCGCATTGAGGCTCAGTTTGAATTGCTTGCGCTCGTTGAGGCCATAAAGATCGACCGGAAACAAAAGGGCGAGAGCGTTACAGACTCAACGGCGCTGACTTTATTGTTGAGATCGAAACGATTGCCCGAGCATTACAAGGCCAAAAAGAAGACACCCGGTGTCCCTACATTGCGAAAGGACTTAACGTTTGCACGTGCTAGACAGCGTGCGAGCGATGCCGCATTTAGGGACCTCTCAAAGACCTTTCCGGGCGACACTCAATCTCCGGCTCATAGGGTCCAGCTGCCGAAAAAGCGCTAACAGCTTACCTGGAAAATATCGTTGCCTGACTGACCGCCACCGCAGACGGTTGGTCAGATATTATTTGCGCCCGGTATTAAATATCTGACCTGCATGCAATCAGTAGTCGTCGCCACTCAAATATGGAGGAAGGCAGATGACCGCGGTCAAGCCTGAACAGCAGTCAAGAACTCGACAAAGCCTCGATTCTGAGGACTCGAATGGGTGCATTCTGATTAGTGTCCCGCAAGCCGCCAAAGCCTGCAACGTATCAAGATCGACATTCTACATATGGCTCAAAGCTGGGCTTATTCCGAGCGTTCGGATTGGCCGTCGCCGACTTGTCCCTCCTGACAAGCTCCGCGCCAGGATCGGCGAAATGAGTTCTTAGAGTCTGTCCGGAAACATCAAGCGGGATTGCATAGTTTTCGAAGCATGAGTCGGATGGATGCGAGGCGTAGGAACGCGAGGGCTTTTCGATTGAGGTTCTCCCAATCCTTGGCGAGCCTTCGGCAGCGGTTGAGCCA